>CABYNZ010000057.1 GCA_902520485.1 uncultured Prochlorococcus sp. | reverse complement strand
ATAAATTGAGATAAATTAGGAAATAAATAACCGGATAAAGATCCAATACACATTGCTAAGAAAACCCAAGCACTTAGATATCTATCAGAAAATTGCATTTAATTTATCTTTACTTAACTATTCATCCTAGTATTTAATTTAGTCTAAATAATAGCCTTTCTTATTTTTGCTGTAATCCATTCACTAAAAACAACCGCTACTACTATTACTAATAAAATAACTGATACCTTAGCCCAAGCTAAGTCTCCTATTTGAGCATCTAATTCTATCCCTATACCTCCTGCTCCAACTAAGCCAACAACAGTTGCTTCTCTAATGTTTATATCCCACCTATAAATAGAAATACTTGTAAATGCTGGGAGAATTTGAGGCACTATGCCAAAGGTCATAATTTGTGCTTTATTAGCCCCTGTTGCCTCAATAGCTTCAATTTGGTTTTCATCAATTTCCTCTATGGCTTCATAGAGTAATTTTCCACAAAATCCTATCGATCTTAATCCGATAGCAATTATGCCAGCCAAGACTCCAGGACCGACAACTGCAACCAGAAGTAATGCCCAGATTACTGAATTAATTGATCTGCTTGAAACTATGCAAAATAAGGCTAAAGGTCTTAAAAACTTTTTACTTGGGGTAGTATTGTTTGCGGATAAAAAAGCTAATGGTATTGCAATTAAAGTTCCAATCGTTGTACCAATAGTCGCGATATTTAAAGTATCCCAAATAGGTTTTATTAAAGTGAAGAAATAATTAGTTTCTGGAGGAAACATCCTACCTAAAAGATCTAAAGCCTCATTATGTGAATCAAATACATAAAACCAGATTGTTTTACTACTAATCAGACCAAAACAAAAGCTAAAAATTAAAGTACCTAAGAACCAACAAAGCCAGTTTTGTAAATCTCTTTTTCGATCAAATTTTTTCCAGGTTTTGTAATCCTTTTGTTTTATTATTGGCATTACTTTATTAATTTCCTGAGATGACTAGATGTATATTCAACAATCATCACGATAGAAATAATTACGATAAGAACAGCCGCTGCAGTCTCAAATTCATATCTATCAAAAGCTGTATTTAAGGTAGAACCAATACCTCCTCCCCCAACAATTCCAATTACCGCAGACTCTCTAAAATTAATATCCAATCTGTATAAGGATAATCCAATAAATCTTGGCATAACTTGAGGCTGGACACCATAATTAACCCATTGAAACCAACTGCTGCCAGTAGATTTGATTGCTTCAGCTTGGGATTTATTTATGTCTTCAATATCTTCAGATAATAATTTAGCGAAAAACCCTATTGTCGATAAACTCAGAGTTACCATCCCAGCAAAAGGTCCAAAACCCATTAACTTAACAAAAAATATTGCTAGGATAACTTCCTGAAAACTCCTCGACAATGTGATAACTCCTCTTGATAAGAAATAAACAAATTTAGGAGCTATGTTTTTAGCCGCCCCTAAGGATACAGGTATAGAAATAAGTATCCCCACAATAGTTGCAACAATAGTCATCCATAGACTTTCAAAAATACCTGCCAAAATCTCATCAGATCTAGTTATAAAATCTGGAGGGAAAAAAGCAAATATAAAATTTTTACCCCTTGGGATCCCTTCAAGAATTCTTTGCCAATCAATTTCGGTAGTTAGGAAAACAGATAATAAGTAAGTACTAATTAGCAAAATTAATCCAATTCTTAATAACCTATTTTTTATTAACGGTTTTCTTTTCCAAATTACTTTCTTATCATTCATTTAATATATTCCTAATTTGCTACAGTTTTAGACCAGTCTTCTTCTCCATATATTTTTGTAAGTATTGTCTCTGATAAGCCACTTGGCTTGCCATCGTAAACAATTTCTCCAGCTTTTAAACCTATTATTCTTTCTGCAAAATTCTGAGCAAGAAAAACATCATGAATATTTATAATCGCAGCAAGATTTCTTTCATTACATAACTCGCATATTAATCGCATAATTTGCCTGGAATTTTTGGGATCTAAACTAGCGGTAGGTTCATCTACTAAAAGTAACATTGGATTTTGTATCAAAGCTCTAGCAATTCCTACTCTTTGCCTCTGCCCTCCTGACAATTCATCGGCTCTTTTATCAAGCATATGCTCTAGTCCAATTCTT
>CABYNZ010000056.1 GCA_902520485.1 uncultured Prochlorococcus sp. | reverse complement strand
ATTTATTTTTTTATCAGCATTGAGAAAAGATAATTTTTTCCAAATGTATTTTAAAAAGCATAGTTTAGATATTGACTTGGTTATTAATTTTAAGAGTAATTTTGAAGAGAAAAAGATTTCTTTATATATACCCTCTAAACAGTTGCTTCCTAATAATCCTCTTTTTACCAATTCAATCTTGGACAAATGCAAAAAGTTAATACTTTTTAGAAGGGGTTTAACTTTAGTGTTGTCTGATGATATTGATTTAAAAACTAATCTTGCTACAGAATTAGCTTCGACTTACGGGAAGAGAGTATTGCTAGAGACAATCCCCTCAGCTAGAAATGAAATCCTTTGCTCTAGTTTTGACTGGTGGATTATGAATTCTTATTTAATTCAAATTCCAGAACAAATTATTATTCCTTTACTTCCGATTCCGAATATGTCAGAACCCATTAATGCAATTACTGTCTCTCATAAAAAGAAGCTTTCTCAAGATTGGTTTAGAGACTTCTTTCTTCCTCAAGCTAGAATTAAACTTGAAAGATCTATTTCTCCTTTAAGAAGAAATTCAGGTAAGTTAATAATCCTAGATGGAAGAGCAAATAAAAGAAACTGGGGAAGATTACTTTTGCAAAACATTCAACCCTCAAAACAAATTAACTACATGCTACCTTTTGATTAGGTTATGATTTTGTAAATAACTAAAGAAATATGGGAGAAGCAAAAAGACGTAAAACACTTGGTTTACCTCCAAAAAAAAATAATACTAAAACTAAAATTGATGAGTCTCCAAGATTATTTAAATGGCTTCCCTTTACAATCAATCAAAGAGATAACCTAATTAAATTAAGTATTAAGGCCAGTTGGTTTGGAATCGGAGGGTTAGTAATCTTATGGATTGTAGTGAGATTTATAGGCCCTGCTGCTGGGTGGTGGACTTTAGCTGATTCTTTATAAATCTAAGCTACTGTTTTTATATCATTAACAGCGATTGTATCAGCAGGATTGCTATTTAATGCTTTCATTGAATTAGAACTCACTTCAGTTCCTTCTGTTAATTTCTCTTTAACCACAGATTCTACTTTATTCCTGATTTCTAAGTTTTGATCAAGCCAAATAATTGTATTATCTCTTCCTTGTCCAATATTTTCTCCTTCATAACTATACCAAGCACCTCTCCTTATGATGATATTAGTCTCTTCTGCTAAATCTAATAAGCATCCTGTTGTACTAATACCTTTCCCAAAGAGAATATCAAATTCTGCAATTCTAAATGGTGGTGCAACTTTGTTTTTTGCTACTTTTACTTTTGCTCTTATGCCATATTCCTCAGTACCTCTTTTAAGAGTTTGAATTCTTCTGATATCAAGTCTTACTGAGGCGTAAAATTTTAATGCATTACCTCCTGTGGTTGTTTCTGGATTGCCGTATGTAACGCCAATTTTTAAGCGTAATTGATTCAGGAATATTACCGTACATCCAGATTTGCCAATATTTCCTGTTATTTTTCTCATTGCTTGGCTCATTAGCCGTGCTTGGCTTCCAATTACGTGATCTCCCATCTCTCCTTCTATCTCGGCTCTTGGTGTTAGTGCTGCGACCGAGTCAACAACTACAAGATCTACCGCACTCGATCTTATAAGTTGGTCAACTATTTCTAAAGCCATTTCACCAGTATCTGGCTGTGAAACTAATAAATTTTCAACATCAACACCTAAAGAGGCCGCATAAACTGGATCGAGTGCATGCTCAGCATCTACAAATGCAGCTACTCCTCCATTTTTTTGGACTTCCGCAATTGCGTGAAGCGTTAAAGTAGTTTTTCCTGAACTTTCTGGTCCGTAAACTTCTACTACTCTTCCTTTTGGATAGCCTCCTCCTAATGCTAAATCTAAGGTGAGCGCTCCAGTAGATATTGTTTCTACTTTCATTCTTGAGGCGTCACCAAGTCTCATTATTGAACCTCGTCCAAAATTTCTTTCTATTTGACCTAAGACAAGACTTAATGCCTTATCTTTTTCTTTTGATTCAGTTTTTTTCTTTTCTTCAAGGCTCATTGTTTGATTTATCGGTTAATGTTCTTGTAATTATTCTAAATTTGGAAATTTTTATTTAAACCAAACTTCATAAATACAAACTATAGTACATGTGTACTCTAGCTGATTATCTTTAAATTGCAACTAATTTTCC
>CABYNZ010000055.1 GCA_902520485.1 uncultured Prochlorococcus sp. | reverse complement strand
CACCTTGAGTTGGCTTTATAGTGCCATTAAGTACTGATATAAGTGTAGTTTTTCCTGAACCGCTTTTACCTAAAAGTGCAATTTTTTCCCCAGAATTTATTTTTAAATTTATTTTATTTAGGATCAGATCATTTTTGTATTTATAAGATATATTTTCTAATTCTAAGACAGTATTATTCATCTAATTTTATTTAATTTCCTCCCGATTTCCTCTATATTTTTATATTGTTTTGATTCTGCGTTTATAAATCTTTTTGCATTGAACATATCTAATATCTGTTTATGTGATTTTTGCTTTATATCTAAATTTAGAATTACTGATTTAAGTTCTTTTGTAAACCCTGCACCGAATCTATTTTCAAGATCACCTTGAGCTATCCAATGATAGTCAACATATTCTGGTGTAATCCAGAATAATTCTAAATTACTTGTTCTTTTAGGATTATTTTTAAGATTGTTTTCCCAAACCTGTTTATTTAAAGCTCCAGCATCAAATGCCCCACTATTAACTAAAGCTATAGTGGCATCATGACTCCCACTAAAACCTGCTTTTTTTCCTTTAAAGTGTTTAATTTCTACCCCTGCTTGATTTAAAAAATATTCTGGCATTAATCTTCCAGAAGTTGAGTTTTCAGAACCAAAAGTAAATCTTAAATTCTTTAGTTTTTTAAGTCCTTTAATGTTTGAAATTGAGTTAAGTTTTAAATTTTTGTTTACTATAAAAACACTTTTAAATTCCTTATCGATATCTCTTTGAGCTATGACAATTGAATTAGGTGTTTGTAATCTTGCTTGAACTCCTGATAAACCGCCAAACCAAACTAAATCTAAATTTTTAGTTCTAAATCCAGTTACTGCTGCAACATAATTTATAACGGGAATGTATTTAACTTCTACATCAAGTTGTTTGGATAATTCTTTTGAAAATAGATTAAATCTTTTGTCCAAAACATCTTGGTTTTGATCAGGTATTGCTCCAACTTTTAAAACTTTGGGATTTGAAAATACAGGTGATGAAAAAACAGAAAATAATAGAGATGAACTTAGTAGGAAATTCTTTAAATTAAACATAAATTATTTAAATTTATAGTATTCAGAGATTGCTTTTTCAATCCTCTGCAGTCCATCTTTTATTTTAATTTCTGAAGCTGCACAAGATATCCTAATACATTGATCAGCTCCAAAAGCTTTTCCAGGTACAACAACTAATCCGTAATCTTGAAGAGCTTTATTGCAGAAATCAACAGAAGTAATTGAGGAGTTGGGTAATTTTGGAAATGCGTAAAATGCTCCGTTAGGTTCTTCAATATAAATCCCATTTATGTTATTAAGGCCCTCATAGAGAAGTCTTCTTCTTTGATCATAATGGCTATTTATCGTTGAGAAAAACTCATTATTAATTTTTAGAGCCTCTAAAGCACCTTTTTGAACAAAAGAGCAAACATTACTTGTACTTTGACTTTGTAATGTTGAGGATGCTTTGATTACATCTTTTGGACCTACTAAATAACCTATCCTCCAGCCAGTCATAGCCCATCCTTTCGCAAACCCATTTATTATAAAAATTCTATCTTTTAAGTCATTTGCTAATGAAGATAAACTGTAGTGTTTAAATTCTTTTTTAAGGATTAGTTCGTAAATCTCATCAGAAAGAATATTGATATTTGGATTTTCTCTAGCTAAATCGGCAATTTGTAATAATTCTTCCTTTGACATAACTCTTCCAGTAGGGTTATTAGGAGAATTGATAATTATAAATTTAGTTTTTGAAGAGATTTTAGACTTCAAATCTTCTATATTAATTTTGAATCCATCTTCTGCAGAAGAATTTGTAAAAATTGCCTTCCCACCCGCCAATCTAACCATCTGGGGATAACTTAACCAATATGGAGAAGGAATAATAACTTCGTCTCCAGTATTTAACAATACTTGGAAAAGATTATATATTGCTTGCTTAGCACCATTTGTGACCATTACATTTTCAAATTCATAATTTAAATCGTTTTGAATTTGAAGTTTATTTGCAATTGCTTTTCGGAGATCTAAATTCCCCGCTGCGGGTCCGTACTTTGTAAATCCATCAAATATAGCTTTACTTGTAGCCTCTATAACTTCTTTTGGGGCATCAAAATCAGGTTCACCTGCACTTAAATTGCAAATATCTACTCCTTCTGCAGATAATTGGTTTGCTTTAGCACTTATCTG
>CABYNZ010000054.1 GCA_902520485.1 uncultured Prochlorococcus sp. | reverse complement strand
GAGCAAATATCAGGATTATCATTTAAGAGAGGAATTCCAGAAATAAATATTAATTCTATTCCTATCGAATCAAGTCTTTTACTAAAGTTCTTTAAGCTTTTTAGATATTCTTCTATTAATGTAACAGGAGTTTTATTGTTTTTGATTTTATTAAAGCTAAAAAAATCAGATACTGAATTGGAAACAATAAAGATATCTCCTCTTTTTGCATATTTAGTCAACCAATTAAAATATTGATCTAAATGATTATTACAAATTTTGCTTAACTTTTTTTCATCATTAAATACCTCATTTAATTCACATCTAGAGGTATAAATAGCGTTAATATTATAACTATTTAATTTTGATATTTCTAAATATGCCGGAACTAGTTGCTCATTATAAGAATTACCAAAAGTAAATATATTTTTATTAACTTTTAAATCATCTAATTTGGAAATATCATTTTGATTAATCCAACAATGATCAAAAGTTTCTGCATATTTCTTATTTGAAATTTTATTAGTATATCTACATGAAATTCCATTCCACTTATTTGATTCAGAATAAATTATAGAACGATCTCTGTTTTTATTTCCTAAAAAGATCTTTTCGCTAAAAATTCTCGATGAATATACAAATATGCTTGAAAAAAGGATTATTAAAATTCCTTTTAGGATTATCAATACATTATTTTTAACAATGAATTTTTTTCTAAATGGAGTCTCTATATAAAAATAAGAAAGGAATGATAACCCAAAAATAAAGATTAGCTGAAAAGGGATAGACCACCAGTGAACTCCAATAGTTAATCTTGAGAAAGAAAGTACTGGCCAATGCCAAAGATATAAGGAGTAGGACATAAGACCCAAGTAGCGTAAATGCTCATTATTTAGCAATCTGAAAAAAAATGATTTGTTGTTTATACATATAATTAAAAGTGAAGTTAGATATGTAATAAATATTGTTGCTAATACGCTTAGTTTTGAGGGTACAAACATTAATATAATTATTATTAAAAATATAAATGAAGCAGGAATTTTTCCTAGTTGATTTTTAATTATTTGTTTTTTATTTATAAAGATAAAAGTTAAGCTTCCTAGTCCAAGTTCCCAAAAACGAAAGGGCATCAAAAAATATGTCGCAGATTGATTTATGGTATAAAAATATATGAATCCAAGCAGTGATGGAATTGATAAAATAAAAATAGTAATAAAAAGATTTCTATAAGATTTACTTTTTTGTTTACTAAATCCTGTAAACCAGATGAGTATTGGGAAAATAAAATAGAATTGTTCTTCAACTCCAAGAGACCAAGTGTGAGTGAAAGGATTTAATTCTGTAGATTGTGCAAAATAATCGGTTGCAATTCTTACTAAATATATGTTTGAAAAACCAAAGAGAGATGCAATACCAGTATTTAAGGGTAATCTAGCTTGAGGATGAAATAAACAAGTTAAAAGAGTTGAGAATAGTACAAGAATTAAAAGAGCAGGTATAATTCTTGTTATTCTTCTAGAATAAAAACTAGTAATAAAATCAAAAAAATTCCCATTTTTTCTTCTTGATAATGATGAAGTTATAACAAATCCTGAAATTACAAAAAATATATCTACACCCAAAAATCCACTAGGCAATAAATCCTTATTGAAGTGATTTAGTATAACGGCAATTACTGCAAAAGCTCTTAATCCATCAAACTCAGTTCGATAATTATTTTTAATTACAATGTTAGGCATTAATTTTTTATATTTTAAAGAAGCATTTATTATTCATAAATAAACTTTATTTTTTCAAGATATTATTTTCTAAAAAGATATTTTCTAATCTTCTAGTATAAAATTTTCTTGTAGATGACCAATCAAAATCTTCATCATAAATATTTTGATTTGATATAAAAGCCTTTATTAATTTAAAGTAATTAAGTTTTCTAGATCTTTCTGGAATAATAGTTTTTAACTTATATGTTTCTCCAGAAAAATTCCATCCAGTTGAAATAACATCAAAATCTGAGAATTCTATATATAACTCTTTTGAACCAGCTTTAATTAAATTATCAAGAAAACTTCTATCACTTTTGATTCTTGTAAAACCCTGATTAGACATTGAGAACAAAAATTCAATATCACTTAGGATAGCCGCTTAACATCACATTTCAAAATCATTAAGTATTAAAATTAACAATTTATTTTTCTAACTAATAAATGAAAAGAATCATTTCTTCTATTTTTTTCTATTAGCTAAATTTAAAAATTTTAA
>CABYNZ010000053.1 GCA_902520485.1 uncultured Prochlorococcus sp. | reverse complement strand
CAGCTCTTCTTGATAGATATGGGAAAGTTTCAAAAGTAATAAGAGAAGATGGGTTCAATATTCGTTCGCAAATACACAATGTAATTGAAGGTAGTGAGTTATCTCATTCAGTAAAAAGCGTTGGATTAGCACTTATTGATTTATCTTCTGAATTATCTAAAATAAATCCTGATATTGTTATAACAATTGCCGATAGGTACGAAACTATCGCAAATGCGATTGCATCATCATATATGAATATCCCTTTATTACATATTCAAGGTGGTGAATATACTGGATCTATTGATAATAAAGTAAGACATGCAATCACGAAACTAGCAGATATTCATTTTGTGGCAACTGATTTAGCAAAAAAAAGGGTTATCTCAATGGGGGAGGACCCAGAAAATGTTTTCAAAACAGGTTGTCCCTCCATTGACATAGCTTTAGAAGTTGAACGAACCCCTGTTTTAAACTTCGATCCCTTTGAAAGGTATAAAGGAACAGGGCCAAAATTTAACTGTAAAAACGGATATTTAGTAGTTATGCAGCATCCTGTTACGACAGAATACGATGAAGCTTTTAATCAAGCTAATGAAACAATTAATGCCATAAGAAAAATTGATATCCCTGTATTTTGGTTTTGGCCTAATGTAGATGCTGGTTCAGATGCAACCTCCAAGGCACTAAGGATATTTAGAGAATTTAATAAAAATGCAAAATTTCATTTTTTTAAAAATTTATTACCAAAAGATTTCTTACTTTTAGTTCAAAATTCTTCTTGTTTAGTTGGTAATTCCAGCGTTGGGATAAGAGAATGTTCTTTCTTGGGTATTCCTGTTGTTAATATTGGTACTAGGCAAAATGGTAGAGAAAGAGCAAAAAACGTTATTGATGTTTGTCATGATTCTAACTCTATTTTTAATGCTATTAAGAAGCAAATCAATCATGGTAAATTTGAAAAGAGTTATCTTTATGGAAATGGTAAAGCTGGAGAAATAATGGCAGATTTAATTTCTAAAATTGAATTTAAAAGGATAAATAATAACTTTTATTAGAGACATACATTTCATTTTTTAGTAATATTATCAAATAATCTTGATCTTATAATTAATGATTAATTCAAAAAACTTTTATATAGGTGATAGAGAAATAGGTCCAAATCAGCCTTCATTTATTATCGCAGAAGTTGCCCAAGCTCATGATGGTTCACTTGGTATGGCTCATTCATTTATTGATATTGCAGCAGATTATGGTGCAGATGCTATAAAATTTCAAACACACATTGCAAATCATGAAAGTACATTGGATGATGAATTTAGAATAAAATTTTCATACGAAGATAAAACCAGATTCGAATATTGGAAAAGAATGGAGTTTACCTATGAAGAATGGATAGGTCTATATAAACATGCAGAGGAAAAAAAAATAATTTTTCTTTCTTCAGCTTTTTCATTAGAAGCAATTGATCTTTTAGAAAAATTAAATGTCCCTGCATGGAAAGTAGCTTCAGGAGAAATTAATAATTTTCCTTTTCTAAAAAAATTGAGTAAAACAAAAAAACCAATCCTAATTTCTACTGGTATGAGTAGTTTATCAGAGATTGATGAAGCCTTTGAATTCCTTAAGAGTAATGAAGTCAATGACATAGCTATATTTCAATGTACTTCTGAATATCCAACTTCTTTAAATAAAGTAGGAATAAATTTAATAGAAAAATTTAGAAATGAATATAATGTGCCTGTTGGGCTTTCAGATCATTCAGGTGACATAGCGCCATCTATTTACGCAATTTCAAAAGGTGCTTCACTTATTGAATTACATATAGCTTTACATCCATATCAATTTGGTCCAGATACTAATTCATCAATTACTCCAGATGAATTAAAAAATTTATCTATTCTTAGAGATAAGTTCCATATTATGAAATCTAACCCATCAGATAAAGATCAAGCTGCCAATAGATTAAATAAAATGACAACATTATTTGGAAAGTCCCTATGCCTAATTCGGAATATGAAAAAAGGAACCATATTAACTGAAGAAATGTTTACTTTAAAAAAACCAGGTAATGGCATTAAAGAAAAAGACTTACCAAATATATTAGGAAAGAAACTTTCTAGGGATGTCCAATCAAACAAATTAATAACTATTGATGATATAGAAATTGATTAATAATTTAAATATCTAAAGATTTTAGAAACATTTTTTCTGAATTTTTTAAGTTTCCTAATATATTCAAAGAATCTCTAACCCTATTTTTAGAGTAATTACTTTTATCATAGAGTGCTTTTTTTATGTATTTTTTAAGTGAATCAAAAGAATCAGCATTAGGTATAGAATTTATT
>CABYNZ010000052.1 GCA_902520485.1 uncultured Prochlorococcus sp. | reverse complement strand
GGATCAATTAAATAAAGCGTTAAAAAAATATAAACCTCTTGAAATAATCAATACCTTTTTACTAGATGGGATGAAAGTTGTTGGAGATTTATTTGGCTCAGGTCAGATGCAATTACCATTTGTACTCCAATCCGCTGAAACAATGAAATTTGCGGTTTCAATTTTAGAACCATATATGGAAACTGTAGATGAAAATATATCAAATGGAAAACTCTTAATTGCAACTGTCAAGGGCGATGTACATGATATTGGAAAAAATTTGGTAGATATAATACTTACAAATAATGGTTATGACGTTATAAATCTTGGAATAAAGCAAGATGTTTCAGCAATTATAGATGCACAAAAGAAGCACAATGCGGATTGCATAGCTATGAGCGGATTACTTGTTAAATCAACTGCATTTATGAAAGATAATTTAGAGGCTTTTAACAATGAAGATATTAGTGTACCAGTAATATTAGGAGGCGCAGCCTTAACCCCAAAATTTGTAAATGAGGACTGCAGCAAAATATATAAAGGGAAAATATTGTACGGAAAAGATGCATTCACTGATCTTAAATTCATGAATGAATATATGGATAATAAAAAAAAGGGTAATTGGTCAAATACAGAGGGTTTCATAAACAATGAGGGTATAAATATTAATTTAGCCTCACCAAAATCCAACTCTCAAGCTGTTAAAGAATCAATATCAATAAATACCGAGACTTCCAAATTAAATTTAAAAGAAAATTTTATAAGATCTAAATTTATAAATGAAGAAGAACCAATTAAAGCTCCTTTCTTGGGAACGAAAGTCTTGAACGAAGTTGATATAGATTTAAATAAATTAATTTTTTATTTAGATACAAAAGCTCTATTTAGCGGACAATGGCAAATAAAAAAAGGAAAAAACCAAAGCTTAGATGAATACAATAACTATTTGGATTCATATGCTAAACCATTGTTAGATAAATGGTTAGAGACAACTTTAGAAAATAAACTTATTTCACCCAAAGCAGTTTATGGATATTTCAAGTGCGGGAGAAAAGATAATAGTATTTTCTTATTTGATAAGAAATCATTAAATAAAATTTCCCAATTTAATTTTCCAAGACAAAAATCTGGGAATAATCTATGCATAGCTGATTTTTATTGTGATTTGAAAAATGATAAACCGATAGATATATTTCCCATGCAGGCAGTAACCATGGGCGATATTGCTAGTGAATATTCTCAAAAATTATTTAAAGAAGATAAATATAGCGATTATTTGTTATTCCATGGACTTACAGTGCAATTAGCAGAAGCTCTAGCTGAGTATGTCCATGCATTAATTCGTATTGAATGTGGTTTTAGATCTGAAGAACCAGACAAAAATAGAGAAATACTAGCTCAAAAATATAGAGGAGCTAGATATTCTTTTGGTTATCCTGCATGTCCAAAAGTATCTGATTCAAACATACAATTATCATTGTTGGATGCAAAAAGAATAAACTTGACCATGGATGAATCTGAACAACTCCATCCCGAACAAAGTACTACAGCCATCATTTCACTACACTCAAAAGCTAAATATTTCAGCGCTTAAGCTGAATTTTTAGTTGTTTTCTAAATATTCAATAATTTCTTCCTGCAGTTCTTCCATCGTTTCATTATCACCTAGATCGAGTCCCTCACCCGCGGCATCCTGTGTTAACTCAAGATAATATGAAGCACCATCACTAGATAAAAATTCTAATGCGGAAGTTTCATTACTATCTTTAAAAGCTTCATAAAGAGCTTTAAATGCAATGTTTTCAGTAAAGTCCCAATCCATAATGAAAAAAACCTTATTAGAATTATTACCTCCTTACCCCCCATACTCGTCAACCTTTTTTAAAGAAATGTTGGTGTTTTATTATTATTAAAAAATCTATGACCATAAATAATCAAAATCAGTTAAATGTCCTTGGAGAAGAAATTGAGATTTGTAGTTGCTCACCTATGACAGGGTGGTTCAGAGATGGATTTTGCAACTATGACAAAAATGATGGAGGAAATCATTCCATATGTTGTGTAATGGATGATAATTTCCTGAAATATAGTAAATCACAAGGTAATGATTTAATAACTCCCATGCCTATTTATTCCTTCCCAGGACTAAAGGATGGTGATCATTGGTGTATTTGTCTTGATAGGTGGAAGCAAGCATTATTAGACGGTCTTGCACCAAAAGTCATATTAGAATCAACGAATATTGTAGTCTTAGAATCAGTACCTCTGGAAAAATTGAAAGAATATCAATTTAATAAAAAGTAATTACAAGTTTATTTTTTTTTTTAAAATGATATTGATAAATTTTTTTAAATGAGTTT
>CABYNZ010000051.1 GCA_902520485.1 uncultured Prochlorococcus sp. | reverse complement strand
AGAGGGTCTTGAATTAATTAATTTATGAAAATTGGAATAGTAGGATTAGGATTAATTGGTGGTTCTTTAGGATTAAAACTCCAAAGTCTAAATCATACAATTTATGGAATAGCAAATAATGAATTTAATGAAAAAAAAGCTAAGGATAAAAAACTTGCAAATTTTGTTAGCTGTGATCTGAACTTATTAAAAAAATGTGAGCTAATAATTTTGGCATTGCCTATCAAAGATTTGATCAGTCCGTCGCAAAAATTAGTAGCATCAATACCTCAGGAAACAATACTAACTGATGTAGGGTCTGTAAAAGAACCAATTGTAAATACATGGGAAAATTCACATCCTCTATTTATTGGATCTCATCCAATGGCAGGCACAGAAAAAAAAGGAGTTGATTCAGGTTTTGAAGGTCTTTTTAAAAATGCAAAATGGATTATTACCCCAACACAAAATAGTGATTTAAATTCAGTCAGAACTATTTCTGAGCTCATAAAATCAATGGATTGTGAAATTTGCCAAGCTTCGCCAAAAGAGCATGATGAAGCAGTATCTCTAATTTCTCATTTGCCTATATTTTTAGCTTCTGCCCTCATAGAAACTGCGCAAACAAAAAATAATCAATCTTTATTAAATCTCTCGCAAAAATTAGCTGCTACAGGATTTGCTGACACTTCGAGAGTTGGCGGAGGAAATGAACAACTAGGCCTAGATTTAGCTATTAATAATCAGATAAATGTTTTAAATTCCATAAATAATTTTAAAAATAAGCTGAATATACTGGAATCTCTCATTAAAGAAAAAAATTGGGATTTACTTTCTAAAAAACTTGCTGAAGCAAAAGAAAACAGACAAAATTTTATAAACTAAAATTTTCTATACCTTTGGAAGCTAAAATTTGCCTTGAAACCATTAATGCAGACTGACTAACACCTGCAGTCCCCTCTCCTGGATAAATCGAATCTCCACATAACCATAAACCTTCAAAAGGTGTCCTACTTGATAATCCAAATAAACCAAAAATATCTGGATTTTGACCAAGCCCGCCTACTATTCCATTAGGTCTTTTTGTCCATTTTTCAAAGCCCAATGGAGTTGCTAATTCTCTATGTAGCCATTTTTCAGGATCAATATCAAATTGGCTTTCCAATTCAAGGGATATTTTGTTCATGAAACCATTTTTTTTCTTTAAGTAAGTTTGTTTATCTAGATCAAACCAATCTTTAGTTTTGGTAAAGATACTGGCAATTAAAGTAACCTCGCCTTTTGGCGCTCTTCCATCACCATCATCACTAATTGATACAAATAACGAACAAAATTCTTTTGAAACAAATTGATAATGATTAGAGAATGTTTTTTTAATATGTTCCTTTTTTAATGCTGAATAAAAAACTACAGCTCCACTTGGATCAGGTAAATTATTAAGTCGATTTTTATAATTTTTTTTTCTTTCTAGAGGATCTTTCAAATGCTTGAGCAAAGATTGTGGAGGTGCGGTATAAATCACATCTTTTGCTTGATAAATAAATGATTTTTTTTTCGAATTAGCAGATAATTGCCAACACATATTTATGTCGTCAAAAGTTATAGAATTAACTTCTTGCCCAAAAATTAAATTAACTCCAGTTTTAATTAATGAACTTTCTAATGATTCACTTAAAGACTGCATAGATTTTTTAAGATGCCACAGACCATGAGGCTGTTGACACATCTGAAGAACAGTAGATCCATATAATGCTGCAGTACTATAAACGTCCTCTTGAGAATAAAGTTTTAGTTGAAGATTTAAGAATTTAATCAAGCGCTCATTCTTGGATAATCCACATATCCGCAATAGATCAAAAATAGTAGATTTAAGTAAGATACCTGTGACAAGGTTTGAAGGTACTAGTGCTTTGAGAAGTTGAGAAAAATCCCAAAAATTACTTATTGGTAATACAGGATTATTATTAGCAAATATCCAATTACTTTCATGTATTAGGGTACATAGCTTCCAAAATCTTTGACTCCCAGGAAACTGCATTTCTCGTTCAGCAATCCATTTACTTTTTTCATACCAAATAGGTATAGGATTACCACCATCATTTAAATCAACAATGCAAGCAGGGTCTAAAATTGTGGCTTCTGGGGATGGAATATCTAAAAAATCAAAAATTCTAGAATGTATTCCTCCCTTCTCTAAACCAGCAACCTGAGTTGCGCCAACATCGAAAGTATAATTCTTTCTTTTAAAAGTACCGGCACATCCTCCGGCTTGAGTATGAGATTCGATTAAAGTCACTGATAAGCCTTGTTTTGATAAAATCGCTGCAGAAGTTAGTCCTGCTATACCGGCGCCTACAACAATAACTTCAGACTTTTTCATTAAAATGCAAAAATTATCTCCTATTGAAATT
>CABYNZ010000050.1 GCA_902520485.1 uncultured Prochlorococcus sp. | reverse complement strand
ATTCAGCTAAAGTAGATGATCATTCTGATCATGGAGGTCATGATGATCATTCAGACCATGGAGGACATGATGATCATGCTGAAGGTTCTTTCGAATGGGCAGGAAAATTTCAACTTTCTAAGGGTTCTTACAAATGGTCATTTGAAAAAGTCGATGGAGAATATGCTGATCCTGCCATGAAGATGGTGATTCTCAAATCTAATGACATAGAAGGGTCTGAAGATTTAGCCAAAGAATTATTAGGATCTAAAGACTCAATAAGCAGAAAAAATGATGGTACTTTGATAGCAAGTAATAAAGCTTTTGTTCTTAACTTTGATCAAAGAAAAGAAAGTACTGTTTTTAACGTGGATATTAAAGAAGATGGTCAATATATATTTTTTACTGAACACATGCCTTTTGAGTTTGAAGCAACTCAACACTTTTTTAAAGACGTTTCAAATAGTGATGTAGAACCAATAGCACAAGTTCCAGACGAAGGAGAGGGGCATCATCATCATGACCATGGAGGTCTTGATCCACATGTATGGCATGATCCGCATAACATCATAAAAATGGGAGATCTTATAAGCAAAAGTTTAAAGAAAGATATTTCAGTTTTTAATAGAGGTGACAGAAAACTAATTAATGACAGATTCGAAAAAGTTGATTCTCTCTTAGAAGGCTTAGATAGTTGGATCGTCGAACAAGTAAGCTCTATTCCTGAGGAAAACAGAGTAATTGTTTCTAAACACAAAGCATTGGAATACTACGGGGATGCATTTGGTTTTGAAACCATTAGTTTACTTGACTTTCTTGGAGACTCCTCAAGCTTAAGACCAGACAACATAAGTTCTACTTTAAAAATGTTAGATGAAGAGAAAGTTCAGGCAATATTTCCTGAACAAATTCCAGCATCTAAGTTATTAAGGAACTTAAGTAGACAAAGTTCAGTTCCTTTAGCTTCCAATCAAATATTCGTTGATGGATTGATGATGGATGGCAATACGGTTTCAGTAGCTGTTCACAATACTTGTACAATTGTTGATTCATTAGGTGGAAGCTGTGATAAAGAATCTGGCTCCAATCTTGAGTCTGAATGGTACAAACTTTCAGATTAAATTTTTCTAATAAAAACGGTTTTCATTTCTTATTATTACTATTATTAAACTATTGTTTATTTAGTAAAAATCAGTAAATGAGCATCAAAGATAAAGTTCCCGTAACCATCCTCACTGGATTCTTAGGTTCAGGGAAGACTACTTTGCTTAATAGAATTTTAAGTGAAGAGCACGGAAAAAGAATAGCCGTAATTGAGAATGAATACGGTGAAGTAGGTATAGATCAAGGTCTCGTAATTAATGCCGATGAAGAAGTGTTTGAGATGTCAAACGGGTGCATTTGTTGCACTGTTCGCGGTGATTTAATAAGAGTCCTTGGCAACCTTATGAAAAGAAGAGATAAGTTTGACTATGTTTTAGTAGAAACGACAGGATTAGCAGATCCAGGCCCAGTTGCTCAGACATTTTTCATGGATGAAGAGATTAGTTCTGAATTCACTCTTGATGGAATTGTGACTTTAGTTGATGCTGCCCACATTGATCAACAGCTAGGCAGGAGTGATGAAAGTTCAGAACAAGTGGCATTTGCAGATGTTCTTGTCCTTAATAAAACTGATTTAGTCTCTGATGATGCACTAAATACTCTTGAATCGAGATTGAGAGATATGAACCGAATGACCCGAATTATTAGAGCCGAGAATGCCAAAGTACCAATTGAAACAGTCTTAAATCTAAGTGCATTTGATCTTGATCAAATCCTTAAACGCAGGCCAACATTCCTTGAACCAGAATATCCTTTTGAATGGACAGGTGTTTACGATCTTGATGCAGGTAAATATGAATTAATGCTAGAAGAAGGACCCGATCCAGAAATGTCCTTAGTAGCCCTCGCTAACCAAGGAGAGAGTGAAGAAGAACTTAAAGATGGTGCTGAATCCTCCGTGAGACTTTATGCAGAAAAAGCTAATAGTTTAGATCCTGGAAATACCATCCCATATGGAGAACATATAAATCTCAAATTGGAGGATAAAGGAAATAAATCATTCATCCTGAACATAGAAAAACCAACAAAAATAGGTTTGTTTACACAGCACACTGCTGAAGAATTCAATATGAAAGTCATTAAAAGTGACGAAAATAAAGAGATTCCATTTAATACTGAAAGATTCTGGCAAGCAGAGCACGAACATGATGATGAAGTAGGCTCAATTGCTATAGAGCGTTTTGGAGATGTTGACCCAGAAAAACTAAATACTTGGATGGGAAGACTTCTATCAGAAAAAGGAGTGGATATATTCAGAACTAAAGGTTTCATAAGTTACTCAGGTAACCCAAGGAGAATAGTTTTCCAGGGAGTTCACATGTTATTTACTGCACAACCTGATAAAGAATGGGGTAACGAACCTCGTAGAAATCAACTTGTTTTTATCGGTAGAAATTTAAATGAGA
>CABYNZ010000049.1 GCA_902520485.1 uncultured Prochlorococcus sp. | reverse complement strand
TTCTATGTCTGGAATAATTCCAGATTTGTTTATATCAGTGCCGTTCGGAGTTAAATACTTAGCGACTGTAACAGTTAGACCTGAACCATCAACTAAAGTTCTCATGGATTGAACTAGACCTTTACCAAATGTTTTCTTCCCAACTAATTTTCCTCTTTTGTTATCTTTTATTGCACCAGAAACTATTTCACTAGCACTAGCAGAACCCTCATTAACTAAGACAACTAAGGGCTTTTTTGTTAGAGCTTGACCGTTTCCTTTTTTTGTTTCTTTTAAACCATCTTTACTTACTGTACTTACTATTACTCCTTTATTAATGAAGTGCCTTGAGATATCAATGCTTGATTCTAATAAGCCTCCAGGATTACTTCTCAAGTCAAGAACATATCCTGCGACTTTTTTTGTTTCTAAATCCTTAATAGCATCTCTAGTTTCTTTGGATGCATTTGCATTAAATTGTTTAATTCTTACATAGCCAATTGATAAGCCATTTTTGGTTTGATTGACTTTACTTGATACAGATTTTATTTCAATTTTTTCTCTTGATAAAGTCTTAAAAAAGGATTGAGAACCTCTAAGAATTTCAAGCTTTACTTTAGTACCTCTTAGTCCTCTTATTAATTTCACGGCATCCTCAATATTCATACCTTCAGTAGAAATATTATCTATGGATAATATTTTATCTCTAGCTTTAATCCCAGCATCAAATGCAGGGGTGCCCTCTATGGGAGAAATAATTATTAAATCATCAGATTCTTTATCTTTAACTATTTGGATACCAACTCCAGTTAATTCGCCAGAGGTATCAATTCTCATTTGATTAAATTCCTTAGGTTCTAAAAATCTTGTATAAGAATCATCTAAATTAGAAAGCATATCTCTAATCGCATCATATGCTTCATTGCTGTCTGAATATGTTTTTGATAAAACTTCTTTTCTTAGATTAATCCAGTTGGACTTTTGAAATTTGCCGTTTGAATCAAGAAAATCTCTATATACAATTTGCCAAACATGATCAATTACTTCTTTATAACTATTATTTAAAACTGTTGCCTCTGCAAAATTATTTAAAAAAAAGCCCGAAAAGGATGTCGCGAACAGAAATATATATTTTTTTTTTAGCAATTTTCTTATCTTCAAATAATTCGATATTTTTATTATAAAAAGAATTTATTTATAATTCAAAAATTTGACAAATCCTTAAGGATCAATCCACTTCCCATCATCCTTAATAAGTTGGATTAAAGCATTAACACCCTCATCTTCAGGTACTCTTTTTATCTCTTCTTTTCTTCTATATAAGGCAATAGTTCCTTTACCTTTTCCAACATAACCATAGTCAGCATCTGCCATTTCTCCTGGCCCATTAACAATACATCCCATTATTGCTATATCTAGACCCGTCAAATGTGAGGTAGCGTTCCTAACTTTATCTACAACTTCTTCTAGATTGAAAAGTGTTCTACCACAACTGGGGCAACTGATGTATTCAACCATTGTTTTTCTTAATCCTAAAGATTGCAAAATTGAATAACACACTGGTATTTCCTTTTCTGGAGCTTCTGTTAAGGAAACCCTGATGGTATCTCCTAATCCCTCTGCTAAAAGCGTTCCAATTCCAGCAGTACTTTTAATCCTTCCATAATCACCATCACCAGCTTCGGTCACTCCTAAATGTAAGGGATAGTTATATCCTTCTGAGTCAAGCCTATCTGCAATCATTCTGTAAGCTGCCATCATGACCGGAGCCCTAGAAGCTTTCATAGAAATAATTATGTTATGAAAATCAAGCTCATCACAAATTTTGACGAACTCCATCGCAGATTCTGTCATTCCTAATGGCGTATCTCCATAAGTAAAAAGCATCCTCTCAGATAGAGACCCATGATTTACTCCAATCCTTAGAGCTTTGTTTTCAGCCTTTAAAACTTCAACTAAAGGGGTAAATCTTTTAAGTATTGTTTGCTTAATAGTTTCAAATTCCTCATCTGTATATTCAGTTCTTGTAGGGTCTGATTTTTCAAAAACAAACAATCCAGGATTAATTCTTACTTTATCAACATGTTTTGCAACTTCCATTGCAATTTTCATACCATTATGGTGAACATCAGCCACCAAGGGGGTATTGATATTATTTTCTAGTAATTTTGCCTTTATATCTCCTACTGCTTTGGCATGTGCTAAGGAAGGGACAGTTAACCTTACTATTTCACAACCCATATCTTGAAGTCTTTTGATAGCTAAGTAAGCATTTTCGACATCCATAGTATCTTCATTTATCATCGATTGAACTCTTACTGGATAATCACTTCCAATAGCTATATCACCCACCATTACTGTTCTAGTTATCCTTCTCTCAATATGAGTTGAATATCTTTTGGAGAGACTATTAACCTCTTTAGATTGAGTTAATGACATTAAATTTCTTGATATTCAAAAAGGATTTCACTAAATTATACGGCATATAGTTTACCACTTACATTCTCTAGGTCTTTCAAAGTTAAATGGTAAGGTTTATTGATTTCTTTTGAAGGAAATCTCAACAAATAAGATGGATGAAAAATTACCATAATTTCTCTCCCATCTTTTTTAATCCATTGACCTCTTAAATTACTTATAGGA
>CABYNZ010000048.1 GCA_902520485.1 uncultured Prochlorococcus sp. | reverse complement strand
TTTAAAAAAAAAATAATCAAATTAAGTAACTGTTTTCTATAATAAATTCAGAAAAAAAGGTTTTGATTATTAATCTTACTTATTATCACGTTGCAAAGGATGTTCCTGAAAATAGTCCAGACATCGCAGTTGTCATTGATGTTTTAAGAGCCACAACCACAATTTCTTGGGCTTTAAAAAATGGAGCTGATTCAATACAAGTTTTTGCAGATTTAGATTTATTAAAAGAATCGGCAATCAAGTGGCAAGCTGAAAAGAGACTAATGCTTGGAGAGAGAGGCGGGAAGAAGATTGAGGGCTTTGATTTAGGAAATTCTCCTTTATCAGTTACAAAAAAAGTTGTTCATGGTAAAAGACTATTTATGAGTACGACTAATGGGACTAAATCATTGCAAAAAGTTCAAAATGCTAAGCATTTATTTGCTATGGGGCTCCCAAATAGGAAAGCAGTTGCCGAAAAAATTATTTCATTAAAAGGTGAAAATGTTTTAATACTTGGTAGTGGTTGGGAAGGCTCTTATTCACTTGAGGATTCTTTAGCTGCTGGTGCTTTGGCCTCATACCTAAAACAGAATTGTGATTTCGAAATTAATATTCTGAATGACGAATTACAAGCTGCTTTGGCACTTTGGGATGTCTGGAAAAATGATATTTTGAAATGTTTAAAAACAGCAACCCATGGCAAAAGATTGACAAGTCTTGGAGATTATGAGGATGATTTTAAATGTTGCTCTGAACTTGATTGCTTAGATATTGTTCCAGCTCAAGTTGAAAGAGGTGTGATTCGTGCCTCATGATTTACGAATTGGTTCATTAGGAGTAAGGTCTTGACTGATTTTTTGGTAGCTGCATTGCAAATTACAAGTACTTCAAATGTTGAAGCAAATTTTACTGAAGCAGAAGAACAGATTGAATTAGCTGCTAGAAGAGGGGCTGAGTTAATAGGATTGCCTGAGAATTTTGCTTTTTTGGGAGGAGATGATGAAAAACTTAGATTAGCTTCTGAATTGTCTGAGAAGTGTGCTAATTTCTTAAAAACTATGTCACAAAGATATCAAGTATTTCTTTTGGGAGGAGGGTATCCCGTCCCTGCTGGTGATGATAGTCATACTTTCAATAGATCAGCCTTATTTGGGAAAGATGGACAAATTTTGGCAAAATACGACAAGATTCATTTGTTTGATGTTGATTTGCCAGATGGAAATTTATATAAAGAATCATCCACTATTTTATCTGGAGCAGATTATCCACCTGTTATAGATGTACCAGGTTTATGCAAAATAGGATTGTCGATTTGTTACGACGTTAGATTTCCCGAACTCTATAGATATTTGTCTTCAAATGGTGCGGAGCTAATTATGATTCCCGCAGCTTTTACAGCATTTACTGGAAAAGATCATTGGCAAATCCTATTACAAGCAAGAGCAATTGAGAATACAGCATATGTAGTCGCTCCAGCTCAAACTGGAATTCATTATGGAAGAAGGCAAAGTCATGGCCATGCAATGGTAATTGACCCTTGGGGTACAGTTTTATCTGATGCTGGAAAAACTCAGGGTGCTGCAATAGCACCTGCTGATAAAGAAAGAGTAAAAAAAATTAGGGAGCAGATGCCAAGCCTTAAACATAGAAAAAACAAATTGTTTCCAAACTAATGATAAAGTTTTTAGATAATAAACTTTCTCGTTATTTATCTGTTTTTTTATTTTTAAATTCTTCAATCCTTCCAGTTAAATCTTCAAGTGCTCTTGCGGCATGGGCTATAAATACTAATGGGGTTTTAGAATTAAGAACTAAATCAAATACAAATTTAAAAGCATACTTTCAGAAGGCTAACCAAATATCGGGAGATAGATTCTGGGTAGATTTTCCAGGAGAATTAAAAAATCCAAGAACAATAAAAGGTAATGGCCCAATAAAAGAAATTAGATTAGGTAAACCAGATAATGGCAAAACAAGACTAGTAATTGAATTCAAAGAAGAGACTTATTTGAAACCTTTGACATGGCAAATGGTTGGCTTAGATCAAAATAGATGGAGAATTAAACTATTTAAGCCAAAATATTCATTTAAAAAGATTGGTGAAGGTTTAGTTGAAAAGAAAAGAAGAAAAATCCAAGCAAATCAAAATTTAATTCATAAGAAGAAAAACAATTATGGTTACTTAAAACTCCCAGAGGTAAAACGAAACAAGTTTGAGGTTGTAATCGATCCAGGGCATGGAGGACCTGATCCAGGAGCAATAGGTATAGGTGGCATTAGAGAAACAGATGTTGTTCTGGAGGTTTCAAAAATAATCAAAAATTTACTTTCTGAGAAAGGTGTCAAAGTAAGGTTGACTAGAACAAATGACGTTGATTTGGATTTACCTCCAAGAGTTTCCATTGCTAATAATACGGATGCAGATATCTTTGTAAGTATTCATGCAAATGCCTCAAGAGGTAAAAGAAGAGACATAAATGGATTGGAAACCTTTTATTTCAGAGGGTGGAGAGGAAGATTACTCGCGAAAAGAATTCAAAAACAAATTTTAAGAGTTTCCCCTGGGAGTCCTGATCGAGGAGTTAAACAAGGTCGATTTTATGTAATAAAAAATACTAGGATGCCCGCAGTTCTTGTAGAAATTGGCTTTTTAACGGGAAGATTAGATGCAAGAAGATTAGAAAAAATAACACATCGAAAAAGATTAGCCTATGCAATTGCAAAAGGTATCCTTGAATATTTAGATAAAGTAGGGTGAAACTTAAAATAGGTATATTTGATAGCGGAATAGGTGGTTTTACTATTCTTAATTCTTTACTAAAAACGCGTAAAGATGTAGAAGTTTTTTATTTGGCGGATACAAAAAGAATACCTTATGGGAACAAAAATTCTAAAGAGATAAGATTAA
>CABYNZ010000047.1 GCA_902520485.1 uncultured Prochlorococcus sp. | reverse complement strand
TTTTAGGAATTTATTCCAGTTTTCATCTATATCTTTATTTATTACTTGAGCTCCAAGCTTATTTTTTAAGTATTCTTGTGAGGGCTTCCATTGTTCTATTGCAGTTGCTTCAATATTTTCAAACTTCTGTTGAAGGAATTCGATTGCCCATCCTTGACCAGCACCAATATCTAAAACTTTCAATGATTTTTTTTGAAGAAAATAGACTTCTATTCTTTCCCACATCTTTCTCCATTTTTTAAATTTGTAATTTTTATCTTTTAAATCTGTAGGATCTTTTTTAAATTTTCTTGGATACCACATCTCGTTAACAGTTTTATAATCTTCATCAGATAGGCGAGGCCATACAGTTACATGACCACATGTTTTGCATATAGCAATTGGCATTGATAACTCGCCAATCCTAGGATGCCTTGAATTAGTTAATTTTTCAAAATTTAAGGAATCGCAAATTTCACATCTTACTCTTATTTTAGCTTTAATTTTATTCATTTTTATTAGCTTTAATTTTATTCATTTTTTTTTCAATTATATGTTGTTTAATATCATCTATAAAGAATATTTTTTATAAGTTAAAGATTTATTTTCATATTATTCAAGCAATTTATCCTTAAGATCATAATCTTCTCTATTTGCATTTGCAATAATTGTTTTTAGATTTTCTTTTAATTCTTTAAGAGGTAATTTAGAGATTTTTAAATTATTATTTTCATCCATACTTACTAAACAATTAAATTGAAAAGAAGGATCAAGTATTGGAAAGTCACTTCTTTGATGTGCTCCTCTACTCTCATTTCTTTGGAGTGCTGACATAATTGTGGCCTTTGCACTATACAAAGAGGATTGTAAATCAAAAATTAAAGCTAGATCTTCGCAATTATATTTATCAATTCTTATATCAATATCATTTAGTTTGTTTTTAATGATTTCAATTTTTGACAACCCTTCTAAAAGAAGGGTTTCGTTTTTAATAACACCACAATATTTCCACATTATTAATCGCAATTCGTGTTGAAGCGGCCTTACAAGTTCATCTCCATTTTTTATAAACTTATTAATGTTTTCATGAGCATAGGCAATAGTTTTATTAGATCTTAATTGCCGATCTATTTTTTTTGAATATTTTGAAGATGCAATCCCAACACGTTTCCCAAAAATAAGTATTTCTGCCAAAGAATTTCCACCTAAACGATTTGCCCCATGAAGCCCCCCTGCAACTTCCCCTGCTGCGAAAAGGCCGTTTACAGAGGTTGATAAATCCTCTGGATTAACTAAGATTCCACCCATAGAATAGTGAGCAGTAGGAGCAACCTCCATTGGTAATTTTGAAATATCAAGCATTTGAGATTCAATAAATTGTCTATAGATATTAGGCAGTTTTTCTAAAATGAACTCTTTACTTTTATGACTTATATCAAGATAAACTGCACCATTTTTTGTTCCACGGCCTTCAATTATTTCTGTATAGTTTGCAATTGCTACTTTATCTCTACTTGATAATTCCATTCTTTTAGGATCATAATTTTTCATAAATCTTTCCCCTTTATTATTAATTAACTTTCCACCCTCACCTCTTACAGCTTCGGTAACCAAAGTACCTTCAATTTCTTCTGGCAAGACCATACCAGAAGGATGAAATTGTACCATCTCCATATCTATCAATTTACATCCTGCTTTAAGAGCTAAATAAAATCCATCACCTGTATTTTCATTTTTTCTAGATGAGCTTTTTTTCCATAATCTTGTATGTCCCCCTGTACATAAAATAACTGCATCTGCAAAGTGCACAGTCCTCTCTGATGAAGACATATTAAAGGACATTGCTCCAAAGCAAGTATTTTCTTTAATTAGTAGCTCTGTCACATATTGATTATCATATATAGGAATATTTAATTCATCCGATTTTTTTAAAAGTGTTTTCAAAATCGACAATCCAGTAAAATCCCCTGAATAACAAGTTCTACGATATTTGTGGGCCCCAAAAAATCTTTGATCAAGTTTACCATTTTTTAATTTTGCAAAATCTGCCCCCCATTCATCTATTTCTTTAACTAAATAAGGGGATTCTTTAGCCATTATTTCAACCTTTAAAGGGTCACCTATGCAATAACCTTCAAAGTAAGTATCAATAAAATGTTGTTCCCATGTGTCTTCTTTATCTAAATTACCTAAAGCGGCATTAATGCCACCTGCCGCTAAAACTGTATGAGCATCAGTCTTCGGTCTTTTGCCAAGAATACATACATCTAGACCAGATTTTTTAATTTCAATGGCAGATCTTAAGCCAGCTCCTCCACAACCAATTACAAGAACATTTGTGATTTGAGTGAGATGATCTTTAAAAGGCAATTTATTTCAAAATTAATTTTACTAATTATTCTAACTCCTCTTAATAAACAATAACTAAATGCTTTTTCTTAAACTTTAAAAAAAAGTTGAACTAAGTTTTAATTTGCTTTATCTGTAAGAGGAGTATTATCGGAGAAATAGATTTTTGAAAGCAATCAAAAAAGTTTTGTTTTTAAGAACTGGTAAGTTAGTCTTCTAAAGGAAACTTCTTAGAAAAACTTTTATATATTATTATTCCTTGAATCTATTAGTTATTATTGAATAACTTTATTTGACCTTTATTTTTAATCTTTAGTATCTGAAATTCAAAATATTGAACAAAATTAATTAATATTTAAAATTTATATTTGATTCCATTTTACTCCAGTGAGAGTGTGTTGTGTAAGTAGCTACAAAAGCAATCCTATCATTCTTTAATTTTATACTGCCCTTATGGGGTGTTTGCTCAGTATCAACCAAAAAAGCAGTTCCTTTAGGTCCTAATATGGATACAGGTTCAAGATCAATATTCATTTTTTTTAATTTTTTATCTTTAACATGACCTAAAGTTAAAGCATTTTTAGTGAATAATTTAGAGCTCTCTAAATCTTTTTCACTTAATGTAAAGGGACCATAATCATCAGTAAGAACATCAGTTAAATAAATAAATAGTTTTACAATTTTAATATCTGTTTTATCAATATGCCATAATTGACTCCCTTTTTTTGAAGCTATAATATTTCGTGATAGAACGATATCAGCCCTTCTGAAACAAGGATTCATTCCTAAGTACCTAGAAATTATTTTTATTATTTTTTTGTTTGTCATTAATTTATACATAATATGATCTGATTGGTAAATTACACCTTTATTTATTGCTCTAATATTTTTATTA
>CABYNZ010000046.1 GCA_902520485.1 uncultured Prochlorococcus sp. | reverse complement strand
ATCATATGAACCTAAGAGTATTTCTAGAATGGTTTCATCGTCTGGATGCTTTTCTGGTTGGAATATTAATTCTTTTTAAATTTGCCCTTTCAATTATTTGGAAAAATGAAATTCCAAATTGGTTACCTAAAACTTATTCACTATTACTTTTTCTCGTAATTGTCCAAGGATCTTTTGGAGCTTTAACAGTAATAAACTTGCTTGATTCATATACTGTTACTGGCCATCTTTTAATAGCTTTTCTACTTCTCATCACAACAATTTCAATAAATCAAAATTTAGAAAATGACGATATGGAAGAGCCCTTAATTTGGTGGAGATTTTTATTGTTTTTTCCTCTTTTACTTACTCTTATTCAATCTTTTATTGGAGTAAGGCTTTCATCAACCTGGTCAGCACATATATGTTTATCTTTTAATAAACAATGTCTAATTCTAAATACTCATAAATTATTTGCTTTTCCAATTGTTTTTTCAATTCTATTGATTATTGCTACTGCAATTTATAAGAGAAGTTTGCTAAATGAAAATTGGAAATATATCTCAGCACTTTTTTTTCTATTGTTTTCCCAAATTGCTTTGGGTCTTTTAAGTCTTATAACAAATTTGAATGAACCTATTTTTATTATCGGTCATCAACTTAACGCCTCTTTATTTATTGCGATATTAACAACATTAATTTTTAGAAATCCTTTTACCAAAAAAGGTCTAAACCACTCCCTAAATTCTCAAATGGTTGGTATCAATTCATGAACAGTAGTAACTTAGAAAACTTGAACTATAAGTCTTCAATTAGGGATGAAGTTGTACCTTCAAGAAAAAAAATAACTTTGCCGCCTTGGCTTGAAGTAGCAAAACCCAGATTAATCCCACTTTTACTGGCAACAACTCTGGGAGGAATGGCTTTAACTGAAGAATGGCCTTTGTCTTCACCTAAACTTATCTGTACTTTAGGAGGCGGAGCTTTGGCAGCAGCAGCAGCAGGAGCTCTTAATTGCTTGTGGGAAATGGAATTAGATAAGAGGATGATAAGAACTAGCAAAAGAGCCTTGCCAGCTGGAAAGTTGTCATCTAAGACTGTTTTTTTAGCTGCCGTATCATGTACTTTGGCAGCTTCAATGCTTTTAGTAAGTGGTGTAAATTATTTGGCTGCGGGATTAACTCTTCTTGGTTTATTTAGCTACGTAATTTTATATACAGTTATTTTGAAACCTCGTACAACAAAAAATATTGTCTTCGGAGGAGTTGCTGGTGCGATACCACCTTTAGTTGGGGCATCTGCTGCTACAGGGCATGTAGGTCTTAGCGGTTGGTGGTTGTTTGGTTTAGTAATGTTATGGACTCCAGCTCATTTTTGGGCACTTGCAATTTTGTTGAAGGATGATTACGCATCTGTTGGTATTCCTATGCTCCCTTCTGTTAAAGGATCTGTTTTTACTGCTAAAGCGATTTCTCGTTATGGATGGGCAACAATTTTAATGAGTATTGTGGGTGTTTTTGCCTTACCTGAAGGGGGTCTTTTATACGGAATTATGTTATTGCCATTTAATGGAAGACTTTTGCAATTAATAAATGAATTAAAGAAGTCTCCTGATGATCTTTCAAGAGCAAAGTCTCTCTTTAGGTGGTCTATTCTCTATATGTTTGGTATTTGTCTTTTGTTATTAATTTCCAGAACCCAACTATCTGTAGAATTTGAGCAGCAATCTATGCAAATATTTTTATCTATAGTATCCCTGCTTAGTAATTAAATTAGATGTAAAATGTTTTTTAAGTAAATTTTAAGTTTGATGGACTATATAAAAGTAAAAGGGCTTTCAAAATCTTATTCAGATATCAAGGCATTAAAAAATTTATCGATAGAAATTGAAGCTGGCACATTATTCGGAATACTAGGCCCAAATGGTGCTGGCAAATCAACACTAATAAAAATACTTGCTACTTTAATAGAGCCTGATAGTGGAGAAGTTTTTATTAATAAAATTAATCTGATAAAAAATTCAAGGAAAATTAGAGAATTAATTGGTTATGTTGCTCAAGAGATTGCACTTGATAAAATATTAACTGGACGAGAGCTTTTGGATTTTCAATCAGATTTATATCACATCAACAAAAATAAAAAATTTGAAAGGATAAATAAATTAATAGATCAATTAGAAATGAATGATTGGATTGATCGTAAGTGCGGAACTTATTCAGGGGGAATGAAAAGAAGAATAGATCTGGCAGCTGGACTTTTACATTTGCCCCAAGTATTAATTTTGGATGAACCTACAGTTGGTTTAGATATTGAAAGTAGAAATATTATATGGCAACTTTTGAAAGATTTGAGAAATAATGGAATGACCATTATTTTAAGTAGTCACTATCTTGATGAAATAGATAAATTGGCAGACAGATTAGTGATAATTGATGATGGAAGAGTTATAGCAAAAGGGACTCCTTCAGAGCTGAAAAATAAATTAGGAGGAGATAGAGTAACTTTGAAAGTGAGAGAATTTAGTAATCAGGAAGAAGCAAATAATATATCTAAAATTTTATCTGCAATAGATGGAATTAGTCAAATTATCATAAATGAAGCTCAAGGTTTCTCGATAAATTTCGTAGCAGATAAGCAAAAAGATTTACTTACGAAGCTAAAAGTGGAATTGGCTTTCTCAAAGTTTGAAATTTTTTCTCTTACCCAAAGTCAGCCAAGCTTGGATGATGTATATCTTCAGGCTACTGGAAAAACATTATTGGATGCTGAAATTTCTATGGCAGGGAAAAGAGACCTAAAAAAAGAATCAAAGCAATCCATGCGTTAAAAAAACTTTTGGTTAACTAACTATAATGAATTCTAATTACTGCTAATTATGGAATTACAACAGTATAATTTATTTTTTTTATATCAAGAAACATTTGCCTTAACAAAGAGATTATTTATTCAATTAAAAAGAAGACCATCAACTCTTTTAGCAGGAATATTACAACCAATAATTTGGCTTTTTTTATTTGGGGCATTATTCTCTAAAGCTCCTGGAGGTTTTTTACCAGGTGTTGATTCTTATGGGAATTTTTTAGGAGCAGGACTTATTGTTTTTACTGCTTTTAGCGGAGCCCTAAACTCTGGTCTTCCTTTAATGTTTGATAGAGAGTTTGGATTTCTTAATAGATTACTTGTGGCTCCTTTAACCAGTAGATTATCCATAGTTTTATCTTCTTTTTTTTACATAACAATCTTGAGCTTTGTTCAGAGTATTGTAATAATGATTGTTTCATACATTTTGGGTTATGGATGGCCCAACTTATATGGTTTAGGAATAGTATTTGCCACACTAATTTTATTAG
>CABYNZ010000045.1 GCA_902520485.1 uncultured Prochlorococcus sp. | reverse complement strand
TGTGCTTAATCAACTAAATTTTGAACTTAAAGATGGAGAGAAATTAGCTATTGTTGGCCCCTCAGGGTCTGGTAAATCAACTATCTTAAAAATACTGGCAGGCCTAATTTTACCTACCAAAGGAGAATTCAGAATTTTTGGAGAAAAACAAACATATTTGAGATTAGATCAAAATAATCCTCCTGATGTAAGACTAGTTTTTCAGAACCCAGCTTTATTAGGATCTTTAACTATTGAAGAAAATGTAGGTTTTCTTCTTAAAAGAAATAAAAATTTATCAAGAAAGTTAATTCATGAAATTGTAAGTGAATGTTTAGCTGAGGTAGGATTATTTAATGTTGAGAATAAACTTCCTAATGAATTAAGCGGAGGCATGCAAAAAAGAGTAAGTTTTGCTAGAGCATTAATTACTGATGAAACTCTTAACGCAAAGACTAAACCTTTATTACTTTTTGATGAACCAACTGCCGGTCTTGATCCAATTGCCTCATCAAGAATTGAAGATTTAATCAACAAAACCAATGAAAAAGCTAAAGGATCATCTATTGTGGTTAGCCATGTTCTTAGTACTATAGAAAGGACTTCAAATAAAGTTTTAATGCTTTATGGAGGCAAATTTAGATGGGCAGGTTCTATTGATGAATTTAAAGAGAGTAATGATCCTTATGTATTTCAATTTAGGCATGGGAAACTTGATGGTCCAATGCAACCCAAAGACATTTAGAAATTATGCGTAGAAGCTTACGAGATTCAATAGTTGGTTTTTCCTTATTAGGAGGAATTTTAATATTCACATTTTTTTCTTTTTGGCTAAGGGGAGTAAGATTATCTTCAAAAAATTGGCACCTCTTTGCTGAATTCAATAACGCGAGCGGTTTGTCAAAAAAATCTCCAGTTACTTACAGAGGGATTTTAGTAGGATCGATAGAAGATATCTTGTTTACAAATGAATCAATTAAAGCAAAAATAGTTTTAAATAATCCTGACATTATTCTCCCAAGGCCTGCATTTGCGAGAGTAGTTACAAATTCTTTCCTAGGAGGAGATGTGCAAGTCGCTTTAGAAACTAGTGACAAGTCAATTCCTAAAAACATTGCAAAACCCACCTCCGAAGAATGCGATACCAAATTAATTATTTGCCAGGGAGACACTATTACAGGTAAACAACTATCAAGTCTTTCAAATATAACTAATAAAATAAGTCAGATTTTAAAAGAAACAAATCAAGAAAACTTAATTGAAAACGTACTTAATTCAATTGACCAATTTGACAAAACACAAGAAAATCTTGATGAACTAATTTATTTATCGAAACAAGAAATACAGAGAGTTGAACCTCTAATTAAAGAAATTACGGTTGCTGCTAATCATTTGAATAACATTTTGTCTACTATCGATGACAAGGAAACCCTGAATGACATTAAATTGACAATTAATGCTGCTAGATCAATCTCTACCAAAATTAATGCTATGAGTGATGATTTTGAAAAATTAACACAAGATAAAGAACTTACTAAATCAATAAGAGATTTAACGATAGGACTTTCAAAATTCCTTAACGATATTTATCCATAAAAATATTTAAAATTCATTGATAGCATTTAACGCCATAGCTGCGATTGCTTTATCTGTAGCTTTTGGCAGTTGAACATATTTCCCTTGAGCTGCCTCTGCTAATTCTTTACCAAATCCACTTGCTATAAATTTTCTCTCGGTATCAATTACTAAGAGTTTTATTCCAAGCATTGGATATTTTGCGGCGATATCAAGAACCTCTTGTTTTAAATTGACATTTTCATTTTTATTATCTGTTCCATCAATCTCATTTTGTCCTAGAGATAATCCTAATGGGACGTTTCCTCTTCCATCAGTAATCCCCACTACAATGACTTGACCTATGTCTCCTGTTGAAAGAGCATTTTTTGCTACTTTTGCTGATTGCGTAAGTCCATGCGCCAATGGTGATCCACCACCACAAGGCATTGTTTCTAATCTTCTTTTTGCAGCAGTTATTGATCTTGTTGGAGGTAAAAGAACTTCGGCTTGATTACCTCTAAAAGGGATAAGAGCCACTTCATCCCTATTCTCATATGCCTCTGTTAAAAGTCTTATGACAGCGCCTTTAGCACTTTGCATTCTATTTAAAGCCATAGAGCCACTAGCATCAACTAGAAAAATAACTAAAGCTCCCGCCTTTTTTTGAAGAAGCTTTGCCCTAAAGTCATTTTCTTCTATTATTATTGATTTATTGGGACACCTTAATCTTCTAGATTTTTGATAAGGAGCGGCAGCTCGAAGAGTTGCATCTACAGCAATTCTTTTTACTTTACCTCTTGGAATAATAGGTTTTACATATCTTCCTCTACTATCACTAAATATCACTGATCTACTTCCACTGTTTCCAGCCTTTGACTTGGCTGATGAAAAAAGTAATAGATCAGGATCGACCATACATGCCTCAGGATCTAATATAAATTCTTCAGGTATTTCGGGAGTAGATTCTTCTTCTCCATCAGAATTCTCTTCTTCTTGTTCTTGATCTTGCTCATTATCATTTTCACTTGTCTCAGGTTCAGACTCTTCATTGTTTGATTGAGGAGGAGGTGGGGGACTCTGATCCTCCGGAGGGGGTGGTTGAATATCATCTTCTTCTGATGGTATTTGCATTGCTCGTGGAAGAATAACTAACCTTACTGCTACTTTTAGGTCTTCAGAATTTACATTCTCATCGCCGCGAAGAGCTGCATTAGCCTTTGCTACTTTTACTGCAAATAATTCTGACCTATGCCCTTCTACTCCTCCTCTAAGAGCTTCATTAACCAAATAGGTTATTTGTTCTTTCGTTATTTTGACATCCTTTAACCATTGCCTTGCCAAGATTAATTGTGTGGATAAATTATCAGATTCTTCAGCCCATTTTTCTGAAAATTTAATATTATTTTCTGCGTGTAATAAAACAGATTTTGTAATCTCAACTCTTTGAGCATTATCAATAGATTGATCTGCAGAAAGCACAATCGCAAAACGATCTAAAACATGATCTCTTAAAGGACCTTCTTCAGGATTATAAGTTGCTATTAAAAGTGACTTACAAGGATGAGAAAGACTTAAACCATCTCTTTCAATATTATTTTGCTCTCTTCCTATAGCTTCGAGAATTAAATTTACAATTCCATCATCCAATAAATTTATATCGTCAACATAAAGAACACCTCTATGAGCTTCTGCTAAAATTCCAGGCTGAAACACTTGTTCTCCCGTACTTAATGAAGCAGCGACATCAATTGATCCAACAAGTCTATCTTCTGTTATACCAATGGGGACTTGAATAAATGGTGCCTCTTTTACTTTTTTTGGAATTTCTTTA
>CABYNZ010000044.1 GCA_902520485.1 uncultured Prochlorococcus sp. | reverse complement strand
ATTATTCATAGATCATAGAGGAAGTAATTTGGATTCATTTATAGAAGTACTCGAAGGTAAGGACACAATCCCAGGAAGTACAGACTTTTTCTTATATAGAATTAAAGATTTAGATGCTGTATTAAAAGCTCATGAAAATGGAGAATTTGGTTTACCTAATGATTCTTATATTTTAATGGGGCATTCACTTGGTGCTTTCATAGCACTTTTATATGAAGGCAATAAACCTATTGATCAACTTGAGGAAAAATGTGAATCGGCATTAAAAGACTTTGCGGTAACAAATTTATCTAAATTACTTCAATGTCAGTTGAACGAAATACCATTCCCTAAGAAAAATAACTCTAATAAGGCCAGTGCAATTATAGGTTTTAATTCATTTGGCAGTTTAGTATGGCCAAAAGAAAATAGTACAGGCATTAAAACACCAACTCTTCTAATAGGTGGTACTTATGACCTTATTACACCATTAATAAATGAACAATTTAGAGTTTTTTCTGCTTTAAATAATCCATCAAATAGATTTCTAATTATTGAAGGGGCAAGTCATTTCTCTCCAATAAGAATTAATAAAAGCTATGAAGAAAATAATGACGTCTTCAAAATAAATGAAACTTTTATTGGTTCAGAGCCAATATTAGTACAAGACTTATCTACTAAATTTATAGTTGAATTTTTAAAAAATATTAAAGACCAAAAGATCCCTAATGTGATTAAAAACCAAAGAGATTTAGGACTTGATTTCCATCTTTTAGATCTTGAAACAATAAAAGAAATTTCCAAAAATTAGTATTCTATTCGTGGATCTAAATATGCGATTAAAATATCCACGAAGAGATTTAAAGAGACTATGAGCATAGAGGTAAAAATTACAATTCCTTGAACCAAGGTATAGTCTCTTTGAGAAATAGCTTCATGTAATCTTAAAGCAATACCCGGCCATGAAAAAGTTACCTCGAACAATAAAGCGCCTCCTGCTAATGAGGCCATAGTCAATCCAGAAATAGTGACAATTGGCAAAAGAGCATTAGGCAATGCATGATTTAAAAATATTTTTCTCCTTGATATTCCTCTACATATAGCGGCATTTACATAATCACTTTTTAATGTCTTATCCAAATTTACTCTTAATGAGCGGCTGAATATACCACTTAATAAAAAGCCAAGGGTAATCGAAGGAAGTGCGAGATGATAAAGACTATCTTTCAAAGCAATAATATTATTTGAAAGAATACTATCTAAAACTAGAAAACCTGTAATTTGAGGTTTTTGCTGAAATATTGGAAATCTACCTCCAATTGGGGAAATATTAAAGAATACAGAAAATAATAATTGCGCTAACATTGCCCCCCAAAAAGGAGGGATTGCATATGTAGCAATTCCTAATATTCTCGTAATATAATCAGTCTTTTTACCTCTATTTCTTAATCCAATTAATCCCAATGGGAATCCTATTAGTGTGGCACTTAATATTGAAAAAAATCCAAGCTCAAGACTTGCAGGCAATGACTTAATAATAATATTTAGGACTGGCTCCTGGGTACTAAGAGATTGGCCAAAATCTAAGTGCAATATATTTTTAATATATGAAATATATTGACTTATCAAAGGTTCATTTAGCCCCAATTTATTTCTTAGAAATTCCCTTGAAACCTCATCTGCACCAGATCCAAGTATGGCATCGACAGGATCACCGGGGGCAACTCTCAATAAAATAAATACTAATGATGAAATTATCCATAGCATTATTGGTATTAATGAAATTTTTAATAAGGAATAATTTAGTATTTTATTTAAATTTCTACTCATCAATTAACTCTAGATCACTCAATGAAATTATTCCTGCACCATTAAAAATAGGTTTTGATATTTTATTTTGAGACCATGCTTTTTGAGAGGATATCCAAATAGGAATATAAGGAATTGAATTTGCTGCTATTTTTTCAATTTCAACAAGTTTTTCTAATCTTTTAATTCCACTTATTTTTTCACTCTCAAGAAATAAACTTTCCACTTTGTTGGATCCCCAAAAACTACCGCTGTAAACTGATTCTCCTTTTTTACATATGCCATCAACTATTTCATTACAACTTAAAAGAGGGGTGAGATATGCTTCTGGATCTGAATAAGCTCCAGTCCAATCGAGAATAACTGCGGTATAAATTCCTAAACTTAGATTCTTATAAACTGTTGTAGATTCAACCCCATTAAGTTCGATATCTATACAATCTTTCAAAGAATTTTTAATTTCTTCCTGCCATGTCAGCGCAATAAGCTTGTCAGCTGGTACATTCGATCTATAAGTAAGGGGTATTTTTAGAATATTTCCATTGCAATAATTTTCTTTTTGCAATAACCTTCTAGCTTCTAAATAATCATATTTAGGCCAAAGTTCTTGATTATCTTTTTTTAATATCGGAGGAATAATTGATCTAGATGGCTTCCTTAATCCATAACTTACTTTCTCACTAATCAATTTTCTATTAAGACTTTTTGCCAAAGCAAGTCTTAAATTAAGATTACTTAAGGGATAAGAACTAGTTTTAAGGCTAATAAAACTTAATTCAGTGAAAGGGCTATTACCTTCATTAAACTGTTTATTTTTACTTAAATTATTTAAACTTTTTCTCTGACTATCATCAATTGAATTTGATAAAAGCACGTCAATTTGTTTACTTTTTAAAGCCCCAAAAAGAGAAGATGAATTTGAATATCCCACAAAATTAACACCTTTATTTAATGGCTTTTCACCCCAATAATTCAAATATGGATCAATTGATTGAACTTCATTAGAAAAACTGGTCAGCACATACTTGCCAGTCCCAACAAATTTTTCATTTAGAAACTTATCAGAATATTGTTTGTAAAATGTAGGAGATATTGGAGTTAAATTTACTGATGTGAGTAAACCATTTAAAGAACTTGATGGTTTATTCAAATTTACTATAACCGAATATTCACTTGGCGTTTCTATTGATTTAATCTTATTTCCTAAAATATAGTTCATCGTTCCAATTCTTTTGAATCTATCAAAGGTAAACTTTATAGCGTTTGAGTTAAATGCAGTACCATCGTGAAAAAAAACATTCTTTCTTAAATTGATAGTTATTTGAAGTCTATCCTTTGAAATAATTGGCATCCCCGAGGCCAATTCAGGGATTAATTTTCCATCAGAATTTAATTCATATAACGTGTCTCCTAGAGAACTGATTAATTGAATTGCTTTAAGAGTATTAGCTCTAGCTGGATCTAAAGATTCAATTTTTCCAGAACTTGCTACTATGATTTTTTTAGATATTCTTTTTGAGCCGCAAGAATTCTGTAAAAAAGAAATTAAAATAATAAATATTGATAGAACAACTTTTTTTTTCATATTTAATAATTACTTAATTTTTCTGTAGAATTATTTGAGCAAAAAATTTGTAACGTTATTTGACTTATTTCTAAAGCAAATGTTTTTTTAAAATTATAAGCAAAAGGCCACTCTCTCACCCAACAAATTTCTTTACCTATATTTAAACCAA
>CABYNZ010000043.1 GCA_902520485.1 uncultured Prochlorococcus sp. | reverse complement strand
AGCTTTTCTTCTCTCACCAAATAACGGAGCTCTTACGGAAGCTACATTTAAAACCCCACTATTCTTATTCAAAACCAGAGTGGTTAAAGCCTCTCCTTCGATATCTTCAGCAATAATTAGAAAAGGTGAGCCTGACTTCTGAATTTCTTCAAGTATTGGAACAAGATCAACTAAAGTTGAGACTTTTTGATCAGTTATTAATATTTTAGGGTTTTCAAGTTCACAAACTTGTCTTTCTTGGTCTGTTACGAAATATGGAGAACTATAACCTCTATCAAAAGACATACCTTCAGTTATATCTAATTCTGTTTCTAGTGATTGAGATTCTTCGACAGTTATTACACCATCTGAAGTAACAATATCCATTGCTTTCGAAATTATAGATCCAATTTCTTCATCACCTCCAGCACTAACTGTCGCAACTTTTTGGATATCAGAAGCATTTAATGAAATACTTTTGGAACTTAATTTTTCTAAGACAAAAGCTAGGCCTGCCTCCATACCTTTTTTTAACTCCATAGGGTTGGCACCAGAAGCAATATTTTTTAATCCCTCCTGAACCATCTTCTGAGCCAAAATGGTTGCTGTTGTTGTTCCATCACCAGCACTCTCTTTTGTCTTGGATGCAACTTGTTCTATTAATTTCGCACCTAAATTAGAAATGGGGTTTTCAATCTCGATTTCTTTAGCAACTGTAGATCCATCTCTTACTATATCTGGTGAACCAAATTTCTTTTCTATTACAACGTTTTTTGCCTTCGGCCCAATAGTAACTTTTACCGCATTAGCTACGAAATTAACACCTTTTTCTAGCGCTTCTCTTGATTCATTAGAAAAACTTAACTGTTTAGCCATGTTTGCTCGATCTGTTTTCTTATTCTAATCTCCCATAGAATCATTTTTAAGGGATATTTTATTAAGTGGGGAAAGCCGAATTTCTTTTAATAGGACATACAAATTAACTCAAATAAGAGTATCTTTAAGTTATGGAAGAAACAAATAATCTTATTTTTACTCTTACCGCAATCCTCGCGATTGCTATGACACTAATATATTTTCCTTTAAGATTTTTCTTAACATTAACTGCTAGAAGTCGAAGACTAAAACTTTTACAAAAAATTAGAAGGTTGAGAGATGAATTAGTTCAGCCTTATGAAAGTACATAACTAAATACTCATACCCCCGTCTATACTGATTGTCTGCCCTGTAATGTAACTTCCTGCATCACTTGAAACTAAGAAAGACACTAATTTTGCAATTTGAGTACAACTTCCTAATTTCCCTAAAGGGATAACTTTAAGTATCTCTTCAGTATTAAGTTTTTCAGTCATTTCTGTTTCTATAAAGCCTGGAGCTATTGCATTTACGTTTATACCTCTTGAAGCAAATTCTTTAGCGCAAGTTTTGGTGAATCCAATAACTCCAGCTTTAGCTGCAGAATAATTTGCTTGACCGGGATTACCAATTATTCCAACAACAGATGAAATATTTACGATACTACCACTTCTTTTTTTCATCATAAATTTTGAAGCATATTTTGTACAAAGAAAAACCCCTTTTAAGTTTGTATTTAATACATCATCCCATTGTTCCGATTTCATTCTCATCAATAGTCCATCTCTAGTAATACCAGCATTGTTAATAAGAATATCAATGGAGCCATTAATTTTTATGATTTTTTCAAAAGCTGAACTGACAGAATCTTCTCTTGATACATCAAATTTTAATTTATGAGCTTTACCTCCCAAATTTTTTATTGAATTTACAACTTCTTCAGCTTTTTCATCAGAAGAAGAGTAATTAATAAAAACTTCTGCTCCTAAGCTGCTTAGTTCTAAAGCAATTTCTTTACCAATTCCTCTGCTAGCTCCAGTGATTAAAGCAACTTTGCCTGATAATGAATCTGTATTGGACATTATGAAATTTTATAATTTTCAATCGTAGTACTATTTGTGTAAAGATATTGCTTTTATTTATAATTGTCTAGAAAACATTAAGTCCTTCTATTGTGCACTTTTTAATACCAGCTGCAGGGAATGGTAGCAGAATGAAAGCTGGGAAAAATAAATTACTTATTGATTTAGAGGGAGAGTCTTTGATTTATTGGACACTTAAATCTGTATTTTCTGCAAGCTCAACAAACTGGGTTGGAATAATTGGACAACCGAAAGATAAAAACTTATTACTAAATTCATCTAAGGATTTTGCCCATAAAGTTCATTGGATTAATGGTGGTAACACCAGACAGAAGTCAGTTTTTAATGGTTTAAAAGCGTTACCAAAAGATGCTGAAAAAGTTTTAATACATGATGGCGCTAGATGTCTAATTAATCCTGAATTAATAGACCTTTGTGCCAAGCAATTAGATGAAAATGAAGCTGTAATTTTAGCTACTAAGGTAACAGACACTATAAAGATTGTGGATAATGAAGGTTTTATTAAAGAAACACCAGATAGAAATTATTTATGGGCAGCTCAAACTCCTCAGGGCTTTTTAGTAGATAGATTAAAAAAAGCTCATAAGATGGCAATTGATAAAAACTGGAAAGTCACGGATGATGCTTCTCTATTCGAAATGCTTAATTGGAAAGTGAAGATTATTGAAGGAACTTATTCAAATATAAAAATTACATCCCCTATAGATTTGAAAATAGCAAAACTTTTTGTGAAGAACTCCTAGTTAAAAAGGTTTATCGATACTAAGAATGCCGTTGTCACCATTTAAGGTCGCTTCATACCCTATCGGGATGCATGCATTTCCTGATATGTGGCCTATTGGGAGATCAAAAAGAATAGGAAAATCGAACTCTTGAAGTCTTTCAATAATGCAGTTTTTTAGTAAATCTTTCAATTCAAGGTCGCAGGAATCATTGGAAAAACTTCCGAATCCAATACCCGCAATTTCAGAAATTGTTTTAGTCATCCTAAGGTAAGTCAACATGCGATCAATTTTATAGATATCTTCATTAATGTCTTCAAAAATTATTATTTTCCCTTTGCAATCTGGAAAGTGATTAGTACCAATTAAAAAAGTAGCAATAGTTAAGTTAGAAACTATTATCTCTCCTTTTGCTTTCCCACCTCTTAAAGGGATTCCTATTATGTCCTCAACATATCCCTCAAAAAGTAAATTTCTTAATCTCTCAAGACTCCATTCTGGTTCTTTGAAAAGGCTAGTAACCATGGGCCCATGGATAGAACCTATAAATCCTTGAGAATATTTAGATAGTAATAAAGAACATGTATCTGAGAATCCAAGCATTAAACCATGCTGCCAAGAAGGTTCTTTTTCTAAAAGTCTTGCTGAACCCCAGCCTCCTTTTGCAAAAATGATTAGCTTACTATTTTGTGCTTTTTCAAGTTCTTCAAATCTAGTTAGATCATCGCCTGCAAAATAACCAAATTTTTTTGATAGAGAATTATTTTCATTTATTTCCAAACCCCAGTTTTTTAAGATTTCTATGCCTTTTTGAAAATTTTCCTCTTCATCAATAAAGGAGCCTGGAGCTAAAATATTTATTAAATCCCCTTTTTTTAATCTAAAAACCATATTTAGAATTTATGAAGCAATAATAATTCCTAATAAAATGACTCCTCCATAAATTGATTGATTTTTGAAGTGATTGCCAATATTTTTTATTGATTGCTTTTCCTCAGGAAATACTTTTAGTATATCCCTTTGCATTAAGATTGACGTTACAAGCCAAATTGGCCAAAAAATAAAATCCATTTGATTAATAAATCCGCATATTGCGAGAAAAAAAGAAGTTAAAAAATAACAAATTTGAATGGTTATTCTTGTATTGTTCTTGAGGTTAACTGCGGAACTATTAATTCCAATTTTGATATCATATTTTTTATCTGCCAAAGCATAAATAGTGTCAAAGCCAAAAGTCCAAAAAATGGTAGCTAGCCAGCAAAATAGTAAAACAATACTATTTAAATTGCCTTCATTTGCGGCCCA
>CABYNZ010000042.1 GCA_902520485.1 uncultured Prochlorococcus sp. | reverse complement strand
TTTTGCCAATACTCACAGCCTTTAAGTAAATGATCACCCTGTGGTATGCGTTTTTCGTATCTTGGACATATCAAGACAGTAGCAAAAGTTTCTGTAGTGCTGTAGCGAAAGTGATTGCAAGTAATACAAATCTTTGTACGTTTTCGTTTTAGAATAGATTCTTTTAGATATTCCCATTTTGAAGGATTTACCTTAATCATGATTAGTGGAATTTACTAGTAACAATTTGCCAACCTCCTGAAACTAATTCATCCCATGTTTCGCAAGCACACTCAATAGAGTGTAGTCTTGAATTTTTAAGTTTGGCTGGTTCACCTAATTCATTTGCATAGAAAAGGTGAGTATAAACTTTTAAATTATTAGATAGAGATTTCTTATAACTCTCAAAAAGAATTAATAAACCACTTTTTTTGTTAAATAACCAGCCAGTTGGGGTGTCAATAAGGCTGCCACTATAAAAATTAGTCCGAACATTAGCTGCTCCTGATGCCATTAAGATAATACAGTTGTACTATTAATATAAATGTACTACTCCTGGACGTCAAGTATTCATTCAAGAAATTATTTAAATACGAAAATTACTCTCCAGAAATAATCTGCCATAAAATTCTTATTTGGTAATAGTGTATACAAGTAGCATCTTGAAAAGGAAAATAACATTAAAGAGTATATCTGGAAGAATGCAATGTATCGAAATCCCTTCTATTTAGGATGGAATAAAGGTTGGTCTTTTTTATTTTTTTTAGAGGGTGGCATTGCAAAAATTGAAGCAAAAGGTTTTGGTATATCAATTACAACAAAAGTTGAGAAAGGAGAATCACCCCTAGAATCTGCGGATAGATTAGTCTCGAAAGAGCAAAGGGTTAGAAAATCAAGATATTATTCTTGGGTTAAATCTATTAATGAAAAAACAATAAATTAAGCAATCCTTCAATTACTAAAGTAATTTGTTGACAATCAATTTAAAATAGAAATTAATTATTTATTTTTCGTGTCCAATAAATTTTATGAATGGTGGAAAAACCATAGAAAAGTTATAACCTATAGCGCTTTTATCATCTTGCTTGGTTTTTATTTATCTCCTGTTGTCAAAGAAGCAAAATACAAAAACCTATGTATAAAGTACTCTACTAAAGGAGCTTTAACTAAATTTAATAAGGACGATATAGGAGAAACTTTTCTAGAGGAAACAGGTTTGAGCATTGATGAACTAGCAAAGATTGAAGGTTATAAGAATTGCATTAATTAAAAAGTTCGCAAAAATTACGCTTAGTTTTTAAATGATGAAAGGCATGTTTAAACTTATTTTATTAATATTATTATTTGGATTTATATCAATAAGTCCAAAAACAAGATATTTGGTTGGCATAACTCTAAAAGAGATTTCTTCATTTCTTTTATGGACTGTTAAATATGAAGATAGAGAAAAATGGATCATAGATAAACCAAGTTGGATACCTAGTCAAAAACTTAAACCATCTTATTAAATGAAGACTTATTTAGAAGAACGAATTGAATGGTATGACGATAATTATAGAAATGGTAATGCCTTAATCTCTGATAAGCAATTCGATCAACTTGAAAAAAATTTATTAAGAACAAACCCTAATTGTGATTACTTTAAAAAGAAAAATAAACTAGTTTTACCTTCATTAGAAAAGGATTCAATAGATGAATTTTTGAAAGGATTATTAGCAGATACCAGATTATTAATTGAACCGAAAATTGATGGTTGTGCTGTTGCTTTGCAATACAGGGATGGTAGCTTGGAGAAAGCAATTTCAAGAAAAGGGACAGACGTTACTAGTAAACTTATTAAAGTCCAAGACATTCCCAATAATCTCCCTTTACGAGGAGTTCTTCAAGTTAGAGGTGAATTATACGCACCCAACCAAAGTACAAATATCTCCCAGAGAATCGCTTCTGGATTTCTAAGAGCTAAAGAAGGATTTTCTGAAAGTCTTAGCTTCTGTGCATTTCAAATACTTAATTCAAAACTTAACCAATATGAGTCCAAAAAGAGTCTTTCAAAGCTTGGCTTCACGATCCCTCAGGATATTTCATGCAACTTTACGAGCCAAGTTGAAGTATTTAGAAAACAATGGCTAGAAGGAAAGCTTTTTTGTAAATATCCAACAGATGGAATAGTAGTAAAAATAAATTCTAGAAAATTACAATTGATTAGAGAAAAATCTAATTTAGATTATCCTTATTGGCAAGTAGCAATAAAACGTTAATGGAATTAATACACCAGATTTTTCCTACTTGGCATATTTACTTGGATATGTTCTTAGTTGGCTTTGCAACTTACAGTTTTCTGAGAATTAAGAAAAAAATAAAAACTAAATAAAGTCCTTCAATCATCCTTGGTCCTTAAGCATGGATTTAAGTTGTTCGCTGTCTAATTGTTCAAGATAACTTCTCATTGCCAACCAAGATCTTCTACTTTCTAACTTTCCACTTTGCTTAAACAAATTTGCGGAAACTTGATCTATCAATTCTTTATGAGTCATACTTATATTCTTCATCAAGTTCTATGACAACACCATTAAAAAATTCTGCTAATAATTTTGATGGGTCTCGCATAGATATCTTTCTATCTACTTTTGATAGCTTCTTTTTGATTGGATTTAAGTTAGTCATACAGAATCAGGTAATTCAAGTTCTTCAAAAGTCCAACCTTCTAATTGAAGGTCATGCCATTTATCCCAAGCATTGTCCAAATACATCTGAGTTGATGATTTAATTGCCATTGGCTCACCAAGATCATTTGCGTAATATGTGTGAGCAAAAATTCTCATACTATTTCTTGGAGATTTTTTATTCCTTATAAATAAAATTAATCTGCTGCGGTCTGGGCTAAGCAACCAACCATTTGGGGACTCATTACGATAACCGTAAGAAAAATTAGTCCAAACATTAGCTCCTCCTAAAGTCATTACTTAGTAATACATATGTACTATTAATCTAAATGCATTAGGAATAGATCGTCAAGTGTTTTGGTAAACAAATTATTTACACCTAGATAGTACAAAAGCAGCTCAGCTATTTCAAAAAAATAAAATACCTACCAGAAGTCTTTTTTAGCAAGCATTTTGATAGGTTAAACCGGATCCCCGTCAGTTCTCTGCTGCATCGACCTGGAAATGCCAGAAGAGGATTCAAAGTGGACTTTCGTTTCCGATTACAAGATCGGTTTACTACCGCATCACGACAGACTCCTCATGTCGAAAGAGAGTCAGATCAGAGCACATAAAGAAGAACTTAACCAAAGATCCAGTAATTCTACTCTAGCTTATTTTTTTATGCATTTGGAGATGGCCAAATGTCTCTTACCATAGTTAATAAAACTTGTGCTTCATCATATCTTTCTGAATGCGTTTTACCATTTAATAAAAATGTGACATGAGCCATTTTTCTTCCCAGAATTTCTCGAGATTTGCCATAACAATGAATATTAGAACCCTCAATTTCAGATAACATTTTAATTCTGGTTTCCATTGAGACTGGGAAATTCTTTTTTAATCCCAGTAGATTTATCATAATTGCCCCTTCACAGTTCATTTTAATTTCAGGCGGCATTATCCCAGAAGAAATGCAAACATATTGATCAAACTGACTTGAAGTGCAAGCTTCAATAGAGAAATGAGCTGAGTTATGTGTTCTAGGAGCTATTTCATTAATTAAAAGACCATTATCTCCATAGAAGAATTCAATAGCTAAAACTCCAACGTAATCAAGTTCATTGACTATTGAAGAAAAAATATTTATTGCAAATAAGTTCAAATCATATTCATTTATTCCAGGTGCAAGAACCCAATCACAAACATGGTTTGATTGGTATGTCTCAACTATTGGAAAGAATCTTATCTTACCGGTCCTATCTCTCGAACCAACAAGAGCAAGTTCTTTTTCATACTCTATCCATTCTTCTATTAACCATTCATCAGAATTATTCTCTATTAAAAAAGAACCTAAATCTTCTTTTGTGTTTATTTTTCTGTTCCCTTTGCCGTCATATCCACCTTTATTT
>CABYNZ010000041.1 GCA_902520485.1 uncultured Prochlorococcus sp. | reverse complement strand
AAGCCTTCAAGTGATGGGATTGACGATATAAATTTTTTGTTTTCCGCTAATCCTGATCAGAAGCTTTCTCTATTATCAAATGTTATTTCTGGCGGAGAAATGTCAAGATTTTTATTAGCTATTAAATCTAGTATTTCTAAACAACCCAATACTTTCTTTTTAGATGAAATTGATAGTGGTTTAAGTGGTAAATCTCTATTTTCTTTGGTTGAGCTTATAAAAGAAATTTCTAAAAATCAACAAGTCTTATGTATTACACATCAGCCATTCTTAGCTGCTAAGGGATCAGCGCATTTCAAAGTTAATAAAAATGTATTTAAGGGAATAACTTATACTTCAATCGCAAAATTAACTACAAAAAATCAAAGGAAAAATGAACTGATAGAACTTATAGGTGGAGGTTCATCCGAAGTAAACAATTATGCTTCTAGACTTCTTGATTGCTCAGCTGCGTAAAATAGAAAAAATTCTACTATAATAACCTTTTTAAATCATAATTTAGATTTAAACATGGTTAATAAAGTTGATAGTAGTTTTGGAGAAGATAACTCAATTAATATTAGGGGAGCTCGTCAGCATAATTTAAAAAATATTGATCTTTCTCTACCTAGAAATAAATTTATAGTTTTTACAGGTGTGAGTGGAAGTGGTAAAAGTTCTTTGGCCTTTGATACTATTTTTGCTGAAGGTCAAAGAAGATATGTTGAGAGTCTTTCTGCATACGCAAGGCAATTTTTGGGTCAAGTAGATAAACCAGATGTTGACAATATTGAAGGTTTATCACCTGCTATTTCAATTGATCAAAAATCTACAAGTCATAATCCTCGATCAACAGTTGGAACAGTAACAGAAATACAGGATTATTTAAGATTATTGTTTGGTCGTGCTGGTGAGCCGCATTGTCACCACTGCGGGGTTCCAATTGCGCCTCAAACAATTGATGAAATGGTGGATCAAATTCTTCTTTTACCAGAAGGAACAAGGTACCAATTGTTGGCTCCTGTTGTGAGAGGCAAGAAAGGAACACATACAAAATTAATAAGCGGATTAGCTGCTGAAGGATTTGCTAGGGTAAGAATCAATGGAGAGGTAAGAGAACTTGCTGATAGTATTGAATTAGATAAAAATCAAATTCATAATATTGAGGTAGTAGTTGATAGATTAATTGCAAGAGAGGGAATACAAGAAAGATTAAATGATTCACTACAAACTTGTCTCAAAAGAGGCGATGGCTTAGCAATAGTAGAAGTTGTTCCAAAAAAAGGAGAGAATTTACCCTCTAACTTAGAGAGAGAAAAACTTTACTCAGAAAATTATGCATGTCCTGTACATGGCTCTATTGTTGAAGAACTTTCTCCTAGACTATTTTCTTTTAATAGCCCATATGGTGCCTGTCCAGATTGTCATGGGATTGGTTATTTAAAAAAATTTACTGCAGATAGAGTTATACCTGATAAAACATTGCCTGTTTATGCTGCAATAGCTCCTTGGAGTGAGAAAGATAATACTTATTACTTCTCTTTACTTTATTCTGTAGGTCAAGCTTATGGTTTTGAATTAAAAACTCCTTGGAAAGATTTAAGTGATTTGCAAAAACAAGTTTTACTTTTGGGATCAGATAAACCAATATTAATTCAAGCTGATAGTCGTTTTAAAACTTCTAGTGGTTTTGAAAGACCTTTTGAGGGGATTTTACCAATTTTAGAAAGACAATTGAATGAAGCCAATGGAGAATCAGTTAAACAAAAATTAGAAAAGTATCTAGAATTAGTTCCCTGTAAGACATGTTCTGGAAAAAGATTAAGACCTGAGGCTTTGGCAGTTAAACTTGGTCCATACAATATAACTGACTTAACTTCTATAAGCGTTTCTGAAACCCTAAATCACGTAGAGCGTATCATGGGTTTAGGTAAGATAAAGAAAGAAAATATATCTTTATCAGAAAAGCAAAAGCAGATAGGTGAATTGGTTTTAAAAGAGATCCGTTTACGTTTGAAGTTTTTAATTAATGTAGGTTTAGATTATTTGACTTTAGATAGACCAGCTATGACTTTGTCTGGTGGTGAGGCTCAGCGTATTAGATTAGCTACACAAATAGGTGCAGGTCTTACTGGGGTTTTATATGTATTAGATGAACCAAGTATTGGCTTGCATCAGAGAGACAATGACAGATTATTAGAAACATTAAAAAGCTTAAGAGACTTGGGAAATACTTTGGTTGTTGTTGAACATGATGAAGATACTATGAAATCCGCAGATTATTTAGTAGATATTGGTCCAGGGGCAGGTGTTTATGGTGGGGAAATTATTGCTAAAGGATCTTATCAAGATGTCTTAAATTCAGAAAAGTCATTAACTGGAGCTTATCTTAGTGGTAGGAAATCGATTCCTACTCCAAAAGAACGTAGATCATCTGTAAAAAAAAGTTTAATTTTAAATAATTGCTATAAAAATAATTTAAAAAATATTTCTGTTGAATTCCCTTTAGGAAGATTAGTTTCTGTAACTGGTGTGAGTGGAAGTGGTAAGAGCACTTTGATAAATGAGTTACTTTATCCTGCATTATGTCATTCTCTAGGATTAAAAGTTCCTTTCCCTCAAGGAGTAGAAGAGCTAAAGGGTATAAAGGCAATTGATAAAGTTATCGTTATTGATCAATCTCCAATAGGAAGAACTCCAAGATCAAATCCTGCTACATATACTGGTGCTTTTGATCCTATAAGGCAGATATTTACTGCCACAGTAGAAGCAAAAGCAAGAGGTTATCAGGCTGGTCAATTTAGCTTTAATGTGAAAGGAGGAAGATGCGAAGCTTGTAAAGGCCAGGGAGTTAATGTAATTGAAATGAATTTTTTACCTGATGTGTATGTTCAATGTGAAGTATGTAAAGGAGCTCGTTTTAATAGAGAAACTCTTCAGGTGAAATATAAAGGTTTCAATATATCTGATGTTTTAGAGATGACTGTTGAACAAGCTGCAGAAACTTTTTCTGCTATACCTCAAGCTGCCGATAGATTATCTACATTGGTTGATGTTGGCTTAGGATATGTCAAATTAGGCCAGCCAGCTCCTACATTATCTGGTGGAGAGGCTCAAAGAGTTAAGTTAGCCACAGAATTGTCAAAAAGGGCTACTGGAAAAACTTTATATTTGATTGATGAACCAACTACAGGGTTAAGTTTTTATGATGTTCATAAATTAATGGACGTGATACAACGTTTGGTAGATAAAGGTAATTCAGTAATTGTTATTGAACATAATTTAGATGTTATTAGATGTTCAGATTGGATTATCGATTTAGGACCTGATGGTGGGGATAAAGGAGGAGAAATCATTGCAGAAGGTATTCCTGAGTATGTAGCTAAAAATCCCACAAGTCATACAGCAAAATATCTTAAAAAGGTTCTGAAATAAGAAAATTTTTGTTGTATTTCTTTTTAATTTAATTATTTAACCAATATGAAATTCTTTTTTAAAAGGGCATAAAACTGCTCTGCAACAGGTTTTTTCAAAATTTTTATATTAAAAAAATTTTAAATCATTATGTTTTCTTAATATTTCCTTAGAAAATTCAGCTTATTTGTATTAAAGGCCGTTGATCGGAGGATTTGCTGAATGAGGTTGAAATTTTTACATTTACATTTACATGGTCTTATACGTTCTAAAAATCTTGAGTTAGGCAGGGATGCAGATACAGGAGGGCAAACACAATATGTTTTAGAGTTAATTAAAAGCTTGGCTGATACTTCAAAAGTTGATCAAGTGGATTTAGTTACTCGTTTAATAAGCGATCCTAAAGTAGACGATGAATATTCTCAAGAAGAAGAATTTGTAGAACCCGGAGTTAGGATTTTAAGATTCCAATTTGGACCTAATAAATATTTAAGAAAGGAATTGCTTTGGCCTTATTTAGATAATTTAACTGAAAGACTAATTTCTTACTATAAAAAAAACAAAAGGCCTAATTTCATTCACGCACATTATGCAGATGCTGGGTATGTAGGAGTTAAACTAAGTAAATCCCTAAACGTTCCACTAATTTTTACTGGTCATTCTTTAGGAAGAGAAAAAAAAAGGAAATTGCTTGATACTGGTTTAAAAACTAATCAAATAGAAAAGCTTTATTCCATAAGTAAAAGAATTGAGGCAGAAGAAAAGGCATTAAAGTCTGCAGATATTGTTGTTACAAGTACTAAACAAGAGTCAGTTTATCAATATTCCCA
>CABYNZ010000040.1 GCA_902520485.1 uncultured Prochlorococcus sp. | reverse complement strand
TTCTTACATTCTGAAGATCCACTTTCAACTGCTGATTGTCTAAGAAAGTTAGGTGTAAATATACCAGAAATAAAAAAAAATGAGCCTTTTACGATTTCAGGATTGGGTCTTAATGGATTAAAAGAGCCAAAAGAAATTCTTAATTGTGGAAATTCAGGAACCACTATGAGGTTATTAATGGGTTTGTTAGCCGCACAAGAAGGTAAGAATTTCATCTTAACGGGAGACGCTTCTCTTAACGAAAGGCCAATGCGGAGAGTTGGTAAACCGTTATCTTTGATGGGTGGCAAAATTTATGGAAGGGAAGGCGGTAACAAAGCTCCAATTTCAATTGATGGGAAAAAACTTAAGGGATGTGTTATTGGAACTCCAGTGGCAAGTGCTCAAGTGAAATCGGCAATATTATTGGCAGGCCTCAATGCTTCTGGGACTACTTCTGTTATTGAACCAGCATCATCGAGAGATCATACTGAAAGAATGCTAAAAGCATTTGGAGCTGACATCAGTATCAGAGGAGAATTAGGAAGGAATGTAGTTATTAAGCCAGGAAGCAACTTGATTGGTCAGAGAATATTGATCCCTGGAGACATAAGCTCTGCTTCTTTTTGGATGATTGCTGCATCTATTGTTCCAAATTCAGAGGTTTTAATTCAGAATGTCGGATTAAATCCCACTAGAACAGGGATTTTAAATGTGATGGATTCAATGGGGTGCAATTATGAGATTTTAGATAAATCGACTATTGCAGGTGAACCAATTGGATCTATTAAAGTAAAGACTTCAAATAATTTAAGATCATTCACTATTGAAGGAGATATTCTCCCAAAACTTATAGATGAAATTCCTATCCTTACTGTGGCTGCCTGTTTTTGTAATGGAATTTCTGAAATCAAGGATGCACATGAATTAAGAGTTAAGGAGACAGATCGATTAAAAGTCATGGCACGACAGTTACAAAAATTCGGCGCTGAAATAACAGAAAAAGAGGATGGGTTAATTATTAATGGGCAATCAAAATTTCATTCTGCGGAGGTAGATAGTGAGACAGATCATCGAGTAGCAATGAGTCTTGCTATTGCTTCACTTCTTGCTAAAGGTACTTCAAAAATCATGGGATCTCATGCTGCTAGCGTCTCGTATCCCACTTTTTGGGAAGAGCTGGCTAAACTAACTAAGTAGCCTAAAAATTTTTTGTCTGAATTAATAGAAGTTTTAACTAAAGATGGTAGTTACTCCTTAAGAAGTATGTTTTTTCACGAGAACTTCCATAGTTTATTTGGCGCATTGGAGGAAACAAAGTCAAAGTTTACAGCTACTTCTAATTTGCAAAGATTTAAAGGCAAATCTCTTAATGTTTTGGATATATGTTTTGGTTTAGGTTACAATTCAGCTTCTTTATTAAATGAATTAATTAAACAAAAATCATATTTAAATTTGTATGCATTGGAGATTGATAAAAAGCCTCTTAAATATTCGCTTAGAAAAGAATCTTTCCTAAAATTGTGGGATCCAAAAGTCAAAAAAATATTTGAATCACTTTATCGAAAAGATTACTTTGAGGATCAATTTTTAAAATGCAGTATTTTGTGGGGTGATGCTAGAAAAAAAATCAATATTATTCCTTCCTCTATTAAATTTGATCTGATTTATTTAGATGGTTTTTCTCCTCAAAAATGCCCACAAGTATGGACAATTGAATTTTTATCCAAAGTCACAGAAAATCTTAATCCTCAGGGTTATTTAATAACTTATTCTTCATCAGCGGCAGTAAGAAAAACCTTAAGAAATCTTGGATTAGAAATTTTTACTATTAAGCCAAGTTTCAAAAATAGACCTATTTGGAGTCATGGAACTGTCGCAATATCAAAATTTGATAAGAATAAATTGAAACCTAATTTCAATTTTGAAAAATTATCTTTAATGGAAGAAGAACATCTCTTAACTAAAGCCAGTATTCCATATAGAGATGAAGATTTGAACTCAAGTAAAGACGATATAATCAGGAGAAGATTAGATGAGCAATTATTATCAAATCTATTATCTACAAATAAATGGAGAGAGAAATGGGGAATGACGAAGTTATCCTTTAAGAGTTAGATTTAAATTAGGATTTCAAATAAACATGTTAAGTGTTGCAATATTAGCGGCAGGCAAGGGCACTAGGATGGAAAGCTCATTGCCAAAAGTTTTACATAAAATTTCTGGCAAAAGTCTTCTACAAAGAGTAATTAATTCTTGTGTCGAATTAAAACCTGATAAAATTTTCGTAATTACTGGACACAAATCAAAAGAAGTACAAAAGTCAATCCCAAACGATAAAAAAATCCATGTTGTAGTTCAAGAACCTCAATCAGGAACCGGTCATGCTATCCAGATACTTTGTAAAGAAGTAAAAAAACATGAAGGAAAACTTTTGGTACTTAATGGCGATGTGCCACTCATTAGGCCTAGTACTCTAAAAAAACTTTTGTATTTACACGATTCAAAGAATGCTGATGTTTCTTTAATTACCACAAAGAAAAAAAATCCTCATGGATATGGCAGAGTTTTTTTGAAGGGGGATTTTATAGAGAGAATTGTTGAAGAAAAAGATTGCAATGATCTAGAAAAAGAAAATCCATTAATAAATGCAGGTGTTTACTGTTTTAACTGGGGTAACTTGTCAGAAATAATTAATACCTTGCAAAGCAATAATAATCAAAAAGAGATTTACCTAACAGATACAATATCTCTGCTAAAAAATTCCTTAAGTCTAGAAGTAGAGGATAATGGAGAGCTTCAAGGAATTAATAACAGAATTCAACTATCAGAGTGCGAGGAATGTATTCAGAATTCAATTAAAGAAAAACATATGCTTAATGGTGTAACTTTTATAAATAAAGCAAGTTGTTCAATTAGCGAAGAAGCTGAAATTGGTAAGGATGTAATCATAGAGGCTAATACGCATATAAGAGGAAATACGAAAATAAAAAGTCATTGCATTATCGGTCCAAATACTTTTATTGAGAATTCTAATGTGGGATTAAATTGTGAAATTTTAAACTCTACTGTTTATGATTCTCAGATAATGGATTATATAAAAATTGGCCCTTATAGTCATATAAGGCCTAATTCCAAAATATCTTCCCATAGCAAAATAGGTAATTTTGTTGAGATCAAAAATAGTCAACTAGAGGAAGAATCTAAAGTAAACCATCTAAGTTATATTGGTGATTCTATTATTGGAAGATCTACAAATATTGGAGCAGGCACTATTACTGCAAATTTTGATGGAAAGAAAAAATATCAAACAAAAATTGGCAAAAATTCAAATATAGGAGCAAACACAGTTTTTGTAGCGCCAATAAATTTAGGGGAATCAGTAACAACAGGTGCTGGTTCTGTGATCACAAAAGACTCTAAAGATAATTCATTAGCGATCTCAAGAACTAAGCAAGTAAATATAGAGAATTGGGAAAAAAAATCCTGATCTAGTTAATTAATTCGATAATTTTTTCAAGTTGCCAACATCTGCTCCCTTTTATAAGAATAAAATCCCCTTTTTTTGTAGATTTGTTTATCTCTTGAGGTACATCTTTAATATTATTTAAAACTAAAAATTTATTCTTATCTTTTAGATAATTGGAGTAAATTTTTTCATTTTCTTTATCGCAAATAAATAAACACTTTTTTATATCTGAATTATTTATTAAGTTGAATATTTCTTTGTGATACTTTTCAGATTCTTTTCCCAATTCTTGCATACTTCCAAATATGAAAAATTTATTTCTAGGTTTTTCAAGTAGGTTTTTAATACATGCTTTTACTGACTCCGGCGAAGCATTATATGATTCATCATATATTGTTGTTTTTACTGATTTAAGAATTTTATTTCTTCCTCCTAAACTTACAAAATCAAATTTATTAAAACTTGCAAAATCAATACCTAGTTCTTTAGCAACTGCATAAGCAAATAAGAAATTCGAAGCATTGTGAAATCCCTCAAATGAAATTTCAAAGGTATTTTCTTCAATTAAAATTGTTTTATTAGAGGGATTATAAAATCCTCGCAAATTATCATCTTTCTTAAAACTATCCTTTTGATTTTCTAAATTTAATAGTTTTACTTTTATAACTCTACCTTTCCAAAATTCTTTTAAAGTTTTTTCTAGGAATGGATCATTTGCTGGAATTATTACAACTCCCTTTGGATTTAAGAACTTACTAATTTCACACTTTGCATAAGTAATATTTTTTTTTGAGCCCAACAATCCAATATGAGCTGTTCCAATGTTAGTAATAACTGCAATATCTGGTTCACTATATTTAGATAAATTCTCGATCTGTCCAAGTCCTCTCATCCCCATCTCAAGAACTAAAACTTTATCTTCTATATCTGTAGCAAGAATAGTAAGACCAACTCCAATCTCATTATTGAAATTTGCATGAGATAATTTTATTCTTCCAAGTTTATTTAAAACTCCACCAATCATTTCTTTTGTTGTGGTTTTACCCACTGAGCCAGTTATTGCAACAATAGGGATATTTAATTTTTTTCTTTTTAGCAATGCTAA
>CABYNZ010000039.1 GCA_902520485.1 uncultured Prochlorococcus sp. | reverse complement strand
AATCCTTCTAATCATTGCTTTGATAAATACTTTTTCAGGAAGTTTTTCTTCATTACCTTCCTCTATGGCTTCAAGTTGATGAGCTCCAATTTTTAAATCAAAAGCCAATTCTTCAATTGTTTGATTTTTACTTAACCTAGCCTCTTTAATGAAATTTCCGATTCTCTTTAAAGAGGAATCTCCTCCTTCATTGTTGATTCCCGAAACAGATTTTATTTCTTTCAAAGCAAATAAATTTTTACTAATTATAGTAATTAATATTTTTCTAACAACTTTAAGATTATTTATTCCTAAAGAGATGCTTATAAGATGGATTATAAAGATTAGATCTTTTTTGAGAATTACTAATTGCTGGGCTAATTATGTAAATGGTTGTTCTAATTAGTTTTTTCTCAATAGAAAATTTTTCCATATCTTTTAATTCTATTAATGATGTCCAACCATCATCCCAAGATACTCTAAATCCAACAATCACTTTAGTCTCTGGAGGGTAAAACTCTAGTAAAGTTTCTTGAGAACTTTTCACATGCCTAGCACTTAGATAAAGACATATAGAGGAATTGTGTTTCGCAAGATCTTTCAGAGATTCTTTTTCGGGCATCCCTGTTCGACCTCCTGCTCTAGTTAAAATTATTGTTTGCGTTACGTCAGGGATGGTTAACTCAGCTTCATGATATGCTGCAGCAACTTGAAAAGCACTTACTCCAGGAACAACCTCGATTTCAATTTTTTCGTTTTTTAAAATTTCGATTTGCTCTCTAATTGCTCCAAAAAGGCAAGGGTCTCCATCATGCAACCTTACAACAGTTTTCCCTGCCTGAAATTTTTCTATCATAATTGAGGTGATTTGTTCTAAGTTAAGCGAACTCGTTTTTATTTTTTCAGAACCTTCTTTAGCAGAATCTAAAATCTTTTCAGGAATTAGGGAATCAGTCCAAATAATGACATCTGCAATTTTTATCTTTTTTAATGCTTTTAAAGTTAATAATTCTGGATCTCCTGGACCAACACCAATAAAGGATATTTTGTTATCCATTCTTTCTATTTTTCCCACTATATGTTCTTAATCTTAAAAAAAATATTCCAATTAATCCAGAAGAAAATAGAAAAATACTTATAAATTGAGCCATTCTTATACCGCCATCACAGAAAGGTGGAAGTCCACCAATGCATAGTGGGTCAGTTCTTAAACCTTCAATCCAGAATCGTCCAAAGCTATAACTTATTAAATAAAGACAGCTAATAAAGCCAGGCCTGAAAAAATCTGTTTTATTTTGTTTATTAAAGGTAATAATAAGTACGATGAAAATCAAAAAATTCCACAATGACTCATAGAGAAATGTAGGATGAAAAAATTCATAATTAATAAATTCTAAAGGCCTATTTTGGATAGGTATAAATAATTTCCAAGGCAAATTTGTAGGAACTCCAAAGGCTTCATTATTGAAAAAATTTCCCCACCTTCCTATTGATTGTCCAAGAATAATCGAGGGTATTAATATATCTATAAAGGTTTTTAAATTAATTTTTTTCGACTTACAGAAATAGATAATAGATATTAATCCTCCAATTAGACCTCCATGGATTGCTATGCCTCCTTCCCAAACTGCAAGAAAAGAAGGTATTTGAATGATGTTATTGAATAGTTCAAAAGAAGTAAAAAAGTTCTCTCCGCTATATTGCCTCCACTCAAAAATTACGTAATAAGTTCTAGCTCCAATTATTGAAGAGATTATTAATGATGGAATTATTTCACTAATGTACTCTGGGTTAATATTTCTTGCCTTTGCAAGTTTTTTAGAGATAAATAGGCCTATTAAAACTGAAACCGAAATAAGAAGTCCGTACCATCTAATAGTTATAAATCCTAAATTTAAAAAAGTTTCTCCTGGAGATTGTATATAAGCTTGAAGTATAAGCATTAAGAGAAAGTTAGATACCCTCTGCTGCTTGCACTTTTTCTACTTGTTTTTTCTTTAATACTAAAAGTATTTGTGTTAAGCCAACACCAATGAAGAATGCAATCAATCCAATAACCCTATAAGGGCTCTGTAGTACAACCTCAGCATCTAATTGCCCAAAGCCTCCAACGTTGGGATCATTAGTAAGAGGGTCACCTACATTAATTTTGTCTTGCGCTTTTACGATAAGTTGAGGACCAACAGGCACTGCTTCAGTAGTTATTTCACCATTATCGTTTTCTATATTGACTTGATAGCTACCATCTTCAATTGTTTCTATTGAATTTATAGTTCCTGCGGTGGAAGAAGTGAATACTACATTATTGCTCTTGTCTCCAGTTGGATATACCTGACCTCTACCTCTATTGCCTCCAATATGTAACGAGTATTTCCCATAGTGATATTCTTTATTAGTTGATGGATCAGGGGAAAGTACAGGGAAAACGATTTCTTTATTGGTATCGCCAGGTAAAGGTCCGACAATAATGATATTATCTTTCTCTTCACTGTAATTAGTGAAATAAACCCCCTCAGTCTCTTCTTTTATTTCTTCGGTCCATCTGTCTTGTGGAGCAAGTTTAAAGCCATCAGGCAGCATTACAACTGCACCAACTTGTAATGGTACTTCGGAACCATCAGCCCCTATCTCTTTTAAATCATTTTTATAGGGAATTTTGACTACAGCTTTGAAAACACTGTCTGCTCCAACAGATTGTGGAACCTCTGCAATTGTAGGCATCTGAGCTAGATGACAATTTGCACAGACTATCTTACCTGTGGCTTCTCTTGGGGATTCGTAGTTTTGCTGAGCCCAAAATGGATAAGCAAAACTGATTTCTGGATAAAATACAATGCTTGAAATGAAAAGCAGAGTACAGATAAATAAACTTGTTTTTTTCATGATTTGATTTTTAAGACCCTTCATTTTTTTTATGCCCACCATGGATTTTCATTAGTTCTAAAGTCAGTTTCTGACCATTGTTTGACAAGTACAGCATCATCTTCAATATCTACATGAGCTAGAGCTAAAGATAAAGGCGCAGGCCCTCTTACTACCTTCCCATTAGTATCGTACTGACTGCCATGACAAGGACATATGAATTTATTAGCACCACTATCCCATGGGACAACACAACCTAAATGTGTACAAATTGCATTTAAACCAAATTCTCCCATTTCCCCACCCTCATTAACTATTAAATAAGTTGGGTCTCCCTTTAGACCCTGAACTAGACTTCTGTCTCCTGCTTGATGGGTAGCTAACCAACCTGTCTTAGTTATTGGATTCCCTAATTCATCTTTAGCAGAAGTTCCACCTCCACCACCGCCTGCTCTTAAAGGCATGAAATAATTCGCTACAGGGTAAAGGGCTCCTAAAGCTACACCAGTTGCAGTACCAAATGTAAGAAGATTCATAAATTGCCTTCGACCCATAGAAGGGACATCATTGGAACTTAATTGAGTCATTCGCTACTTGGTTCTGTTATTTATTAGTTATTATGGAGCAAATTGTTCAATTTCTGTTGCAAATAGATAGGACTTTTAATAATTTAAAGTAAAAGTTTAGGAAGTCTTAATTAATTGATTTAAATGAACCCGTTGCTAGTAGATGAAGTTTTACATTATTTGACTCATCGCTGGGGAAAAAAATATGATTTTAGACTCTTTAGAAGAGGAAAATTCGTTTATTTTCAAATGATGTGGGGATTTCTTGGACAGGAATCATTCCCTTTAAGTGAAGATGAATATAAAAAATCGATAGCAGATAAAATCGAGATTTTAAATAGATGTGGATATTCAGAAGAAGTAAGGGAATGGCTAAAGAAAGTCAATGCTAAGCCAAGGTTAGGTAGAGCTGTCAGCTTGCAATTAGATCTTAATGAGAAGATGAAAGAGTTTTTGACTTAAGATTTTCTGATAAGTAAGTTAATCCAGTACCCACAAAAAATAAAAACACAATCGATATAGATAGCAATGACATAGTCAATGGGTCAGTTGAAGGGGTAATCACTGCAGATAATATTGCAGAGGAAATTACAACTATCTTCCAATTCGAAATCATTTTTTCTGTTGTAATTATCCCAAGAGAACCAAGAATAAATTGTAATACTGGTAATTGAAAAGCTATTGCAGTGCTAGACATTAATAAGAGAACAAAATCAAAATATCTTTCTATAGACCAAGTTGGTTCAACAATATCAGCACCGAAACTAATGAAGAAATTTATTGCTGCAGGGACTAAAATCCACCATGAAAAAATTAATCCTAAAAAAAATAGAAGACCTGAGCCAAAAACTGCAGGCAAGATAAGGCTTTTTTCTTGTTTTGTTAAACCAGGAGAAATGAATAATATTATTTGATAAAAAATATAAGGCATAGAAACTATCAATCCGCTGTAACCTGCAACTTTAATAGCGACAAATAAAAACTCTCCTGGAGCAAGTTGTAGTAAATGAATATCACCAGCTGGAATTTCTAAAAAAGATATTAATGGCTTTATTATGAGAAGACTAAAGAATATTGAAATAAGTATTGAGTAAATTGAGTTTAGTATCCTTTCACGAAGCTCCTCTAAATGATCACTAAAAGTCATCGAATCTGATAGTTTTTTTTTACTTTGACCTGTACCTATCATTATTATTTGATAAAAATTGTGTAAGAAAAAGGTTTAAAAGTACTATTGTCGAAGTCAAATTTATTTTTTGATAAACTTAATTATTTGCTTAATTTAGGATTTGTTGGATCTGGTAATAAGAAAGGAGGAGCATCATTTAAAGATGATTCACCATAAGTTTCATATTCTCTATATCCACCCATTTTCCCAT
>CABYNZ010000038.1 GCA_902520485.1 uncultured Prochlorococcus sp. | reverse complement strand
CTTTTAATCTTTTCGAATTAGAATTTGAAATTTAAATGCAATTTAAATTTCTATTCACCTTTATAAGGTTTTACTGGTATCTCAATAAACGTTCCTTTTTGGAGATCAGATCTTTTCTCTTGTAAATTTTTTATACATGTCGATACACGTTTCTTGTTTCTACAATATCTTTTTATTTGGTAGTCGGTAAGAGAGAATGTTTCGTTATTGAATGAAAGTAAGGCTAGTAAAAAAATAGATGAATTTAATACCAACTTCATTGGTGCACTCCTGAATAATTTTTAATTATATTTTTATTTAATTACTTACTATTATAAATATCTATAATATCTTTTAGTTGATCTTTACTTAAGTCTGTTGAAATAAAAACTTCTTGTGCTGTTTTCCCCTTTCTTGCTATTGCTTTATATCCGTTTATAGTTTTTACCGACAATCTAATTATCAATTTAGAAGATCTGCCCCTGGCTCTTGATATGGCAGCTGGAGTTATTGTTTTGATATTTATGTCAAGTGCTAACTTCTGGAGTATTGGAATTAGACCATCAATATTTGTACTATGATTTAAGACTAACCTTCCCAATTTAAATTTATTTTTATTCTATTGAGAAAATTTTGTTTCTGAGAAATTAACTTTATTTTTCAAATGATTAAAAAATTTTGAAGTTCTGTTATATTTATAAAAACTATTAAATTCAGATGATCTTTCAGATAGGCTGGGCAGCATTGGCTGCTATTTTTACTTTTTCAATTGCCATGGTTGTTTGGGGAAGAAATGGTGACGGATCCATTGATATATGATTTCATTCTTAACTTATGAAGTCTATTTAAGTAATTTTCTAATCTTAACATCGTTTGTTTTACTCATATGCATAACTTTAGCTGTGATTTATATATCCTACGTCTCTTGGAAAGATAAAAAAAGATTAAAAAAATAGTTAGTTTTACTTTTTCTCTTTTTTCTTATCTTTAATCTTGAGCTCTTCAATTAATTCTTTTGCTTGTACCATTTTTGATATGCTGCTTCTGTAGATTCCGATATCTTTTTCTGCTTTATTAGCAGATAAGCTTAACTTCTCAAAGATATTAGAGGTTATCTTATTTTTATCTGATTCATTTTTCTCTTTGAGATCTTGAGAGTTTGAAATTAATATATATATTCCTAAGTTCAAAATCCTTGAAGGATAAAGTTTAGAATTACTTTTTTCTATTAATAATGTCAAAATATCTTTAGATGTTTTATCGTTGAATTCTTTTTGAGACTTTTTAGATATTTCATTAATTTCCTTCGCTTCAAAATTGGTAGAACTGCATAGAGATTCAAAAAGAAGATCTAAATGTTTATAAGGTTGATATCCTTTCATTAATTCTTTGAATGTTTCGGTGAGACCTACACAAAAGAGATAATCTTGCGTAAATTCTTTTTGATGGTTTAGAAGATTAAGTTCGACAAGCATTTCATCAACTATTCTTTTATATAAACCTGGAATGACGTAGGGGAATTTTTCATGAAATAACTTTTTGCTATCTGAAACAGTCAATTTTTCTTTCAATTTTTTATATGTAAACCTTAATAAGGTTAGCGTATGTTGACTCAATATCGTTAATATCTAATAAACAGATAAATATTATTATGATCCCTTTAGTTTTAGAAGAATCTGGTGGTAGTGAAAGAGTCTTTGATATTTATTCGAGACTATTAAGAGAGAGAATAATCTTTTTGGGAGAACAAGTTACTAGTGAAACTGCTAATAGAATTGTTGCTCAATTATTGTTCCTTGAAGCAGAGGATCCAGATAAGGATATTTATATGTACATAAACTCACCAGGTGGATCGGTATATGACGGATTGGGTATCTTTGACACAATGCAACATGTTAAGCCTGATATTCATACAGTTTGTGTTGGCCTAGCAGCTAGTATGGGCGCATTTTTGCTTGCTGCAGGTACTAAAGGGAAGAGAAGCAGTCTTAGACATTCAAGAATTATGATTCATCAACCGCTTGGAGGTGCCAGAGGACAAGCTAGTGATATAAGAATTCAAGCAGATGAAATTCTGTTCTTAAAAGAGCGACTTAATACTGAATTGTCAGAGAGAACTGGAAAGGATTACGACACTATCAAAGAAGATACTGATAGAGATTTTTATATGTCCCCAAACGAAGCAGTTGAGTACGGCTTAATTGATCTGGTGTTAGATAAGAAACCTATTAAAGTTTAACTTAATAATTGGGGAGTTCTCTCTTTCTCAGGAATTTTAGTGAACTTGGAAAGAATACTTACAAATTCATCACCATCTAATGTCTCTTTTTCGATTAATAGGTCAACTATCTTATCCATAGCTTCTCTATTTTTGCTTACTATATCGTAGGTTTCTTTATAACATTCCTTAACCATTACTCTGACACTTTCGTCTATTTGTTTAGAGATTGAATCAGAAACTTCACTTCTAGTCATTAAATCTCTACCAACAAATACCTCTTGGTTACCACTTTCTAAAGCTATCGGACCCAAATTACTCATTCCAAATCTGGTAACCATCTGGCGAGCCATTGAAGCAACTTGTTGGAAATCACCTCCCGCTCCCGTTGTAATCTCACCTTCTCCAAACACTACATCTTCAGCAGCTCGTCCTCCTAAAGCGCCCATTATTCTAGCCTTTAGTTGAGACCTGCTAACAAGAGATTGTTCATCGTCTGGGGTAAACCAAGTTAATCCTTTAGCCTGACCTCTTGGAATGACGGTCACTTTTTGAACAGGATCATGTGCTTTCACAAGTGAACCAATGAGAGCATGGCCTACTTCATGATAAGCAATTAATCTCTTGCTTCTACCATCTGTTAGTGGAGAACCTTCCATTCCTGCTACAATCCTATCCACAGAGTCATCAATTTCTGAAATACTGATAGAGTCTTTCCTTCTTCTGGCGGTTAATATAGCGGCTTCATTTAATAAATTTGCTAAATCTGCGCCAGTAAATCCTGGTGTTCTTCTCGCAATGCTCTCAAGTGTTAAATCGTCTTGAAGTTTCTTATTCCTAGCATGAACTTCCAATATTGATAGTCTACCCTTGATGTCAGGTGCGTCTACAGTGACTTGTCTATCAAATCTGCCAGGTCTCATTAGGGCAGAGTCTAAAACATCGGGCCTGTTTGTTGCTGCAATTATTATAATGCCACTATTACCTTCAAAGCCATCCATTTCAGTAAGTAATTGATTAAGAGTTTGTTCTCTCTCATCATTACCTCCACCAATCCCTGCACCTCTTTGTCTTCCGACAGCATCGATTTCATCAATAAAAATTAGACATGGACTATTCTCTTTAGCTCTTTTGAAAAGATCTCTAACTCTACTAGCACCAACACCAACAAACATTTCAACAAATTCAGAACCTGATAATGAGAAAAATGGTACACCAGCTTCACCTGCAATTGCTTTAGCTAAAAGGGTTTTACCAGTACCAGGAGGTCCTACCAATAGAACCCCCTTTGGAATCCTTGCACCTACAGAAGTAAATTTTTCTGGTTTTTTCAGAAAAGTGACAACTTCTTGTAAATCCTGTTTGGCTTCATTAACGCCCGCAACATCATCGAATACAACTCCTGTTTCAGCTTCCATTGCAAATCTTGCCTTTGTTTTTCCAAACTGCATTGCTTGGCCAGGACCGCCAGGCATTCCATTTGACCTCCTCGCTAATAAAATTAATCCTCCAATTAGGACAGCTGGGAAAAGTAAATTACCTAAAATTCCTAATGCAGGAGGGGCTGTTTTTACTGGATGAACATCAAAACTGATACCCTCATTTTTTAAAATATTAATAAGTTCTGGTGTTAAGCCGGGAAGATCAACACGTAACCTTTGAACTTTATTGTCTAAATCCGAATCTATAGTCTCTATGACAGCATTTCTGCCTCCCTCAAAGATATCAACAGATGTAACCCTTCCTGAATTAATGTAATCTAAAAATCTGCCGTAACTAACTCTTGCTACCGCTGAATTTCTTGGTGCAATAGTAGTTCCATTAGATTTAAGTGAATCAACGTTGCTTGAAGATAAAAATTGGTAGGAAAGCGCTATTACTAAAAGTATAGGTAGAGCCCATAAAATTAATGTTTTAAATTTCTGATTCATTAATTTGTAGAAAGTTAATTATAGGATTCTAGAATGAATCAGTGCATTTCGTTGATATTTTCGATAACTTTATGCTTATACTAATCCTTAATTCATATAATTTATAAATGAAATTTGAGATCAACGATAAGGTTAAGTTGATTGCGCCAGTCTCTTACTTAAAGACCTCAGATAATATGCCAATGTTAAGACCACCTGATTTAGTGGCAATTGATGAAATTGGGGAAATCCTTTCAATTAAATCCCCAGATACTGTTGAAGTAAAGTTTAGAAGAGGTTCGTTTTTAATCGATATTGATAAGATTGAGAAAAACTAACTTAAAAGTTTTTCTTCCACCTATTAGAAATTTCTAAACATATATTTTTATTTCCAGAAATACTTAGAAAAGGTTTTGAAAAATACTTATTAGTTAGTTTAAAAATATCTAACGAAGATATTTCCTCTATTCTTGAATTTAACTCGATCTCAGAAATTGGTGTGATACCGTAACTAATTAACTGTATCTTTCTCTGTAAAATTTCATCTAGTGATTGATTTCCTAAAAGAAAAGAACCTTTTAGTTTTTCTTTTGCTAAAAATATTTCATCATCAGTTAACTGATTAAAAAGTAAATTTTTCCATAGTGTTGATAAAAGTTCAAAAGCAAAAAGTGCTTGCTCATTGGATACTG
>CABYNZ010000037.1 GCA_902520485.1 uncultured Prochlorococcus sp. | reverse complement strand
CTGTTTCAACTCCTACCTCTCTAATAATTTTCAATGACAAATCCCTCAATCTCTGATACTCCTTATCTGTTAAAGTCTGAGCAGGAGCTACAGTAATCGAATCTCCAGTATGGACACCCATTGGGTCTAAATTTTCAATACTGCAAACTATTACCACATTGTCAGCAGTATCTCTCATCACCTCTAGTTCAAACTCCTTCCATCCAATGAGTGATTTTTCAATTAATATTTGATTACTTGGACTTTCCTCTAAACCTGATTTACACAACTCGACAAATTCTTCAAGGTTAAAAGCAATTCCACCTCCTACCCCGCCTAAAGTAAATGCAGGCCTAATTATAAGAGGATAAGAACTAAGTTTTTTTGATACGTCAACTTCAAGTGATTATGAACTAGCTGATCTTTAGTTAGGGTCATATCATTTGAGTAGAAATTCAATGGTTCAACTTTTATAACTTTTTTATTTTCCATACATCTTCTCCAAATATTAAATTTCGATATATTTTATAAAATGCTTTTACGACAAACCCCAGAAATTTAACATTTTATTTGTCTTTGCTTAATTCATTCAAACAATTAAAGACATTTCTAAGGGATCTGCTGTCCAGCTATAGAAGCCCGCATCCAACCCCTATCTATTAAATTAATCAGCTCTTAATTTTTAACATAAATTTGTGAGTTGTCATATTGACGTATGAACAAAGTCTACTTACCCCATACCACCCATGACTTTCCTAAATAGGAACTTTGATGGATAATAAATTTATAATCGAAAAAGTTTGGATAACACTTCCTCCAAGCTTCAAAAATCACCAAGATCCCTTGATATGACTGAAGAAAAGTTTTGGCTAATGAAAAGTGAGCCAGTCTGATTTCAGAGTGGATCTCAAGGATTTGTGATTTTTTACCCAAACTTTACCCAAACTTTTAAACTTTTAAACTTTTAAACTTTTAAACTTTTAAAAATTATCCGAATCCCTTAATCATTTTTTCTGATTGATATCCTGATTTCACGAATTTACTATTATCATTCAATATTTAAATGATTTTTAAAAAGAGTTTTTGGTTTTTTTGAAGTAGTTTTCTTAAGATATTCAGCGATATAACTATATGAAACTAATTTCTCATCAGCATTATGAAAGTAGTTTTGAAATTCATTAAAGTACTTCTGGGGTAGAGTGAGGGGTTTTTTAATCTTCATTTTTTCCTCCTAATTAGTAATGAAAATAAGGAATTTCTTCTAATTTTTTTGGAATAAAAGAACAGATGCCAAATTGCATACATTCCATTTGATCATCAGTCAAAGCTCTCGAGTTTGAATTCCGACCTGAGAATGTATCTAGAAAAAAATGTATTGTATTTTGAATCTTATGTTTATAAGGATTTCCGCAAGACATCATTAACCTCCTTTGTTTTTTGAAAATTTTTAAACCCTATTATTCAGCAATGCAATAGGGGTCGCTTTGTGATTTGCTGCAAAAAATTGTTTTGCGTAGATAGGCTTTTTCATATTTTCTATAAATACTTTGAGTCATGAAAACTCCAAAATAAATAAGTAAGACAGTCAATATGAGTAGCTCTAATCCTAAGTTGGTCATTTGATTAACCTCCTTTGATTTGAGTATTATTTAGTACGTTTGATATCTAAAAAGCAAGCGTATGAATACCTAAAAAAATATCAGGCAATTACTTTAATTAACTTCGAAACTAAAAATAAGAATTTATTTTAAATACTAAGTTTCAAATAAATCAGCATATCTACTCATATACATTTGAAAATAATTATCGTAATTTCATCTTGATCTATACAGATCTAAGCAAAACAAAGAGATTGATTTTTTAGCCAGGAAAGTCAATCTTTTTTTTATGTAATTGATTAATCCAGATAATCTTTAAATTTGATATTTGACATTGCTTTTTTTCTTATAGCTTCACTACTTATCCATCGTTGGTAATGTTTTATATGTGTAGATAAATCATGACCCATTGCCATCGCAGCTTCTCCATCAGATACACCTGACCATCTTTTATCAGTTGCAACTGTAATAGCCCATGTATGTCTCAAGTCATATGGTTTTATATCTCTTGGTTTATCTTCCTTATTAATTACACCCTTTGCGTCTGGTATGCGACATCTAAATTTAGGAAGTTTCGCTCTTAATTGTTCTGTAATCCAATTACCTAAATAACTATTGTTATCGCATACCCCACGATCATTTGGATCTTCCCCTGTCCATGTTTTCGTCTTATCAAAAGTAGAGACTATATTCATTTTTGCTTTCTTACGAAGTAGGTCTTGATTCATTCTGAAGTCCTCTTTTAATTTGTACTTTTTTATCCATTCTGGAAATATAGGAAAAGTCCAATGCTCAAATTTAGATTTAGTTCTCCATTCTCCAGCTACATATACCCAACCAAATTCAGTTGAGCTTTTTTCATCTTCTGAAGTAATTTCTTCTATGTGATGTAACTCGTGATTTCTTAATCCATAATTCATCATCATCACAAGACACCATGTTTGTAATGGGAAATCATTTTTAATATTGTCAAAGTATTTTTCTGCTTCATTTCTTGTTGGGATTCCTCTTATATCTCCTATGTCTGAGTTTGTTAAATACCTTGTTTTCTTTCCTTTTGATTGGTTATGTAATGTTCTTTGTTCTAATAGATTTTCACGCTTTAACCAATCAGGTTCTTTCCCATCTTGTTCTTTAATTGCTTGACGTATTTGTTCAAGTCCATCAAGGTTATTTAGAAAACCTCTTTGGTCAATCATATGGTATTTTTTTAACCATTTAATGATTGCTTGCCAGTCGAAAGAAGGCTTATCAGCACTTACTTTATTAATGGTTGCTCTAACGTTCTTAGCACTAGAACCTTTCATCGTTTGTTCTATATATTTTAAGGTTATTTTCTTTATCTCATCCCATGTCTGTGTAACATTTTGAGTTATTTGAAGAGGTTCATTATTTTTTACTTTTTCTATTAATTGTTTAAAATCTAGATCACTTGGTAATTCTGAATCTCCAATGTAATTTAGGAGTTTATAAGCACATTGACAATCCTCGTAAAGCTTGTGCTGAAGAGGGTTTAGAGAGAATCTTTTATTTTTGTTTGCCTTTAGATATATGAAAATATATGGTCTTGTTGGATACTTATAAAAACCATATTTACTACTAATTTCTTCACTATTTATCTTAATTCTGTCAAAATAACTTAGCTTCATTATCGACCTTATGATATAACCCGAAGGTAAATCCTTGTTATAGATTCAAATTAAGCATATAGTTTTAATTATATTCGTCAAGAATTTTGTTACACCAGTTGTTACACCAGGGCTGTTTTTAAGGCTTTTTGGGTGATTTTCTGTCATTTCCTGCCGTTTTCTAAAAATATTCCTAATCGCTGAAACTAACTGCGGTCACTAAAAAAGCAGCTGTGAAGCTGCTTCCAAATGGTGGCGGGGGGGAGATTTGAACTTCCGACCTTCGGGTTATGAGCCCGACGAGCTACCAGACTGCTCTACCCCGCGCTATATACATAGCATACATCTGAAAGGGTTATTTTTACTGTTTTTTTAGGATTCTTGGAATTTTAATTTACCTTTAACTTCAAGTCTCACTCCTTCAGAAAAATTTAACACCTTTTCTTCAATGTCTTGAATTCTTAGGTCAGATATCCACTCTAACTGTTTTAGTAAGTGAAGACTAACAGCATGCTTTGCTCTTTTTGAACCGTCTTCTACTTTTAAAGCTAACCCTATACCTTCATTTACCTTACATAGACACTGTATTCCTTCGGCACCACCTTTACCTATAACTTTTCCATGTGAAGCTTTAATTATTTCTGTATCAAATTTATTGTTGTCACTAATCATTGTTGGGTTTATTGTTATAGCCCTACTTATTTGTTCTAATTCAGCATTTTCGGAGCTGCTTAGAAGTGAATATAACCTTGACATTTCTAATAGTTTTAAAAAAAGAGTGGGTGCACCACAATCATCACGTTCTGCTTTTATTTCAGATGATGGGATTTCAAGTAATTCAGAAACTATTCTGAATATTTCGATTTGTAGTGGATGATCCCCCTTTAAGTAACTATCTAATGGCCAATTCATTTTTTTTGCATGTTGCTAAAAAAGCAGCATGTTTGCCAGAACAATTATGTTCTAATGGACTTGTCTTAGATTTTGGACATTTCAGATTATTAATATCAATGTCGTATTCCCATAAAATTTTAAATGCTTCTCTTGAATGAAGTTTTGATCCACTATGTGACCCGCATGCTAAAGCAATCGATTTTGATTCATTATTGATTTTTGATGCGGCTCCACTACTAACGAAAGGTATTGCCTGAAATGGTTTAAGTGCAGATCTTATGAAACTTTTATATTCTGGATTTCCCGCGCACATTAAAACCCTCCCTTTTTTGTCAGTAATGACAGCATGAATTTTATGGATCGACTCAATATTTGCCCCTCTCATTAAGGTTGCTTGTATAGGAGGATTGTTAGAAGTGTAGAGGTTTTTAAAATTAGTACTCATTTAGAAATCGTTATATTGAAAAATTAAAATGCCAGACAAAGCTAAGACTGAAATAATAGAAAGAATTTGAATTAAATTTTTTAAAATAGGCTTTACCTCAATTGAGGCAATAAGTGATTCTTTTTCTTTCAAAACTAATGGTTTTTCCCATACTTGGCCGTCATACCACCCTGATTCCTCATATTCAACTTTTTCTGATGTTAATCTTTTAAATATATGATTCCAACCTAAATATAACCTTATTGAAATTAAAAGAGGTATTGATAAGCTGCTAAAAAAACTTAATAGTATATATTTTAAAAGGAAAGTTTTGAAATATACACTTCCTGAAGAAATAACAAGAAATAGAACAAAAGCACCTACCCAGAATTTTATCAATATTAGTATTAGTGACTTTTTTGTTTTTGGCCAAGAAAAAATTTTTGATTTCGATAATTCTATGAATTCATTTGTGGGTTGTTGCTCTTTTGGGACAGGACATTTAGATTGATTCATAAAATAAAATTATGGAAATATGAGATTATCTCCATTACTCCAGAATGATTCAAGGTCATAATATTTTCTTATTTCTGGTTGAAAAATATTTACGATTAAATCACCATAATCAAGTAAAGCCCATTTCGCTTCGTTAACCCCTTCTTTTCGTATCGGTTCAACTTTAGCCTTCTCTCTAAGCTCTCCCTCTACAGAGTTAGTTATAGATCTAACCTGCACATCAGATAATCCTTCTGCAATCAAAATCCACTCACTTATAAATGATACTTTGTCAATTTTTATAAGTTTTATATCTCTTGCCTTTTTTTCATCACATGCTTTAGCTGCCATTAAAACCAAACTTTTATTGTCCATAAACATTTTCACTTGAAACAGATTTTTCTGAACCTTCTTGCTGAGATAATTCTGATCTTGCTTTTTCAGCACTTTTTCTTAAAGCATCTAATCTATCTTCAAAGAAACTTCTTTTTTTCTTTTTTCGGGTCTTTTCTATTAATTCCTTTAATGCTCCCCCAAGACTTTTATAAGCATTTGGGATGCTGTATCCAAATCTACAAGCAAGATCTATAGCTCTTTCATCTGCATAAATAGCATCTTGAAGCTTTTTTTCGGAATTATTTTTTAAATATAATCTATATCCTGCAAAACTTGATAAACCAAGAGCAAGTAATAAAAGTAACCCATCTTGCACCCATAACTCTCCTATCGCGCCTCCAAGTCCGATGGCAAGAGCTGCCATTTCCCAACCATCTCTTGGAATTGTGTCATTTTGAATTTTCCCGACCTCGTGCCAAAATAATAAATTTCTATGGTCAATAGCATAGTTATCCCATTCATCTAAGTCTATTTGTATTTCTACTTCGTCACGACCGATTTCCTCAAGTGTTATGAGAGGTGGATCTATTGCCGCAGCAGCTTCAACAAATACCCAACTTTCATTCTCAGGAGGCAACAAACTTTTAAGTCGCTGAAGTTCGCTCATAAAAAATTAATTTCTTTCAATACTATAGAAACAAATGTTGCTTTTCAAGTAACTTGATTAACATCTGATGATTTATAAGTAGCATGAGATAAATGAAGGTTTAAATTATGC
>CABYNZ010000036.1 GCA_902520485.1 uncultured Prochlorococcus sp. | reverse complement strand
AAATAATATTCATTTTAAAAGATGTAGATCCAAAAGATCCCACTGAAGAGTTAAGTTCCATATTGAGTAATTCTGAGGTAAATTTTGAAATAGAAAAGATTGAACGTATCTTTGATTCAAAAAATAAAAATATGAATAAAAATTAATTAAAAATATTCAACAAAAAATGAAAATAACAACAAAAACTGAAGCATTAAATATTGTCGAGACCTCTTATTTAGCATCTCTTTCGTCTTTATTATGGGTTGCATTATATTATTTGCCAATTGGAGGAGCTTTATTAAGATTGATTTTACCCCTACCAATGATACTGTTGCACTTGAGAAGAGGAACTAAAACTGCATTGGAAGGACTCCTAATACAATTTCTACTTTTATTCATAATTATGGGTCCTGTTAGAGGAACTTTATTTTTATTTCCTTATGGGATCTTGGCTTTTTGGTTGGGCTGGTGTTGGTTTAGAAAAAAAGGTTGGAGATTTAGTCTAACTGTAGGAGTTTTTATTGGAACCCTTGGCTTTTTCGTACGAGTAATAGCATTATCTACGTTGGTTGGTGATAATCTTTGGGTGTTAATTACTAGAGCAAGTTATGGTCTACTAGAAAAATTCATTGGATTATTAAATTTACCTTTTTCTCCCTCAATTTTAAGTATCCAATTAGGTGCAATTTTTTTAATAATTTTTCAAGAAATAGTTTATGTCTTAACAGTACATGTAGTTGCATATTCTCTGTTCCCAAGATTTAAATTAAATATCCCAGATCCTCCAAGATTATTAAATGGCTTAGTTGATTTAAATAATTGAAAAAAGTAAAAATGTATAGTACAGAATTAGGTATAAATTTTTTTGGAAATGAATCCAACAAAAAAAGACAATTTAATAAGTTAGAAATAATAAAAAAGAATATTAAAAATTTAAAAATATTTCTTGTAATTGCAGGTACTAATACTTCTCAAATTCCAGGTATTTCCGCTGCAGGTATTAGTGCAAAATCAAGGAGAACAACTGCGCTCGCGGATGCCGAATTTTTGCTTGAGGGGGCTTCAAAAGATCATAAATATAAATTGCCTCTTCTAAATGCAGGAGTAACTCCTGCCCTAATCAGTCATGTTTGTTCAAAGCTCATTAATATTTATCCAGTTATTGTTCCTCTGGGAATAGGAGCAAAGCCTTATTTTAATCATTTGGTTGTAGAAGATAGAGATATGGGCCCATCAAATTGTCTTACTACTGGTAAATCGATGACTAAAGAGAGAGTTTTAAATCTGTATGAAAAAGGTCTTGCGATAGGAAAATCCTTAAAACAATCAGTTTTAATTTCTGAATCTGTACCCGGGGGCACCACAACTGCTCAGGCAGTAATGGAAGCTTTTGGGATGCAGGTTTCTAATTTAGTTGGGAGTAGTTTATTTAAAGCTCCAAGAGAACTGAGAAGACAAGTAGTTAAAAGAGGACTTTTCAATGCAAATTTCAAGGCTGATTTTGACTCTTTTGATGTTGTCGCGGCGGTAGGTGATCCTTTCCAAGCTTTTTCAATGGGTCTATTAATTGGTGCAAGGTTAGCAAAACAACCTGTAATATTGTCTGGCGGAAGTCAGATGTTATCAGTCATTTTGCTTGTATTAGAATTATTAGATGAAAAAAATAAAGATGAATTTATTGAAGATGTTTTTATTGCGACAACTCGGTGGCTTGTGAAAGATAATTCTCTAAATGATTTAGTCAATCTAATTAATGAAAAATATGATGTCAAATTATTAGGTTTAGCAAGTCCTTTAAATTTCGAATCTTCAAAATACAAAGAATTGAGGGATTATGAATTAGGTCATGTAAAAGAAGGTGTAGGTGCCGGTGGAATATCATTGCTTGCTTTCTTAGATGGATTTAAAAATGAAGAAATAGTTTCATTGTGTCAACAAAATCTGGAAATGATGAAGGGCCTAGGTCAAATTTCTTTAGAGAAGGATTGCTGAATGTTTTCAAAATTTGCAACCAGAAGAGAATTTTTAAATTGTGGTAAGCTTTCTCTTTTATTTTTCTTAAACTCTTGCAGTAATCTACCTAATAAAGTAAAAATTGCATTACAAAATTCTTTTTATCCAGAATCTTTTAAAGATACGATTCCAAAAGATTGGAAGCAGGAAAAAATTAATTTTGAAAATATTCGGCTACAAAAAAATAGAAACACAATTTTCAATTCTGACTTTACTTTAATAAATGATGGATGGATTTCTAGTATAGATTTTTCAGAATTTGAAAAAATAAATGAATATACACTGTTCGAAACTTTGGATAAGAGATCGATAGATTTTTTGGGAAGTTTTAATCAAAATCAGAGGAGTAAATTATTTCCTATTGGCTTAGTACCCTATACGATTATCATTAAAAATAATAAAGACTTAATAAATTCAGCCAGGAGATCTTGGGATTTTCTTCTTTCTAAAAAATTAACTGGAAAAATAATTTTTCCACAAAGTCCCAGAATAATATTGTCAATTGCTAAAAAAATTAATACATTTAATTCTTTAAAAAAACTCAAAGGCCAAGCAATGATATTTGATGATAAAAATATGCTCAATTGGTTGATTAATTCTGATGCTTGTGTCGCAATAGTTCCTTATAGTCTTTGTTCAAAATATTTAAAAATAGATCCAAGGCTTTCTTTAGTTTTTCCAAGCCAAGGCGTACCTTTGATGTGGCATTTTCTACTTAGTCGATCAAATCTAAATAATGCAATATTAATTCAATGGATTAAATCTTTAGAAAATAAATCAATAGTAGATAAATTAGTAAGCCAGGGTTGGTATTTACCATTTAATGGTGATTATTTTCAAAGTAAATATAAATCTGAAATGTTCCCCATTTCAGGACCTTCTGAGAAATGTTGGGAAAATAGTTGGTCTTTCCCAGTACTAACAAATGAACAAAAAATTAATCTTAATAATATCTGGAATGACTCCTTATCCCCATAATCTTTTTGTCGGATTTTCAATTAATAAGTTATTGGTTTCCTTTAATAAATTTGGTATGTCTAATTTACTAGGACATTTAGGAAGACATACATTGCATTCTTGACAAAATGAAGAATTTTTTTCTTCCCACCAGTGGCCAGCTTTTCCTATTAAGTTATATCTTTCTTTTGAAAATTCTAATTGGCCATAACCAATAGCTATATTTCTTAAACGAAGTATCTCTGGAATAGGTACTTCATTCGGACATGGAAGACAAGATCTACATTGTTCACATTTGGTTGAGTTTAATCTTTCATTAGAAACTTCCTCAATTTTATTCAGGGCGCTTTTTTCAAGTTTTGTAAGCTTCTCGAATGAGTTTCTAAGTTTATGCGCAAATTCAAAATCTTTTTTGTTTGTCGCCCCCAAGGATAAAGTTGTAATGCCTTTTGCCAGCAGAAATCGATACGCTAATTCTAATGGATGAAAAGGCTTGGAGGCCTCTATCAAAATATCACTTGGAGAATACAATCTACCTCCTTTATCAGCAGGTGATATTGCTAAAACTCCCATACCTTTTTTTATAGCTTGCTCTGCTAAAGCAATCTTAGATTGATCTAAATAATGTAAATGAAGACTACAAAAAGTAAAAACTTGACAGTTAATTGCATCTTTAATTAGTGAATAACTTCCGTGAGAACTAAACCCAACTTGATCAACTAGTTCCTTTTCAAGTATCCAAGATATGAATTTCTTACCCTCTCCAACAAGAACCCAATCTAGATGTTGTTTTAAGTTGAGTCCGTGAATTGCAAGATTATTAATTTTCTCGCGATTTAAATTTTCAAGAGACTTTTTAAAATTATTTTTTAAAAAGTCAAAATCACCCTTTGGTAAAACTTTGGAAGTTATCACCCAATTTTTTTCTTTTATATTCTCTTCTATGGCTAATTTTTTTAATGAATTTCCAATAAGTGATTCAGCATCACCATAAGAGGGTGCTGTTTCTATGTGGTTAATTCCTACATAATATGCATCTTTTATTATGCTACACATTTTTTCGAGACTTTCAGTTGCTCGCATTGTCCCTAGAGTGAATAAACTCACTTTTGCCCCTCTACCAAATGATCTCTTTTGTGAATTAATAATCATTTAAATATGATCAATTTCTTTTTATTTACTCTTTAATCTATTTATAGTTGAAAATCATTTAAAGTAAATTAAAGTAAATGCAAAATTTTGCAAAAATATTTTTCTTAAATCTATGTTTACAGGAATAATTCAATCAATTGGAAAGCTAAAACAAGAAAAAAATATTTTAGAAATTGAAATTCTAGATAATTTATTTGATATGGCAATCGGTGACAGCATAGCTGTTGATGGAATTTGTTTGACAGTTAAAGAGATTTTTCAAAATAAATTTACTGTTGATGTTAGTGAGGAGACATTAAAAAAAACAACTTTAGGAGTAAAGTCAAACATGAATCAGATTGTTAATTTGGAGCCCGCTCTCAGGGTGTCTGACCGTCTAGGAGGGCATATAGTTAGCGGACATGTTGATGGCCTCGGAACAGTTGAGAATATAGAAAAATTAGAGAAATCTTGGCTCTTATCAATTAAGTGGGAAAATTATAATTTTTCAAAATATGTAGTTAATAAAGGGAGTATTTGTGTAAATGGTATTAGTCTTACTATTGCAAAATATGAGCAGAAAGGAGAAATATTTACTATCGCAATAATTCCTCATACTTGGCATAACACAAATCTGAATAAATTAAATATCGGTGACAGCGTAAACCTTGAGGCAGATGCACTAATTAAATATGTAGAGAAATTACTTTTTTTTAATAAAAATAGTAATCAAGATTTATCTTCAAATAATATTTCTTCGGAGTGGCTTAAAGAAAACGGTTGGTAGAATATATTATTTTAATTTAATGGAATCAGATAAATTGTTTTTGACTCCTTTTTAAGATCGATTTTAAATTCCTGACCAGGTTCTAGACCTAATTTTTTGGTGTAGGCATGACCAATTAATAGGTTCCCATTGCCATGAACTTTAGTTTTGAATTCTGTCTGTCTGCCTCTTGAAGTTCTAGTACCATTTTTTCCCTGACGACCATTTCCTATTTTGTAACCCTTAGCTTCGATAAGCGCCCTATAAAAACTTTTTCTTAAGATTCTTCCGCTAGGACCTACGTACCCACAACCTTTTGCTATCTCATCTTCAGATTTTTTCCTTAATAATTTTGCTTTTTCAAGAAGTTCTTTTCCTTCAAGCATTATCTGACAAATTTCTAATTATATATTCTTACTAAAAAGGAGAACTGTGGCAATATAAATTAATAAAAAATATATTTAGTTTTTTAAATTTAGTTTTTTATAAAAGATACAAGATAATAAATAAAATAACCCATATTCCATCTACAAAATGCCAGTACAATTCAACTGCCTCCAATGGGAACATATTTTGACTAGATAATCTTCCACAATTGATTCTCGATTGCCAAGAAATAATTAAAATCATTAGAGTGCCTAAAGTGACGTGTAATCCATGAAAACCAGTAAGAGCATAAAAAGTACTTGCGAATAAATTATCTGTTAATCCAAAAGGTAAATGAAAATATTCAAATAATTGACATATTAAAAATATAATTCCAAGAAAAGCAGTAATAAATAGCCATTTTTGGGAATCAGAGTTTTTATCTTTTAAAAGTGCTTTGCCTGCTTTATGGAAGGTCGCACTACTAACAAGTAACAAAATTGTGTTGAGTGTAGGTATTGGGAGTTCTAATTCATAAATAGCGCCATCAGGTAATGGATTAACTGCTTTATAAGTTAAATAAGCAGCAAAAAATCCAGCAAAAGTCATTCCGTCCGCAATTAGAAAGGTTATAAGACCAAACATTCTAAAGTCTTCATGTGTTTCATTAACTTCAGAATTATTTTTTTGAATTTCTTTTGAGCTATCTAGTGTTGTCATATGTTTTTAGTTTTGTTCAGAAATTTCTTTACCATAACCATAAGGCTCTTCAACTAATGGAGCATCACCTTCCCAATTTTCAACCGGAGGTGGAGAAGATGTTAACCATTCAGGTGTAAGAGCATTCCAAGGGTTATCTCCAGCATTTTTTCCATTTCTCACACTTAGGAATATGTTAATTAAAAAAGGAATTGTACTTATAGCCATCAAAAGAGCCCCAAGGCTACTAATTTGATTAACGAACTGGAATTGAGGATCATATTCTGCAACTCTTCTGGGCATTCCATTTAAACCAAGCCAATGTTGAGGAGCAAAGCACAAGTTAAATCCAATAAAAGTAATAATAAAATGTAAAATTCCTAATTTTTCATTGAGCATTTTACCAATTACTTTGGGGAACCAATGATAAATTGAAGAGAAAATAATAAAAACAGTCCCTCCATAAACTATGTAATGAAAATGGGCTACAACGAAATAGGTATCATGTACGTGAATATCGAAAGGTACCTGTGCCAAAGCAACTCCTGTAATACCTCCAAAAACAAAATTTATAATAAATCCGCAAGAGAATAACATTGCACTATTGATGGAAATTTTACCTCCCCATAAGGTTGCAACCCAATTGAAAAATTTTATACCCGTCGGAACAGCAATAAATGCTGTGGCGATAGTAAAAAATAATCTCATCCAAGGGGGCGTTCCACTCGTAAACATGTGATGAGCCCAAACAACTAAACCTAAAACTACTATCCCCATTATTGAAAAAACCATTGTTGTATATCCAAAAAGTGGTTTTCTAGCATGTACAGGAAGTATTTCACTAACTAAACCAAAGGCAGGAAGGACCATAATGTATACAGCTGGATGAGAATAAAACCAAAATAAATGCTGATAAACTACGACATTGCCACCTAAAACAGGATTGAAAAAACCTGTATTAGCAATGATATCGAAGCTAAGTAGAATTAAAGTGCCTGCCAAAACAGGAGTTGACAAAACAACTAATAGACTTGTCCCTAGCATTGCCCAACAATACATTGGCAATTGCATAAGTTTTAATCCTGGCCTTCTTAATTTGATAATGGTCGCGATAAAGTTTATTCCACCAAATATAGAACTGCCTCCAAGTAATAGAACGCTCAGAATCCAAATAATTTGTCCTGATTGAGGAGTAGTTATGCTCAAAGGAGGATAAGCCGTCCATCCAGCCTGAGCAGCTCCTTCAACAAAATAGCTTGCTACCAGCATCAAACCTGAAGGAGGAATTAACCAAAAAGCAACAGCATTCAATCTTGGGAATGCCATATCTCTAGCACCTACATAAAATGGAATTAAATAATTTCCAAAAGCACCGTTAACTACAGGCACTATCCATAGGAAAATCATTATTGTTCCATGTAGGGTTAAAACTTGGTTATATACATCTCTCGGCATAAAGTCAGACATCGGACTAGCTAGTTCAATTCTTATAGCGCTAGCTAAGGTTCCTCCTATTAAATAGAAAAGAAAACCGCAGACTAAGTATTGTATCCCAATTACTTTATGATCAAGGCTAAAACTAAAGTATCTAAGCCAGCCTTTAGGTTGAAGACTTTCATTATTAGTTTTTTGTGGATCAATTAATATTGTCATAAATTTACCTCTGGTTTTTTATTTTTGTTAAACCATTCGTTGTAATCAGATTCTTCTTCAACAATTATGGAGGCTCTCATTCCTCCATGATATGGACCACATAATTCTGCGCAAATTATCGGATATTTTCCTACTTTTGTTGGAGTGAAATTTAGAATAGTCGGCTGTCCAGGAATAATATCCTGTTTAATTCTGAACTCTGGTACCCAAAAAGCATGAATCACATCTTTGGATTCCATTTTCATTGATACTTTTTGATCAACAGGAACGTGTAGTTCTCCTGATATGAAATTGCCCTTGGGATAATTGAATAGAAATGCAAATTGCATAGCTGAAACTTCAATTGATAAATTATTTATTGATATTTCATTATCAGAGGTTTGACTTATTCCAGCCCAAATTTTTTCAGTATTAGAACTCATCATTTCGTGGTTGTGATTTAGTTCTTTCATCCCTCCCATTCGATCGTAGATGTTGTAGCTGTATAAACCTATTAATAAAACAATTATTGAAGGAATA
>CABYNZ010000035.1 GCA_902520485.1 uncultured Prochlorococcus sp. | reverse complement strand
AGTCTATGGTAATGTTTAAGAACTAAGTGAAAGGCCCTTATATTATATAGATGAGCTTAGGTACTAAAATTCTAAATAATAAAGAAATACTGGATGCGGTAAATAAAAGAAGAAATTTTGCTATTATTTCACATCCAGATGCTGGGAAAACGACTCTTACCGAGAAGCTTCTTTTGTATGGAGGCGCTATTCAACAGGCAGGAGCAGTAAAAGCTAGGGGTAATCAGAGAAAAGCAACCTCAGACTGGATGGAACTTGAGAAACAAAGAGGTATTTCTATTACATCAACTGTATTGCAATTTCAATATGAAAGATCAGTAATTAATCTATTAGATACACCAGGACACCAAGATTTCTCCGAGGATACTTATAGAACATTAGCTGCTGCTGATAATGCAGTTATGTTGGAAGATGCTGCTAAAGGACTAGAACCTCAAACTAGAAAATTGTTTGAAGTTTGTAAGATGCGCAAAATACCAATATTTACTTTCATAAATAAAATGGATAGACCAGGAAGAGAGCCATTTTCTTTACTTGATGAAATTGAATCAGAACTTGGATTAAATACCCTACCTATAAACTGGCCAATTGGGAGTGGCGAGGAATTTAGAGGGGTTATTGATAGATTTTCGAGAGAGGTGATTTTATTTGATAAAGCAGTGAGAGGGAAACAATCGAATGAGAAAAGATTAAGTCTTGAAGATAAAGAACTATCAAAATATGTAGAGAGAGATTTGCTTGAAAACTCACTTGAAGAATTGGAGGTTCTTGATGAGGCAGGATCTAAATTTGAAAAAGAAAAAGTTTTTAATGGCTCTTTAACCCCAGTTTTCTTTGGATCTGCCATGACTAATTTTGGCGTAAGGCCATTTTTAGATAGTTTTTTAAAAATGGCACAAAAACCAACTTCAAGAAATAGTAATAAAGGGGATATTGAACCTGCAAGCGATGAATTTAGTGGGTTTGTTTTTAAGCTTCAGGCAAATATGGATCCAAAGCACAGAGATAGGGTTGCTTTTATAAGGGTTTGTAGTGGCAAATTTGAAAAGGATATGTCAGTTAAACATTCCAGAACTGGGAAAACAATTAGATTATCAAGACCACAAAAAATATTTGGGCAAGATAGAGAAGTAGTTGATGATGCCTACCCTGGAGATGTTATTGGTTTAAATAATCCAGGGATGTTTTCTATTGGAGATACTCTTTATACGGGTGCTCATCTGGAATATGAGGGCATACCATCCTTTAGTCCTGAAATATTCAGCTGGTTAAGAAATCCAAATCCCTCAGCATTTAAAAACTTTAGAAAGGGTGTTAATGAACTTCGAGAAGAAGGAGCTGTTCAGATTCTTTATGACTTTGATGAGAGTAAAAGAGACCCTATACTCGCAGCCGTTGGTCAATTGCAGCTGGAGGTAGTAACTCACAGATTAAAAAGTGAATATGGTGTAGATGCAAATCTTGAAGCAATGCCATATCAATTGGCTAGATGGATTTCTGATGGATGGCCAGCCATTGAAAAACTAGGCAGAATATTCAACTGTAAAATAGTTAAAGATTGTTGGAATAGGCCAGTTATTCTTTTCAAAAATGAGTGGAATCTAAATCAGTTTGTTGAAGACAATAATCAATTAAATTTAAACAAAGTTGCGCCCGTTGTTAGTGGAGTCGAACCAATTGTTTTATAAAGCCTTAATGGATTATAAAATTAGTTAATCTGTTAGTATTGGTAAAAAATTTTGGATTCAAACAGTAATAAAAATAATAACGAAAAATCACCTTATGAAATTTTAGGTGTAAAAGAAGGTGCTGCTTTTGAGGATATTCAGAAGGCTAGAGATATTAAAGTTAAAGAGGCTGGTGAAGACTTAATTTTAAAAGCGAAAATAGAATCTTCCTTTGATCAATTACTCATGGGCAGTTTGAAAGCCAGGCAATCAGGAAATGTAAGCTATGAAGCTGTGAGTGCCTCAAAAAAAGAAAAACAAATTAATCAATTTACCAATAATAACTTCCCACTTCTTTCTAAGATAAAAAATTTAAATAATAACTCTAACAATTCAAGTCAGTATAGTCTGCCAAAAATAACCACTCCCTCATTTGATAATCTTTCAATAAAAATATCTGTTGGAATATTATTTTTAATTTTGTTATTTATCATTCCAGACTCTAATAATAGACTTTTACTCTCTTTCTCAACATTAATACTTACCTATACTCAAATTAAATCAGGGAAAAGATTTATAGGTTCTCTGGGTTGGAGTGTTACCTTTCTCTCGATAGGATTAATATTTGGTGGATTGCTTGAAAATAATTCTTTCATTCAGGAAGTATCAAACAACTCTTTATCAATACAAAAAATTCAAAGTATTCCGGCCATGGTTATTTTATGGCTAGGCGTAATTTTTTTATGATTGATTTTCTATCATAGATTTAATTTCTTCATAATTTATAAGATATTTATTTTTACAAAATTCACAAACCAACTCTGCTTTGCCATCTTTCTTGAGGATGTCCTCCAACTCGCTCTTATCAAGCATTTTCATCGCATTTAAACTTCTTTGTTTGGAACACTTGCATTTAAAACTAACTTCTTGAGAACGAGCTTTTTCAGAGATTGATTTATCGTCAATATCGGGAAATATATTTCTAATTAACTCAAGAAGATTATCTTTTGACTTAAATAGATCTTCGCTGAAAGAATTAATTTCTTTGCATCTTTCTTCAAGTAGTGAGACTAGCAGAGGGTCAGTATCTTTTTTAGGTAAAACTTGAGCTAATAAGCCGCCACTACAAATAACACTTTTATTTTGAATTTTTTCTCCAATAAATACAGCAGAGGGTGTTTGCTCTGAATGATATAAATATGAAGCTAAGTCTTCAGCAATATTCCCATTTACTAATTCAACAGTGCTTGTAAAGGGTTCTCCAAATCCACTATCTCTAATTACATTTAAATATCCTGTACCTAATGCTTTTGTGAAATCAAAAGAATATTTATAATTATCTATTTTGACTAGGTCCAATTCTAAATTAGGATTCCCTACATAACCCCTAACTTTCCCGTCTCTACCTGCATCAACTAGTAATCCGTTTAAAGGTCCGTCAGATCTAACTCTTAAAGTGACTCTCCCATGCATTATTTTCATCGAGCTTGCTAAAAGCAGTGAAGCACTAAATGCTCTGCCTAAGATACAGGTGGTTAAGTAAGAAAGGCCGTGTCTTTTTTTTGCTTCTAAAGAAGATTCTGTTGTTAAGACCGCAACTAATCTTATTCCTCCATTGGCTGCAGTAGCCCGAACTATCCTATCCTGCATGATTTTCTTTCATAAAATTTTTGATTTTCCCTTTTTCCAAGAATAATATCTCAGAAGGAATTCCCTCAAATAAGGCAGGTTCATGAGTAACAATAATAATTGTATTTTTATTTTTTAAATCAAGAATTAAATTCTTCACATCATTTCTCATTGAATAGTCTAATCCAGCAGTTGGTTCATCAAGTAAAAGAATTGAGGGGTTTCTAAGTAGTTGAACTGCTACAGCTAACCGCCTTTGTTGTCCGCCACTTAGCTGTTCTGGTGGTTGAGTCAGATTAATTTTTTTCAAACCAACTTTATTTAAAACTATTTCTATATTTTTTTCTCTTAAAGATTTATGACCTATTTTTAATTCTTTACCAATAGTTGTACCTATAAAGTATCTTTCAGGAAATTGGAATACTACTCCACAAAACCATCTTCTTTGTCTAGAAGACAAAATTTTATTCTTCCAAGTAATTTTTCCCTTTTGCGGATTTGTTAATCCGCTTATTATTTCGAGAAGTGTTGTTTTCCCAGATCCACTACTGCCGCAAATTAAAATGATTTCATTTTCATGAACTTTTAAATTTAAATTGTCTATTACTTTTCTTTCACCAGTTTGGGGTTGATAAGATATTTCTTTTAAATCAAGCATTATTAATTAAGTTATAGGTATGAATTTGAATCTAGTAATAACTTACTTATAATAGCTTTAGATCTAAAAAGATATTAGTCAATATGAATATTATTTTTAGGGAAGTTGATCCTTTTAATTGTTGGATATGGATCAGGTTTTCAGAATCACCAACTCAAGACGAAAAAAATTATTTAGATGGTGTTTTTGATAGTTGGTACGTTTTAGGAAGGTTAGGTGGATTTAATTCTGAAAATTTGCAAACTCATGAAGAGGGTTCCGATCTAAGTTGGATGGCCTATGATAATGACCAAAAAAACGCATCTCTTCCAGCCTTAATGCATAATTTAGGAATTATGGAATATCAAAATCTTTGGGGAAGATGTTGGGTTGATTTTGGAACTTCAGACTCCATTTCAATAGATATATTAATTAATTCTTTGAATGAGATATCAAATAATTATGTAAAAATTGAAGAGTTAATTATTGGGGGTGAAAATAATGATTGGTCAGTTGAAGAACATGAAGATTTAGTTTTCAAAGATTAAGTGTTTTAGATGGAAGACTTAACAAGATTAATTATTTCCCATGAAAGAATTGAAAATATTAAGAACAATAATTTAGAACTTTCTAAAGAAGAGGCTCATTATTTAAATAAAGTAATGAGGATAAAAAATGGTAAAAAAATATTTATAGCTAACGGAGAGGGTTCATTATGGAAAGCTTTAAAAGTTAAAAATGATTGCTTAGAAATAATTAAATCAAAAAAACCTTACTTATTTCAAGAACAAGAAATTAACTTATTAGGAATAGCTGTTGTTATACCAAAAAGTGGTTTTGAAGATATATACAGCCATTATTTTCAGAAAGACAGGTAAACAAAAATTTAAATTTTTCTAGAAAACTTTTGAGATGGAATTTAATTATCAATGAAGCTGTTGAGCAAAGTGAGAGATTATGGAAACCATCTATTTTAAATGGAATGGATATTATTGAATGGCTAAAAAGTAGAGATAATCAAGAAAGAGTTTCAATTTCTATAACTAGAGAAGAAACACTATATGACTTAAATCAATGGTTAAGAAAACAACAAGAATTTGGAAATAAAAAAGGAGGTATTTTTTGGAATGTAATTGGTCCTGAAGGAGGTTGGTCCGCTAAAGAAATTGATTTTTTTAAAAAAATTAATATTACCTTTGTTAAGCTTTCCGACACTATCTTGAGGACTTCAACGGCTAGTATTAACGCATCATCAATTCTAAATCAGTGGAGAATTGATTTGAAATTAAAGGATTAGATAAATATGGATTTAATTAGAAATCAATTTTTTATAGGTTTTTGTATCAATTTAATTTTGATTTATATATTTTACAGGATTCCTTTGATGACGAAAAGTGGTTGGGTAAGTGCAGGCATCTTAGGCACAATTTTGTGGGGATGTTTGTCTTGGCAGGGATGGATGTCAGTTGTAATTTATTTATTATTTGGATCCCTCGTTACCAAAATAGGTTTTAAATTTAAAAAAGCACAAGGAATTGCTGAAAAAAGAGGCGGGAGTAGAGGTCCTGAGAATGTATGGGGTTCAGCAGCTACAGGATTATTTCTTGCCATTATGACCAAATTTAATGCTGCCAATGTAGTGATGTTTAAAGTAGGTTTTGCTGCAAGTTTTGCTGCAAAGTTGGCGGATACTTTTGGTAGCGAAATTGGAAAAAGATATGGTAAAGACACATACTTAATTACTTCACTTAAAAAGGTGGATAGGGGAACTGAGGGAGGAATAAGTATAGAAGGAACATTAGCTAGTGTTTTGGGATCAGTATTGATGGCTTTTATAATGCTTCGTCTATCAATTATTTCTACAAAATATCATTTTATAGTTGTTGTAGTTTCTGGATTCTTGGCAACACTTTCCGAAAGTATTATTGGTGCTAAATTTCAAAACAAATATAAATTAAGTAATGAATTGGTAAATGCTATTCAGACAAGTATTGCTTCTGTTTTTGCCATCTTTGCTCTTATTTTATATTCATATTTTTAAAATTAATAATATTTGGAAAGCCCTAAGATCCCTTCCATTTTGTAAGAATTTCCCAGCTTTTAAGTCTTTGGAAAAGCCAGAAATGACCATCGGAATTTAGATGAATTCCATCATGCGTAATCCAATTTTTACTCCTTTTATCAGAGTACATTTCTCTAAAAGTAGGAAGAAATGGGACATTCTGATTGAGGCATACTTCCTCCATTCTCCTTTCATAAGAATTACAAAAATCATTTGAGTACCATAGACATCCTGCGAACGGCATTTTACTTTCGTCAACTGGTGTCAAACCAATAACAAATACATTTGTTTGAGAGTTCATTTCATTAATTAGCCTCTCTAATCCATATTCAAATCCATCTATATCTAATTGATGTCTCCCATTTGTCTGACCAATTGCTGCAGTGTCGTTAAGACCTACATTTAGTAGGATTGCTTTAGGTTTATTTCTTCTCGTTTCTCCTCTAGATGACCATTCTTTTTCCCATCTAGATGAAACTTTTTCTATCCCATCTCCCCTTACGCCAAGTTGATAAATAACTGGCCCATTTTGGTTATTACCCCAATCTTTTCTAAGCCTCTCACACCATCCACCACCCTCATTATCTCCCCATCCATAAACTGAGCTATCTCCAATTACAACAAGCTGTTTTGGTAAACTAATCACTATCACCGGAAAAAAATAATTACTTGATTTAACAAATTATTCTTACAAATCAAGTTAAACTATTTTTGATTTTACCATTTATTAATTCTCCAACTATTGCGATGGAGCTATAAGCTATCAAAACTATGGTGACTTCTTGCCATGCGAAGGAACTTAGTGATTCTTGCAATTGCCAACCTAGGCCAACACTTCCAATAACCCCAACAATTGCAGTTTCTCTAATAATGATGTCAGATCTATAAGCGCAATATGATAAGTAACTTTTTGCTTGTTGAGAAAATAAACCTAAAAGCCAACTAGTCTTTTTTGAGATTCCTAGAGATTTCATTGCAATATAATTCCTTTTGTCTTGGCTATCTAGATTTGTAAAAAGTAATTTGCTAGTAATACCAGCGTTGTGGAGACCTAATGTTAAAGCTGCTAAAGATAAAGAAGGATTATTAAAAGTTAATAGAGTTAGAAGTATTACAGGTGTAGGTATTAAACGTAATAAAAATGCAAAAATTTTTATAAAAATTTTAGAACTATTATTGTTAAAAATTCCTATTACTAATGGAGGTAAACTAATTGCGATTCCTGTTGATAAAAGACTTAAAATTATTGTTTCTAATATAAGTTTTAAGAAATCAAATAATCCTAAATCTGAACTTGATTTAAAAAGAGAACTAACGGAATTAAAATTTTCAAAATTGTTATTAAAAATAAAATAAAGAAAATATAAAAAGGAAAATAAAATTGTTATGAAAAAAAACTGCAATAAAAAAAATAGATAGGATTTTATTTGTAGTATTAAATTTTATTTTTTTGAATATTAATCCAGAAAGAATTATCAAAATTGCTAAGGACCATAAATAAGTCCATAATTCTCTAAAATTCAAAGTTTGGAAAGATAAAAAAATACTGGTACCTATTCCTCCAATCCCAAAAAGTCCTAAACTCACAGTACTTCTTATTGAACATTCTAATCGATATAAACCAAAGTTTTTAAATGTATTTATTATTGGATTCCATATTAAAGTTAGTAAAGAAGAAAATTTAGGTGCATTTATTTGATTTATAGATTCAAAACTTTTGTAGTCAATAGTTTCTAATTGTTCAGCAAAAACTTTTGAATTTACAGCAATATAAGGTATACATATAGCTATTATTCCTATCGAAAAATTTATTCCATATATTTGCATTAATATTATTCCCCAAACCACTTCGTGTATAGATCTAATTATTGTTAGAAAAGACCTTAATATGCGGTAGAAAAAAATTGGAATATTAAAGATTTTATAAAAAATATTTGAGGAAATTATTCCAAAAATTGCTCCAAAAATAATACTCACTAACCAACTAAAAAAACCAATTAAGATAGTTTCATTTAATCGCTTAATTACGTTAATAATAATTTCATTATCGATCTTGGGATTAAATGCAGAAATTAAGAATTCTTGGAATAATTTAAATCCTCCAAAATGAATATTGTTTATTAATTGATACCCTAGAGGTATGCATACCAAAATTGGAAGAAAAGATAATGAGGTATAGTTTAATTTTAATTTGTTCAACTAATTAATATATTTTCTCTAAATGAATCTTCTTTAAGTTATTTTTTTTGAGATTGAAAAAAATTTTACCATCCCTTATTCCAATAACTTTATCGAAATCGTTCAGCAAATCTAATCTATGTAATGCAACTAATGCCGTCTTTGGGGATTTTTTTGTATTATTTTTATCTACATTTTCTAGCAGAAGGTTTTTAATTGTTGTTATCAATTTGGGATCTAGATTATTAAAAGGCTCATCTGCAAGTAATATATTTGATTCTTGAATTAATGATCTAGCTATAGCCACCCTTTGTTTTTGACCCCCAGAAAGTTTTCTGATTTTTTTGTCGTAAATAGAGTTATGAAGTCTACATAATTTCATATATTTATGCGCCTTCTTAAAAGAACTTATATTTAGTAAATTTTTAAAAGCGAAATAA
>CABYNZ010000034.1 GCA_902520485.1 uncultured Prochlorococcus sp. | reverse complement strand
TCTATTTGTAAAATTGCCCCTAGAAAATAAAAAGTTATTTTTTTTATTTTTACACCCTGATTAAGAGAAACAAAAGTATGAAAAATTTCATGAAAAATAATTGAAGATAAAAAGAAAAAAGAAGTTAAAAATCCTATAATCCAAGCTTCTTTAGTATTGTAAATATTACCTGAAGTTAAATTAACCTGATTACTTATGCTCCATGAGAATAAAAAGAGAATCGCGAACCAATAAGGATGAATTTTAAAGGGAATTCCCCATATTTTAAAAACTTGCCAACTTCTCAAAAATAATCTCCGCTATATTGAGCAATAATATCAATTTTACATACAGGATTATTATATGCCCAAGACTAATACTTTAATTAAAATTTGTGGCCTTACGTCAGAAGAACAAGCTCTTCAGGTCTCAAAATTAGGAGCGCATGCAATCGGCATTATTTCAGTGGAAGAGTCACCAAGATATGTATCAGCTGAAATTAAGAAAAAAATCTTTAAAACCTTAGAAAGGTTTTGTCCAAAAATCGAGAGGGTATCAGTTGTACAAAATTGTCCAATAGACTTAATTATTAAAAATTTCTTAGGAAAACCAAGTGAAACTATCATTCAATTACATGGAGATGAAGATATTGATTACTGCAAAAAAATAAGGGAAAAAATTCCCAATATTAGCCTATGGAAGGCTTTCAGAATAAAAACGGCAAAGGACATAGATAAAATTAAACCTTTTGAGGATTTTGTAGATGCGATACTTCTTGATTCTTGGAATAAAGAAACTTATGGAGGTTCAGGAAAAAAAATAAAATCTACTTATTTAAAAAATATACAATTTAGTAAGCCTTGGTGGTTAGCAGGTGGGATATCAATTGAATGGATTGATGAAATCCTTACAGATATCAAACCTGATGGGCTAGATATTTCTAGTAGTATTGAAATTTCTCCGGGTTTAAAAGATATTAAAAAAACAGAAGAACTTTTTAAGTTTTTAAAAAGGTATTAGTAATTATTAGTAGCGGACTGCTGTTTTACAAGCTCAAAAAATTCTTGTTTTAAACTTAAATCGTGCCTAAAATCGCCTCTTACCACTGAATTAATCATACTTGTATTTGGTTCTTTGACTCCCCTCCACTTCATACAATAATGTTGGGCCTTTACAATAATTCCTAAACCTTTAGGTTCACATAGTTTTTCGATTTCATCTGCAAGAATCATTACAGCTTCTTCCTGAATATGAGGTCTCGAAAAAACCCAATCAGCAACTCTAGCAAATTTTGAAAGTCCTATGACTTTATTCCCAGGTTTAATACCTATCCAACACTCTCCAAGAATTGGAACTAAGTGATGCGAGCATGCAGATCTAACAGAAATTGGGCCGACTGTATAAATCTCATCAAGATTCTTGTCATTTGGGAAACTTGTAACTTTAGGTTGTTGATGATATCTTCCTTTAAAAACTTCATTTAAATACATTTTTGAGACTCTTTCAGCAGTTTCTTGAGTATTATGATCATTTTCAACATCTATTATTAGGGACTTTAGTAAGTCCTTAACTCTTGAGGCAACTTCTCTTTCTAAAATCTCTAATTCTCCAGGATTTATAAAATCTGCAATGTTATCGTTGGCACTAAATCTGGTTCCAGAATTCTTGATTCTGTCTCTTATAATTTCGGAGATTAATTTATTAGTAATCTGGTCGTCAAAGTTTCTAATATCATCGTTGGGTAATGTAGAGGTCATAAAATTCTTGACAGAAAGTTGTACGCAACTTAATTAACTGTATCTTCCTAAAGCTTAATTGCTTATACATTATATCACATTCTCTTGTTTAATCGGGTTCCCTTAGCCCTAAAAAAAATCACTTTTTAAGGATTAAGAAAAGAAAAAGAATGTTTAAAAAGCTCCTCCAGAGGGCATTAAAGTTAAGTCTTCAATCATTTGTGATTCAGGTTGTTGAGCCATATAGAGAATAGTATCTGATACTTCGCTTGAGGAGAGCATGGAAGTTCTATCAAAATCAGCATTGATAGATTCTGAGTCCCAAAGAGGAGTATTTACTGAACCTAAAGTTATTGTGCATGCTCTTATTGAATTAGATCTCTCCTCCTCCCTCAAGCATTTAGTAAACATTGCAAGTGCAGATTTTGAAACACAATAAGCTCCCCATTGAGGGAATGCATTATAGGAGGCATGACTACTAACATTAATAACTAAACCACCATTTTTTCTCATTTGAGGAATTATGGAACTGCAAATTTGAAAAACACTCGTGAGGTTTAATTGAATAGTTTGTTCCCATTGGCCTAGATCCATCTCAACTAAAGGCCCATTAAATGCACAACCGGCATTATTGATCAAGACTGAAGGACAACCATACTTCTCAATTGCATCTTCAACACAATGCTCAATTTCTTGAGGATTTGATAAGTCACATTTTATAAGGCTGATTTTTGATTTAGTAGTCAAAAGTTCGCTCTTTAGTTTTTCCATTAAATCCATATTCCTGGAGAGTAAAATTAAATCCCAGCCAGCATTAGCAAAAGTAATTGCGGTAGATCTACCAATACCTTTCGTAGCACCTGTTATAAAAGCTAGTTTCAATTTATTCAGTTTTTTGGGGGATTTCACTATAAATCTCCTCAATATTGTTTGCTTCGATAAATTTACCTAAAACCCTAAATTTTTTATATCTTTCCTCAATTAATTCGTCTTCAGGCATTTTCAGTAAAGCATTAAGGTGTTTCTCAATAGCCTGTTTTAGTGTATTGCCAGCATCTAAAGGAGCCCAATTATTCCCACCAGAAGGTTCTGGCAATACCTCATCTATTATCCCCAATTTAAGTAGATCTTTACCTGTAATTTTAAGTGCTGATGCAGCTTCTGGTGCCTTCGCAGCATCTCTCCACAAAATTGATGCACATGCTTCGGGACTCGCAACTGTGTAAACACTGTGTTCAAACATTAGTAACCTATCGGCAACACCTATTCCAAGTGCGCCTCCTGAACCTCCTTCTCCAATAACAGTAGCCACAATAGGGACTTTCAATCCAAACATCTCTCGCAGGTTTCTTGCAATCGCTTCACCTTGGCCCTGTTCTTCAGCTTTTAAACCAGCATAAGCTCCAGGAGTATCAATAAATGTAAGAATTGGCAAAGAGAATCTATTTGCATGCTGCATTAATCTAAGAGCTTTCCTGTAACCTCCTGGCTTTGCCATCCCAAAGTTTCTTACTACATTTTCTTTTGTATCTCTTCCTTTCTGATGCCCTAACATTAGCACTGGTCTATTATTTATCGAACCTATCCCCCCAATTAGTGCCATATCATCGCCACCATTTCTGTCTCCATGTAATTCGATCCAATCATCACAAAACATTTGAACAAAGTCCAAAGTACTAGGTCTTTGAGGATGCCTAGCTACCTGAATCTTTTGCGCAGGGGTGAGAGATTTAAATATTTCTTCTCTTCTCCTAGCAGCCAAGGTTTCAAGCTGTAGAAGCTGTTGGCTTACATCTACTTCTGAATCTCTAGCTAATTCTTTAATTTGCTCTATTTGTTTTTCAAGTTCAACAAGAGGCTTCTCAAAGTCAAGGAGGTAACGTTTAGCCATAATTTATACAGTTAATACTTTAGGCTGCTTATCAAGTCCAATCGAAGAAAAACCATGCTTTAAAGAAGCTGCTCCAATAAACTCCATTTTTTCAAGAGAAATGTTATTTCTTCCCCAACTAAAGTTTGTATGACACTTTTCAAATTCTAAAATCATAGCTTCTGCAAAACAAGCAAACATCTCTCGCTGAGGGTTTTGCATTTCCGCAAGTTCCATCATATTCCAACCAATATCATTGAAAAACTCAACTATACCTCCTTTTAAAACATGAATATTTTCACCCTGAAATTTCTCATCAAGATTTTTGGGGTATCCACCATCAATCATTAAACATGGTTTTTTTAAGTTAACTGTATCAATTTCAATAGTTTTAGGCATACTGGCAACCCATACAACAATATCAGCCTGAGGCAATGCCTCATTTAAGCTTGTTACGGTGCCGCCATCTAATTCTTTTTGTAACCGCTCTAGTGGTCCTTGTTGTCTTGCTACCATAAGAAGTTCTGAAATCCCAGTTTTATTGATAAGCCATCTACAAACAGCACTACCAATATCACCTGTAGCACCAATTACAGCGACAGTTGCTTTTTTAAGGTCTATCCCAATGCGAGGCGCATTTATTTCTAGTTGCTTACAAATAACCCAGGCAGTATGAGTATTGCCGGTAGTAAACCTTTCCCACTCTAATGAAGTATTTCTAATTTGTTTATGCTGTAGAAGATTAAAATTCTCAAAAATAATAGAAGTAAATCCTCCTAAAGCGGTAATGTTAATCCCTTTTTTCTGAGCTAGTTCCATAGCATTTAGTACTTTTCTTCTAGCCGTTTTGAACCTAGAAAGCATTTCAGGAACAAAGCACGAATCTATATAAGAACCTTCAATAGATATTCCAGTAGCACTCTTAACTTCTACATTTTCAACAAGCTGAGGAGGAGCAGTACACCAAACATCTAAGTCACCATCAGCAATATGATCAAAGCCTAGCATCGAAGCTTTTCTTTTTGCATCTTCAAAACTGGTTGAGTGGCCTATTAACCCAAACATTTAAAATTTATAAATGGTTTCTATACGATGTTATGAACAATAGCACAGAGGTAACTACTTAAATAGGATTGATTAATTATTAAAATCCTTAATTAATTAGAAATGTAATTAGACGATGGCTGCCATAGCCATTCTTGCAATTTCTCTATTATCTAAACCTATTTCCATCAATGTATCTTGATAAGCAATCATAAATTCTTCCATTAATTCTTCTCTGTCCATAGCTAAAACTGATGCGTCATCTGCCACTTCATCTAACATCTTTTTAATTAACGGAAGGTTAACCTTATTAGCTTCCATTAATTCCTCTTTACAAGAAGATAAATTCTCTTTAAGCCACTCTTGACCATAATTTAAATGAAGATATTCATCTTTAACAACTCCCTCTGTTATTTTTTTTGCAAAAGGATCAGCAACTCTTATGTAGACGTTATAAGCAGAAATTGCAAATGCTTCAATTAAGATAGCTTGTATTAAAAGACATGTTGTTAAATTTCCTTTTTCAAGAGCAACTTGAAAATTACCATGTAATTTAGAGAAGAATTTTTTAGCAAATTCCATATCAGCTACTACACCTAAATTTCTTCCGCATGCTGTAAAGCCCTTTTTATGCTTCATTTCCATTCTGGCCAATTTAGTTAACTCCTCTAATTCATTTGGAATTAAAGTTGCTATTGAAATGTAATTATCATGAGCCTCTTGCTCTCCCTCAATAACAATTGCATTTATTCTGCTGTATGCATCCTTGTAAGAATCTGTAGTGAAATCGGGTAAATCTAAAGAAATCGGATTAGTTGATTCCTCAATAGCCTTTTTATTTGATTCTAGAGTTTGCATGTCAGTAATCTTTAGCTCATTATGCATGAATATTACATGATTATAGAGAGTTTATTTAAATATCATGAAAATATTTTCAATTGTTAAGTGACATTTTTTACTCATAACTTATTTAAGAATTGTTTGGCCAATCTGATTGCATCAGATTCATAATCAATTTAAACCAATGATTAATCAATAATTCCTTTAAATTTTTTCCTAAAGACTCATTTGCTCCTCTACTATCTCCAATAACACCTGATTTACTAAAGTCGTCAGTAAGCCAAGCAGTTGGAGCATTGCCCTCTAGACTCCAACCTTCAGGGATCTCTAATTTATAACCCTCATTTGGGCGTTCATCACCTACTAACTCTGGTTTCAAAGCCAGCATTAAACTTGTTTCAGCTAAAGAAGCATGAAGCCCATCCTCAATCTCAGTTTTTGTTAACAATTCACTCAATCCATTCACACCACTCCATAAGAAACAAGGGAAAACTGCCATCCCTGGTGCCACACTTCTTAGCTCTCTTGCAGCTGTATTTAATAGTGAAATTTGACCTCCATGTCCATTAATTAATATCAATCTTTTAAAACCCATTTCAGATAATTGACCCCCGACTTCCTTTATCATTGAGGTTATTAAATTTGAGGAAAGTGAAATTGTCCCGGCGAAACCCTTATGTTCTGGAGAAAAACCAATATATTGGGTTGGAAGTTTTTTTAATGGAATATCGGCAGAGACTAATTTAAAAACTTCACTAATAATTTCATCAACAAAAATACTGTCTGTAGCAAGAGGCAAATGCGGCCCATGTTGCTCAACAGCGCCGAATGGCCAAATCACTGTTGATCTTTTGTTTTTTGCAACACACTCAATTTCCTGCCAATTTAAATATTCAAATTTATTAGGTATTGGTTTAAAGTTCATTAATTTTAATTTTGAGTACTAACATTTAGAGTATGTTAATAATTAATTATTCTTATTTTACCTACGATGGGAGTCAGTAATAAAAATGCCCAAGATAATATCCAACCAAAGGGCAATAAAAAACCTATTCAGGTACTTCACATAAGCAAGAAAGATACTCAAAAAAAATCTCAAAACCTAGATAATGAGCAAACCAATTCGCTAGAAGATATTAAAAAAGAAAATATCGCAATCAAACCTCAAATCATTAAAGATGATTCGGCAAAAGAAATTGAGGACAGTAATGTAAATACCAACGATTTTGATATTCCTCAACAAGAGTTAAATAGACCCATTAATCTTCCTGAGCAAAACACAGATTTTCAATTTGAAAGAACAGTTGATGAATTTGATTTTGATGAAAGTGCTTTTTTGGAGGCTTTAAATGCAAATGAGCCAATTGGGGCTACAGGAGAAACAATTTCAGGTAAGGTTATAGCAATCGAAAGTGATGGACTATATGTTGATATTGGTGGGAAAGCCCCTGGTTATATGCCCAAAAAAGAATGTGGTTTGGGTGTCATAACTAACTTTAAAGAAAAATTTTCTATAGGCCTTGAAATGGAAGTTTTGGTTATCAAAGAACAAAATGCTGATGGGATGGTAACAGTGAGCGCTCGGGCATTAATTCTTAGGCAAAGTTGGGAAAAAGTATCAAGTTCGGCAAAAAATGGAGAATTAATTAACGTTTTAATCAATGGATTTAACAGAGGTGGTCTTACTTGTGATGTAGATGGATTAAGAGGATTTATCCCAAGATCCCAACTTGAAGATGGTCAAGACTATCAATCTTTTGTTGGCAAAACTCTAAAAGTAGCTTTTCTTGAGGTGAATCCAGAATCCAGAAAATTAGTTCTCTCTGAAAAGAAAGCATCATTAGTCTCTAAACTTACAAGTTTAGAATTAGGGCAATTAATTGAAGGAGAAGTTTTAGCAGTAAAACCATATGGCTTCTTTATAGATTTAGGTGGAGCTAGTGGACTTCTTCATCAATCCTCACTAACAAATGGATCGATTCGTTCTTTAAGAGAAGTTTTTAGAGAAGGGGAAATAATAAAAGCTTTAATATCTGAAATTGACCTCGAAAAAGGGCGCATCGGTCTCAATACAGCACTCCTAGAAAACTCTGCTGGAGAATTAATTATTGATAAGCAAAAAGTTATGCAAGAAGCCAAAGAGAGAGCTCTAAAAACTAAAGCACTCTTCGATAAAAAAGAACAAGATAAATGAACATCAATCAAAAAATGGAGTCAAGTCTTAAATTAAAAATTTCAGATTGGGAATTAGACTTCTACTCGAGACCAATTATTGAATCAAATGGAAAAAAAAGATGGGAATTAATTATTTGCTCTACAAGAAGTTATAAGACAGAAGATATTTTTCTTTGGAATAAAAAATGCCCTGCCAATGAAGTAAATTCAGTATGGCTCACAAAGGCACTAAATGAAGCAGTAAGTGAAGCAAAAAAACAAGGGTGGGCGAAACCTTCTATAGTTCGATTCTGGAGGTCGTCAATGAAATCGATCATTAAGAAATCTCTTGAGGCGGTAAGTATTGAAGCTCTTGTAAGTAGAAGAACTTACGATTTATTCGATAGAATCGAATTTCTTGAAAAAGAGATTTATCCAAAGGAAAAAGGTTATGTAAGAGGGGTACTAGCTCCTACTTTTACTTCCCAAATGGAAAACTCTCCTCAACCTCTACCAGAAGCAGTGAGGGGTGATGCTTTAACCATCTCTGAAATATCAATTGGCGAACTAAAATCAGCAAAAAATTGGCCTATGGAATTTGGAGATATTTTCCCAATACAGCAAGAATTAGATGATAATTACTTAGTTCCAGGATTAAGACTTTTTAGCAAAGATAGATCTCTAGCGCTTTCTGCATGGTTCAGTTGTTTAGAACCTATTAAATTAATCATCAATAAGAACCAACTCATACTTGAAGCTTCAGAAAACGATAAGTGGCTGGTAACTGATTTGCCAGAAAAAGATGCAAACATTTTGAGTACAAAGTTTTTAGATAATAAAAATAATTCTTTTGGTTATCAATTTATTTCCATACAGTCAACGCCATACATCGAAAAATTTGCTGGATTCTGGATCTTGAGAGATATTGAATTAATTTCATAAATTCAGCTTAGGAGCAGGAACTATTCCATACAAAGAAATATATTTCTCAAAAACTAAAATTTTTATTCAGAACAAAAGATTTGAGTATTATTCATCACCTATCCTTAGTCAAAATAATTTCAAACATGCATATTTTACGAATTCAAGTTCTGAGAAATCTCTTCAATTATTAGGGAATCACTTTAATGAAAATTACATAAATTGTGTTTCCAATCAAATTCATAGTAATGTGATAGTATTTGGATCTCATTCGGAAGAAGGGATTAAGACGGATGCAGATGGTCTTGTTGGTAATAAATGGAATCAAAACTTATGGGTTTATACAGCTGATTGTATGCCAATATTTTTTGCAGATAAAAGGACAAGAAACGTAGCAACGTTGCATTGTGGAAGAAAAGGTTTAGAAAAAAAAATAATAAAAAATCTGGTTAAAATTTTCGATAATTTAGGTACATCTAGAGATAACTTACTTGTTGCAATAGGACCAGCGATTTCGAAGGAACATTATCTAGTTGATAAAAAGACACTCAAAGAATTTTATAAAAAGGCCGAAAACAAAAACATAACAGTCAATTTGACTAAAGCTGAAAAAGATCTTTGTTA
>CABYNZ010000033.1 GCA_902520485.1 uncultured Prochlorococcus sp. | reverse complement strand
AAATTATGTTATTAGGTTTATGATACAAGTTTTTTATAAATCAATTTTAAATTAAATTTCATAAACTCTATCAAAAAAATTTTTATTTTTATACCTTGAGCAGACAACTAAATCATTTTTGTCCCTTCACAGATTCTTGTAATTTCTTTTCGCAGATCTGCTTTGGCATAGCCTGTAAGAATTATAGTTACAATAAATCCCTAAAAGATATTTGCAAGGGTGAGGCTCTCAGGGTAGCTCGCAGAGAAACTATAATTATCTATATTTATCCATTAACCCGATACAGATTATTGTGGACTATTGACCTAACTAATTGGTATAGCTAACTTAAATTTTTATAGATCTAAGCAGACTCGAACAGGTGGATCCCTGTCCCTGCATACCATATAGGTACTTAATTAAGCTATAACAAGTATTTATTTAAACTATTTTGGCTAAATTGGTCGCAGGTGATAACAATATTAAGAATAAAAAAGACAAAATTACCCTTTGTTTCTTTGATAGGTGTTTTTAAATATCTATTTCATTGATCATTATCTACATACCAAGCCTAACTTATTTTGTAATAAGATAAATAAAAATATCATTTTACTTTCTTTCTATTTTTATTAATTAAATTTTCCTTATCTGAAGTAAAAAACCTTGAGGCCATTTTTTAGTTGCTTGCTCTTCCCCACTTAATTTCCTATCCAAATTGTACATCAAATAAATAATTTTTCTAAGAAGATTAATTATATTACCTTTAATCCCTCGGTTTTTTGAATATTCTTTATATTTTATTTGAGTTATTAAAGCAGTTCCAATAATATTCGATAAACTTCCTATTTCTTTAATACGAATTATTTTAAAATTAGATTCTTTTGATAATCTCTCCAGGAAATATTTGGTGTACCTATTAAAATCAAAGGGTTCTTGATGATGCTTTATTGTGAAAGGTACTATTATCAAACATTCTCCATTTATTTTTAAAACTCTATGCATTTCAGAGAAAAGAAAAAATGGGTTATAAATATGTTCAAGGACATTTGAGAGAAGAATTTTATCTATAGAATTATCTTTAATACATATTTTTTTTTCGAAGTTACAAACTATATTTATATTGTCAAACTTACCACCATCAATAAGTATAGTTTTGGCATGTTTTAAAAAGTTATAGTTTGTACAAGGTCCACAACCTAAATCAAGAAGGTAATCGCTCTTTTTTAAACTTTTTGACCAATTATAAATTTCTGTAGAATTTAAATCTCTCCAATTCTTGGCCCTTTTATTATCAGGTAATTTCGCAAATTTATTAGTCTTAGCAGAAGAATCAATTTTATAAACCTCTTCAAAAACTACAGTTTCATTATTTTCAAATTTAAACTCATTATTGCATTTTTGACATTTTATAGTTTTCTCTTTATTTTTAAATTTTGTATCAAAGCAAATTGGACAACTCAATAAATTTAAGAATTCAAAAGGAGGCAAAGTTTCTTTCATTTAAGGAAAGTTTTTTATTTTTTTAATATAACTTTTTTTGATAATTTTTTTTTTATATGTTTGTAAATAGTTTTAATTTTTTTTGTTTTAAAGATAATTTTAAATTTTGAGTAAGATTTGCTTAAACAATATCTTATTTTGTTAAATTTGATTTAGAGAAGTATGCACAAATATATTGATAAATAAAACTTTTTTCCATATCCCCCTTTTACCTTTTTGCAAGGGTTAGTGGCTATGAGACATATTTAACCATAATTTACCTTATAAAAACAATTATTTTTGTCATAGCGAAATGGTTATACTAATTAGCATAACTAGTGAAAATTTTGATGGAGCCATGCGGATTTGAACCGCTGACCCCCTGCATGCCATGCAGTAGCCAAAAGCTATGCAAATACTGGCAATTACAGGGTCTATGAAAGTATTTTAACATAGCTGAGAGCAGACATAAGAGCAGAATTGTCCAAGCATTTAGAAGTCAGTAAACTCATTGATATCAATTGCATCTAGTATATTTATTAATTATATTTTGTAATAAAAAAAGGGCTGGTTGCAGCAGCTTAAGTTACGGCAAATTGCAGTTCTTGCAACGCTTTTAGTATAGCTAAATATGATAAATAGGGTATATATTATAGGTAAGTATTTAATAGTTTTTCCTATGTTTGATCCTGAAGAACTCAATCACAAAATAAGCCAATCTTTTCAAAATCAAGAAAAGGTTGAAGCTGAAGCTCAAGGACTTGAGAACAAATTATTAGAGAATTATGAGTTTAAAAAAAGCATGATTCCTGAAAGAAAATGGGGTCAACCTTTTGACCCAATTAAGCTAACAATGACAGCTAAATTTATCATTGAAAAACATCAACCAGCAGTTGCAAGTTATTTAGGATTTAATTCTGGTTATCATTCAAGACAACAAGAAATTGAAGCAGCAAGAGTAGACGCAGCTTCAAGCATCGCTAAAAAAAATAATTACCTAAATTTTCATTAATATAATTTTTAAGGTTTATTAAATGAATTTTCTTTATTTATTTTAAAATTTAAATGTAAAAATCTTTTTTTCTTAAATTATTTTTAAACTAGAAAAAGTGGTATAAATGAATTAAGAAAGGAATTTTTTTGCAATATGTCTAGAATTATCTGCTTAGAGTTAAATGAAGTGCCTAACGAAATAATGATCGAATTCTTGCCTAAAATCAAAAGAGATAATAAAGCAGATTTTATTTATTCACCAACTATTTCAAATGATAGAGGCCACTTACACCCATGGGTTACTTGGAGTTCAGTGCATAGAGGAGTAAGCCATCATGTCCACGAAATTAGTGATATTAACCAAGAATGTTCAAGACAAAATGATCTATATCCCACCATCATGGATGAACTTTCAAATCAAGGTTATCGTGTTGGAGTATTTGGATCAATGCATTCAGGTTCTGTTCCAATTTGTCAACATAAAAAGTATTCTTTTTTTGTACCCGAAGCTTTTGCTAAACACTCAGAGTGTAAGCCTTCAACCCTTAATGATTTTCAAAAACTTAATTTATCAATGTCAAGAAAATCAGCAAGGATAGTTGATAAAAGTATTCCAAGATTTAAATACCTATTAGGGGCACTTAAATCATACCTAAAACATGCTTATCACTTTCGTGGTTTGTTCTGTGCATTTAAACAATTAGCGATTGAAATTCCTTTCCCGTGGACTAAGACTAGGAGAAGAATTTTACAGTCTGATATCCTTTTTGATACATATATGTCCCTTTTGAATAAATCAAATCCAGATTATTCAAATTTCTTTACTAATCACGTCGCTTCATCCATGCATAGATTTTGGGAGGCTAAATTCCCAAATCATTATCCAACAAAAATAAGTTCTGAAAAATGGATAAAAAGATATAAGTATGAAATAGATGAAGCTATGAAATCAACTATTTACTATATTAAATCTCTGATAAAGTATGCAGAAAATAATAAAGATACTCAACTTTGGATCATTTCAAGTATGGGACAAGCTGCTGTAAAAAACTATAAAAAATCAGAATTTTTTTATGAAATTGATAATATGGATAATTTTTTATATTCTCTAATAGGTTTTGAAGTTGATTTTGAACAGTTACCTCAAATGATCCCAATATATGGATTAGAGTCAAGTGAAGAAACGATTACGTTAATAGAAGAAAAACTAAAAACTATTTCTTGTAATGTTGATTTAAAAATAAGTTCTAGAACTTCTAAAACCATCGCATTTATTTTTAGTAAAAAACCCAGCAAAAATATTGATGGTGAACCATCATTTATTAATTCAGCGACCAACAATAGAGTAAAGATTGAAGGAATTAGAAAGATTCATATAGATGAAGACTCAGGAAGTTCCGCTTATCACGTGCCGCAGGGTATTCTTTATCGCTATGGTTATTCCCTTCCTCAATTAAAAAAATATTATGATCATAATGGATTCTTACCAATTGAATCTCTTAAAGAACTAATGATAAAAGACCAATATTTGTTCTAGAACAAATTCAGAAAAGTTTAGCAAAAGGAGGCTTAGCTTATATAGTAGTTCCTAATATTGATCATATTGGAAAAAATCCAGTAAGAACTGATTTTTTCAGACCCGTTCATTTACATTATTTCTCCCCAGATACTTTTATTGCTTTGTTATCAAAGTGCGGTCTATCATCTATAGCAAGTGGTTTTGAGACTGAGATATGGGGGTTATTTGAATCTAAAGAAAAGAAAAATAAAAAAGTTTCAACTTATTTAAAACAAAAGAAATTAACTAATAAAGCCATAAGAAAATAAAAATTAATTGATGACTATAATATTCTAAAAATAAAATTAAAAAATCTAATTCAAAAATTTTTATGATTTCAAAATAAATTTAAAAATTATTTAATTGCTAGAAATCCTTCAAAACAAAGATATTTTTGAATTGTTATTATGTCCTTAAATCCTGCACGCTTCATTAAATCAATATTTGCTTCTGAAGAAAATGGTTCCAATACTCGTTTCAAACTTTTTGATTTTGATATTATTTGATCAGCTGTAAAATTATTATTTAACTTATATTCTTGATACAGCTGTGAAAAATAATCTTGAAATCTTGCATCTGATGCTCTTACTTTTTCAAAAATAACTAAAGCACCACCCCAATTCAATGAATCATATATTTTATTAAATAAGAATTGCCTTATTGAAGGAGATATAAACTGCATTGTGTAGTAGGCACTTATAAAATTAGTGGGCTCTAATGTAAATGAAACTATATCTTCTGTTAAGTAATTTATGTTTTCAGATGAATTTTTTTTTATTGCCTCCTCTATCATTTTTTCTTCTATATCTATACCAATTATTTCGACATTATGAAATTTATGTCTATCTGCAAGTAGTTTTGTAAGAGAACCTGTTGAGCAACCCAAATCGTATACTTTCTCATTTTTACCAACAAAAAAGTCACTAAACTCTGTAATTAGTTTTTGTCCTTCTGCATATAGAGGAACTGAATTGCTTACATGTTTTCCAAATGTTTTAGCAACATCTCCAGAAAATGTCCAGTTTGCATTACTTGCAGAAATGTTTTGACCTGTGTCTCCCATTTTATTTTTTAAATTATTATGAAATATAAATTTAATAAAGTCAAATAGTCAAAAAATTAATGAGAAATTATAAAAATAATTTAAATGATCTTCATTCATGAAAATTCTTTTCTTTTAAGGGAAAAATTGATGGCTGATATTTTTTTATGTACCATATAATAATATTTTTCTCTATGAAAACTTTTTAGATTTTTGAAAATAAAAAATTGTCTCCTGCTTTTTCTAGGATTTTATAATTTTTATTATTGAACAAATTTCTTATTTCATCGGGTAATCCATTATCGAATTCAATTAAAAAATATTTAATGTTGTCATTTTTTTCTAAAATATCCTTAATAATCATCTCTTCATTTAGAAGAGCATCTATATAACAAAAATAAGGGTCGCCAAAATATGAGCTAAGAAAGTTAATTTCTGACATTGGTTTCTTTATTATTAAAGAATCAATATTTTCTGAATTATTATATTTCTGAGCTTTTTCTCCAACTAATCCCTTAGAACCAACATTTGTAAATTCAATCCATTTATTTTTTAACCCATAAGCAAGAGGTAAGATCTTAATATTTAATTTATTTCTTAATGCGGAATCTTCTAAGAAAGCAACATTATCAAAATTAGGCTCAATGCAGATTATCTCATAAGAAATATTTTTTGACTTTAACCACTTTGCAAGAAATAGACTAACTACTCCTGAAGCAGCTCCAATTTCAAGAAAATTAATCTTGGTATTTTTAATATCATTTATGGTGAGTAATGTTTCTAAAATTGATGTTAGAGCACTTCTTTTCCACATCCTACAGCGTTTATCTATGCCATCAGTAGCTGTATAGGTATTAATTTCAAGGGCTCCATAATTTATAGTTCTCGGCGCTTCACATCCCATCCTTTCTCCAATTGGGAGAGGAATAATAGAGTCAAGTTTATGGATCAACCAAAGAAGTAACCTTCTAAAACCTATATATGGTGATGCTAAGTACTGTGAAACTAATGACGTTTTTGTATCATAACTTCCTACGCTAAATAACTTTAAGTTGGCAAAATTTAACAACCTCGAAAAGAAAAAACTAATTCTTAGACTTTGCTTTGATCTATTAAGTGGCTTTTTATTAGTCAGCTTATATTCATGGCTTATTTTTTTAAAAGTATTTTCATATTTATTAAATGCCTCAATAGAATATAAATACTTGTATACGCTAACTAGCCTTTTTAACATTTTTTTAAAGTAGAGTAACTTGAATATTTCATGAAATTTAATTGAATCTTTCTAATTTTAGTTTGAAAATGTTATTCTGACTTAGAAGTTTTCTCTTAATTTACATTAAAGATAAATTTAGTAATACCCTAATATTATCATCATCTTCGTATCCAATACTAATATTAAATTTGGGAAATCTTTGCTCATTTTCCTTATTTTAAAGTTGACTTTAAGGAATAAAAATCTTAAAACAATCTGTCACTAATCTGTAATTACATAAGGATAATTTGAGGTTTAAGTAAATTCTACTTATTCATCTATTAGGGTTTATACATAATAAAGCATAATTTATGAATACTATAGAAATAGGAAAAATCTGTTTTTTGTCCTTAATTGTATTTCATGAGAGTGTATAAGTTTATTTTTAAATAAGGCTTAATCCGTTTATTTATTCAAATTTTGAAAATAAGTATTTAATTTTGAATTCTAATTAAGATTTTTAAAATAATTATCTGAATTTAATGAAATCATCAAGAATGAAAAATATCATAATTATTGAATGTTCCTTCCGGATCCGTAATTATTAAAGCTCTACAAGATGGCATACAAGATTCAAAAGAAATAGTTCCCTTATAATCAGATAATTGTAAAAAGGAGTTCCCTAGAGAAGGAATTATTTTTGATATAGTTTGATTATCATAACAAGAAGTATTTGAATTCATTATGATTTTTATTGATAAATTAGTAGATGTTGGGTTATTAAAAAATAAATCATATTTTGAACTATTATTGAAACTATATACAGGGGTATAAATAAATTTTTGATTTCTGATTATAGCTTTACAAGAAATACTTCTACTTACATCTATTCCTCCAAAATTGCCATGAACTACGCTTCCTAAGGAGTTAGGAAATCTGTAGATGATACTATATCCTCTATGTTGAAAGGAAATTTTTTCTTTAATATTAGGATAATAATCATCGTCATTTAAAAGTATAGTTTTGTGAGTAAACGAGAGATATTTATCATTAATTGATTCAAATTTTGGCAGTATAATATTCGAATAAAAATTTGAATCCTTAAACTGATAATTATCTATATATGATCCATACTTATTGAAAAAATCAAATCTATGAATTATGTCAATTTTTTTTCTTAAAAGGAGTGCATAGCTATTTTCAGCAACGAATCTATTTCTAAAAGCATTATTACAATATAAAAAGAAATCAGAATATTGTTCATTAGGAAATAATCTTGAATCTAGAGCGTATGGCTTAAGATACCTTTCTTTATAGTAGGACTTAATAAGAGATAAAGATTGATATAAACTCTTAGTTATCTTCATAATCTTACCCAGTTTTTTTTATACAACCTTCTGGCATTTCTTTTCTCCCCCCAATAGAAACTACCTGGTGGATGAGTATGCTCAACAGTAAGATTTACAAAATTATTATCAATCTTACAACTTAAAAATAATGGGATAAAGATAGATGTATTGCATGAAATTGCACGCAAATTTGTAAAAGAGCTAGGAATAGAAGATTTTTTGGTTAACAAATTATGCTTAAATGAATTTGATTCTACTGTGATTTCTTGATCTACTTTTTGTGTATAAGGATCATATATTTCAATTAAATGCTTTTTCCTGTTAACTGAATATTTACTAATATTCATTGTTAATAAATAGGTTTTAGTGTACTCATCATTATCTAGTCTAAGGCTATCAAAGGTAGCAAAAGTTCCTTTATTTATAGTTGTCATTTTATAAGGATATTCACCTTGATAATAAGTAGATGAATCTTTAATTTTAAAATTAAAAGATGCTCTTTCTGCAATCAGTGATTTATCCAATCTAACTGAGTAAGGAACTGGAAGTTCATTACTCTTTTCGGGATTATTCTTATTTATAGAAGGAACAGCAACAAGAATACATTCATTATCTGATGTAATTTTGTGCCTATGCATTTCAATTGTTTCTCCAAAAGAACAACAATACTCTTCGACCTTATTCCATAATTGATTATTAATCGAATAAATAGAGAAATAAAGATCTTTTTTTTTTAATTTTCCATAGTTCTTTTTAAGGAAATTAGAGGGATAATTTAGTACTGTAATTGAGGATGATACAAAACTATTACTTGATTTATCTACTAAAAAGTTTGGTGGTATTGGAAAGTAACATGACATTCAAGAACTTATCAATCTATTTCTAATTTTAGTTGATACTTATAATCTATAAATCCATATTAAGCATTTTTTACAAAGCTTTGATTCCAAGTTTTTTATTATCAATATTATTTAAGTCCTATTACTTAATATCGTTTTTTACTTAAAAGTAAGTAATGGATCTAATATGCCCAGCTATTTTTACTTATATTAAATACTTCCCGCAACAAGGGAAGTAATCGAATAATTAGCTTGGAAAGTTTGTGCTTCCTATACATTAACTTCTGATATAAGGGCTATCATCAACACGTTATATAAATATAGTTTTGTTTTTTATTAAAAGATTTTTTCAATAGATTATTTGAATTCTCTTAAATAATCTTCTGATGCTTCAAAAGTAAAACTAAATGTAGAAAATTTCTCTAAATAAATAACGTTATAAAAAAGTAAAGTACCAATTATTCCGATTATTAAAAGAAAAGATATTCTTACTTTTTTTTTAAAAAAAAGAGAAAGGTGCATTTTTTTTGAGGCCAAGCCTATCAGAGGTAAGTTAAATAAAACAAATGTTGAAGCAAATCTATAAGCATATATGGCTATATTTGAAAAAATTATCAATATAATTGGGTATAAAAATGACATTATTAAGGCAAACTTAAAATTAGGATCTTGAATTTTTAAAAAGTAAATAAAAATAAAAATAAGAAAAATTTGTAGAGAAAAAGAAAATATTAAAGTGATGCTAAAAATATTAATTTGATATCCATAAATATCAGTAATTAAATAAGTTAAATACTTTGGGTCAAGATTTATCGAAGAGCTTAAAAAATTGAAAATTAATTCTTCAACAATTGACCTTAAATTAAAGCCTAAAATAACGAAAGAGGGAAATATAAAAGTCAAAAAAAACTTGCTTTTAAAAATAGGAATATCCTTTACATAGTAGGAAGCAAATCCTATGAATAAAAAAGGTATTATTTGAAGATGGATAAAAAATCCTAGAAGAGCAAATATTGAGGCAATTTTAAAATTATTTTTATTTAATAAAATAGAAATCGAGAGAAAGGCAATACAATTTGCTACTCCACCCCTTATTGCAATGTATGAAAGTGATAGAAAATAATGAGATAAATAAAAAGCAATTGGAATTATCCTATATTGCAATTCGAGTCGATAAAGTTTTAATGAATAGTTTAAACATAAGAACATTATTCCATAAGATATAAAATATATACTAAATCTTGGATTAATTGTCTTAAGAGATAAAAAACCTAGAAATCTATAAAAAGACTCAGATAATGGGAACCCTTTAAATACTTTTTCAATAGAGCTACAATCTGTATATAAATATCTTAGATACTCGTCAGGATTTGTTCTTAATGAAAG
>CABYNZ010000032.1 GCA_902520485.1 uncultured Prochlorococcus sp. | reverse complement strand
TTTACAAGAAAAATCCTAAAAGACTTTTAAAAAGACTTTGGCAAACACTTATACCTATTTTTGCTTACATCTTCTCTGTTGGATGGGATAAATTAACTGGAAGACTGAAAAATGAATTCCAAGCAAGATTTAGGGCAAGAGAATTAACAAATTTGTTAGTAGAACTTGGACCTGCATTTGTTAAAGCAGGTCAAGCTTTATCAACAAGACCAGATATAATACCGGGGATTCTTCTAGAAGAATTATCTGAATTACAGGATCAACTCCCTGGATTTGATGGAGATAAAGCTATGGAATTAATAGAAGAAGATTTAGGACACAAATTAGATGAGATTTTTTTAGAAATTGATAAAGAACCAATTTCCGCTGCTTCTTTAGGGCAAGTGCATAAAGCTAAATTAAAAAATGAAGAGATCGTTGCAATCAAAGTACAAAGGCCAGGATTAAGAGAACAAATTACCTTGGATCTTTACATAGTGAGAAATATTGCATATTGGCTAAAAAACAATATCGGATTAATTAGAAGTGATCTAGTTGCTTTGATTGATGAATTAGGTAAAAGAGTTTTTGAAGAAATGGATTATCTTAACGAAGCTGCAAATGCTGAAAAATTTAGAGATATGCATAAACATAATAAAATGATTGCCGTACCAAAAATTTATAAAGAAATAACTTCAAGAAGAGTTTTAGCAATGGAATGGATAGACGGCACAAAATTAACAAATTTAGAAGACGTAAAGAAATTAGGAATTAACCCTGATGAAATGATTGATATAGGGGTGCAATGCAGTTTAGAACAGCTTTTAGAACATGGTTTTTTCCATGCAGACCCACATCCAGGTAATTTATTAGCCTTAAAAGATGGAAGATTATGTTATTTAGATTTTGGAATGATGAGCGAGGTCTCCAGAGAATCTAGATCGGGATTAATTCAAGCAGTAGTACATTTAGTAAATAAAAACTTCGATAAATTATCTCAAGATTTCGTGAAATTAGGATTTTTATCAGAGGAAGTTAATCTGGAACCGATTGTTCCAGCATTTCAAGATGTTTTCATTAACGCTGTTGAACAAGGAGTTTCAAAAATGGATTTTAAGAGCGTTACAGACGATATGTCTGGTGTTATGTATAAATTCCCTTTCAGACTACCCCCATATTATGCACTTATAATTAGGTCATTACTTACATTAGAAGGAATAGCTTTAAGTGTAGATCCAAAATTCAAAATTTTAGGAGCAGCTTATCCATATTTTGCAAGAAGATTGATGGAAGACCCTGATCCACAATTAAGGGAAAGCCTTAAAGAAATGCTTTTTGATAATCAAAAATTCAAATGGGACCGTTTAGAAGATCTGCTTTCTAACGCTGCAAAACAAACAAATCTCGATTTAGAAAAACTTTTAGACGAAGTTATAAATCTTCTGTTTTCTCCAAATGGAGGATTTCTTAGAAATGAGATAGTTGATGGTTTAACAAATCAGATAGATTTACTTAGTCTAAAAATATTGAAAAGTTTGAATAACTATCTTCCAAAATCAATTAAATTAAATACTATTAACGAAAATAACAACTTGAGTGATCTAATAATGTATGTAGAGCCATTGAGAAACTTTTTAGAGATTTTACAAAAAATACCAGGCTATTCAATTGACATTTTTCTAAAAAGGTTTCCTAGACTTATAAATGAGCCCTATACAAAAGAAATGGGTATACAAATTGCTAAAAAAGTAACTGAAAAAGGGGTAGTAAGACTTGTTAAGATTGCCGCCGGTGCAAATATCTAGATGAAGCTTAGTAAATTTTTAATATTTAAAATATTTTTTATTTTAGTATTTTCTCCATTTTTTGTTATTTCGAAAGCTAATGCTGCTGAAGAAATTAAAATCACATACAGCATATTTTCTAGAACAATTAAAGTAAATTCTTTAAAGACTTTTGCTGAAGAAGGTAAATCCACAAAAAAATTAAAAAGAATTTTAAAAGCAACCGGGTCTTCCGATAAAGAAATTAGAGGAGTCTTAAATAAAGATTTTGAAGTTCCAATTACCATTGCAAGCAAATTAATATATTCTGAAATAGGAAATGTTTTTTTAACAAGACTTTCATCTATTATCCACCCACCCAATGCAACTGATGAAAGAACAGGCATGTTGGCGCTAAGAGCAAGCGTAATACAAGGAATTAACTTAGGAAATGGAAAAATAAATCTAATAAATTTTTTTGAAGGATATCCAACTAAAACAGTAATTTTAGATGTCAGCGCTTTGAGCAAAGTTATGAATAAAGTAGAATCTATTTCAGAGTTATTAACCTTTTTCACCAATTCCCCTCTAGAAAAAATCAAAACAAATTAAACAACCATGGTGTTATTAAATAAAATCAAAAATAAACTGCGTATTAATTACAGAAAAAAAAGATGGCCAGGTTTAATAGAAGCTTATAAACAATATCTACCAGTTACAAAAAAAACTCCTATTATTTCCCTTAATGAAGGAAATACTCCACTAATTCTAAGCAAGTCCATTAGCAACTTAATTGGAAATGGTACAAAAGTTTTTCTAAAATATGATGGCCTTAATCCAACAGGATCTTTTAAAGATCGTGGTATGACTATGGCAATTAGCAAAGCAAAAGAAGAAGGCCGTGAAGCAGTAATTTGTGCAAGTACTGGAAATACCTCTGCTGCTGCTGCTGCATATGCTTCTAGGGGAGGATTAAAACCTTATGTTTTAATCCCAGAAGGATTTGTTGCTCAAGGAAAGCTTGCACAAGCATTAATGTATGGAGCTGAGATAATATCTATTGATGGAAACTTTGATAAGGCTCTTGAAATTGTTAGAGATTTATCTTCAGAACATCCTATAGAACTTGTTAATTCTGTTAATCCATATCGAATACAAGGACAAAAAACAGCAGCTTTTGAAATAGTTGATGACTTAGGTCATGCTCCTGATTGGCTTTGTATTCCAATGGGTAATGCAGGAAATATAACTGCTTATTGGATGGGATTTAAAGAATATTCAAAAATAAAAAGAAATTTCAAATTGCCAATAATGATGGGTTTTCAATCTGAAGGCTCTGCTCCATTAGTCAAAAATATAATAGTTAAAGATCCAGAAACAATTGCAACTGCAATAAGAATTGGGAACCCTGTAAATAGAGAAAAAGCAAAAAAAGTAAGAAAAGAAAGTAAAGGAGACTTTCAATCAGTTACAGATGAAGAAATAATCAATGCTTATAAAATCCTTGCCAAAGAGGGAGTATTTTGTGAACCTGCTAGTGCAGCATCAGTTGCTGGACTGATAAAAAATAAAAATAGAATTCAGAAAGAGTCAACTATTGTTTGTGTTCTTACTGGAAATGGATTGAAAGATCCTGATTGCGCCATAAGAAACAATGATGCTATTTTCAGGAAAAATATTGAACCTTCCTTAAAAAATATTACAAAAATATTAGGATATTAAATTCCAAAATAAATAGTGTCTGTGGAAATCAATTAAAAACAAAAATCTTTTGTTGAAAAATACATAATAAGTAATTCACTTTGTTGAATAAATTTCAATTTTTCAGAAAAAGAAAAAACTATTCAACAAACAAAAAATCTTTTTCACATGTTTTTGTTTACGTAAATTAAGTTGAGAAGATATTTAATTTAAAAATTCCACAGTTTCCACAAAAACTACTACTATTAAGTTTTTTATTTTATTAATTTTTTTTATATTAGAAAAAGGTGCAAAATTATTTTATTGAATTTAATTTACGAAAAAAGTATATTGTATTTGTAAAAAGTTCCAAACTCCGATGGAAATTATTTGTAATCAAAATGAATTAAATAATGCTATACAACTAGTGAGCAAAGCAGTTGCTTCAAGACCAACGCATCCAATTCTTGCAAATATTCTTTTAACAGCTGATGAAGGAACCAATAAAATTAGTATGACAGGCTTTGATCTTAATTTAGGAATTCAAACCTCTTTTGATGGAACTGTTAAAAATAGTGGAGCTATTACTATTCCTTCAAAACTTTTATCAGAAATAGTAAACAAATTGCCTAATGAAACTCCTGTTTCTTTAGAAGTTGATGAGAATTCAGATAGTATTTTAATAAAAAGTGATAGAGGTTCTTTTAATCTTAAAGGAATTCCCTCTGATGAATATCCTAATTTGCCATTTGTTGAAAGTGGTACTTCTTTGAATATTGATCCTAGTTCTTTTTTGAAAGCTCTAAAGTCTACTATTTTTGCAAGTAGTAGTGATGACTCAAAGCAATTACTCACAGGCGTTAATTTTACATTTAAACCAAATTATTTAGAGTCTGCTTCTACAGATGGTCATAGATTAGCTGTTGCTTTAATTGGAAAAGATCAAAATACCGCAAACAAAGAAAACTTACCTTCGAATGATGGTGATCTCTCAGTAACTATACCAACTAGATCATTGAGAGAAATTGAAAAACTAGTATCTTTGAGAAGCTCAGAAAATTCAATAAAACTCTTCTATGACAAAGGTCAGGTAGTATTTATTTCTTCTAATCAAATAATTACGACAAGAACTCTTGAAGGTACTTACCCTAATTACTCACAATTAATTCCTGATACTTTTTCTAAGATTTTGAACTTTAATAAAAAAAAATTAATTGATGCATTAGAAAGAATTGCTGTTTTAGCCGATCAGCAAAGTAGTGTTGTAAAAATTAAATTAGATAATACAGATTTAGCCTCAATTAGTGCAGATGCCCAAGATATTGGAAATGCCAATGAATCAATACCTGTTTCTTACTCTGGAGAAAATTTTGATATTGCATTTAACGTTAGATATCTTTTAGAAGGTTTAAAAGTTATTGCTTCTGAAAATGTATTATTAAAGTGCAATATTGCAACTACTCCAGCTGTTTTTGTGCCAGAAGATAATCTTAATTCTTTTACTTACCTAGTTATGCCTGTGCAGGTTCGTTCTTAATTTGAAATTACCAAAAGAAATTTTATTAAGTGAATTACTAAATTATATTGTTAAGGGTAATATGATCCTTAATTATGGAAAAGGTGAAAATGTTTGGATGCATCCTCCAGTTCATCGAATTTTAGGTTGGTACTCTCGCCCTTCAAATTTTGATTTAAAAAGAAATGTTTGGCGATTAAATCAAATTACTCAAATAATAGATAATGAAATTTATGTCAAAGATGATCCTGCTATTTCTGATTTAGCAACTTTAAATAGGTTTCCAACTTTAATAGAAGCTAATTTGATAAATCTCAATGGATCAAAAATAGGAGTTATTGCAGATTTTCTATTTGAAGTAAAAACGGGTAAAATTCAATATTATTTAGTTTCTAGATCTAATCCCAAGATTCCAGGTTCTAGCAGATGGAAATTAAATATTGAAAATATTAAGGATCAACAGCCTGGATTAGTATTTTGTGAAAGTAATTCTTTAGATGATTTATCTTTAATGAAATCAAGTCTTAAAAATGAATTTATGCAAAAAGGAAAAAAAATTTTTGATAGATTTGATGATATGAAAAATATTGCTTCTAATAGATTAGAGGACTGGCTTGAAGAAGATGAAGATATTAGCCAAAACTTAGATTTTAAAGATAAAAGTTTTTATAATGATGATGTTAGAACATCTATACCTTTTAGTGAACAAAAAGAAGATGATCCTTGGATATAAAGAATGATAAATCAAGAAAATCATGATCTTTATGATCTTAATGAGGCCCTTAAAGTTGAACATTTAACCCTTAGTGATTATGAAGAAATTTGCAAAAGATTAAAGAGAAAACCTAATAGAACCGAATTAGGAATGTTTGGTGTTATGTGGTCTGAACATTGTTGTTATAGAAATTCAAAACCTTTACTATCTAAGTTTCCCACTAAAGGTAAAAATGTTTTAGTTGGACCTGGAGAAAATGCTGGTGTTATTGATGTTGGAAATAATCAAAAACTTGTTTTTAAAATAGAAAGCCATAATCATCCTTCTGCTATTGAACCCTTTCAAGGTGCAGCAACAGGTGTTGGAGGAATTTTAAGAGATATATTTACAATGGGTGCAAGGCCTATCGCAGTATTAAATTCATTGAGATTCGGAAACCTTGATAAATTATCCAATGTTGATTTACTGCGAGGAGTTGTATCCGGCATTGCACATTATGGAAATTGTGTTGGGGTGCCAACCGTTGGAGGCGAAATTGAATTTGATGATAGTTATTCTGGAAATCCTTTAGTAAATGTAATGGCTTTAGGACTTTTAGAAACTAATGAAATTGTTTGTTCTGGAGCTAAAAATGTAGGATCACCAGTATTATATGTTGGTAATACTACTGGTAGAGATGGTGTTGGTGGTGCTAGTTTTGCTAGTTCAGAATTAACTAAAAACTCACTAGATGATAGACCAGCAGTTCAAGTAGGTGATCCATTTATTGAAAAAAGTCTTATTGAAGCCTGTTTAGATGCATTCAAGACAGGAGATGTAATTGCAGCTCAAGATATGGGTGCTGCAGGTTTAACTTGCAGTAGTGCAGAAATGGCGGCAAATGGAAATTTAGGGATATCTATTGATTTAGATTTGGTTCCTTCTAGAGAAGATGATATGTCTTCTTATCAATATTTATTATCTGAATCGCAAGAGAGAATGTTGTTTGTAGTCAAAGAAGAAAAAATTAATAACCTTATTGAAAAATTTAATAAATGGGGATTATATGCCAATGTAATTGGTGAAGTAATAGAAACTAATGAGGTAATTATTTCTCATAAAGGCAAAATTGTGGCCCAAATACCTACTTCTGCCTTATCTGATGATACCCCTGTCAATTTTCATAATGTGATTAATAATCCACCTGATGATCTTTTAAAGAAATGGGAATGGAAAGAGAATAATTTACCAGAAATTAGTGAGCAAAAAATATTTTCATTGAAGGAAAATAAGTATTTTTCTTTTTCACAAATTATTTTAAAACTACTCTCTAATCCATCAATAGCTTCTAAACGATGGATTTATAAACAATATGATTCTCAAGTTCAGGCAAATACAGTATTTAAACCTGGAAAATCAGATGCAGCCGTAATAAGACTAAGGGAACAAAATAAAAAAAATAAAAGTAAAGTATTTTCTGGTGTCGCTGCTTCAGTTGATTGTAATAGTAGATGGGTTGCTCTAGATCCTTTCAGAGGAACTATTGCTGCTGTGGCAGAGTCGGCCAGAAATGTTAGTTGTGTTGGAGCTGAACCAATAGCAATTACAAATAATTTAAATTTTTCTTCTCCTGAAAGTGAAATAGGTTATTGGCAACTCTCATCTTCATGCAATGGAATTGCCGAAGCCTGTAAAGTCTTAGAAACTCCTGTTACAGGAGGTAATGTTTCTCTATACAATGAATCTAAGAATCAAGATAATGTAATTACTCCTATTAACCCTACTCCAGTTATAGGAATGGTTGGAAAGATAGATAATGTCGAAAAGGCTATAAGTAGTGAATGGAAAAATATTGATGATCAAATTTGGTTAATTGGTTCTTATAAATCAGAGATTAAAATTGCAGCTAGTTCTTATTTGGAATATTTTCATGGAGAGATTACAGGTCGGCCTCCAAAAATAGATTTGCTTGATGAAAAGTTTTGCCAGAGTTTTTTAAGAAATTTGATTTTAAAAAATCTTGTAGTTTCTTCTCATGATATCAGTGATGGTGGTTTAGCTATAGCTTTAGCAGAATGTTGTATTTTGTCTGCAAAAGGTGCAACGATAGAATTAAAGAATGATTTAAATAGAGATGATAATTTATTGTTTGCAGAAGGAGGTTCTAGAATTATTTTTTCAATTAGCAAAATTAAACAAAATGAATGGCTTAATTATTTAAAACAAAAACAAATAAATTTCCCATCAAGTGTTTATGTACAAAAAATAGGATATGTATCTAGTGATTCACTTAAGATAAAAATTCAAGATAAAAATATCTGCAATGTTAGGGTTGAGGAATTATCCGAAAAATTTAATAATAGTATTTCAGGTTACTGTTAAATATGAAAAACATTTCCCAACTATTAAAATTTTTAAGATATTAAATTATGTGTGGAATAGTTGGAATCGTTTCTTCAGATGATGTAAATCAACAAATTTACGATAGTCTTTTGCTTTTGCAGCATAGAGGTCAAGACTCAACAGGTATAGCTACAATGGAAAACACTGTTTTTCATATACATAAAGCTAAGGGTCAAGTTAATACTGCTTATAGAACGAGAGACATGAGGAATCTAATCGGCAAAATTGGATTAGGTCATGTCAGGTATGCTACAAAGGGATCAGCAGAAAGTGTAGAAGAAGCGCAGCCTTTCTATGTTAATGCTCCTTATGGAATTGTTTTGATACATAATGGAAATTTGACGAATACAAGAGATTTAGAAAAACAATTATTTAATATTGATAAGCGGCATACTAATTCTTCAAGTGATACTGAAATGCTTTTAAATGTATTTGCTACAGAATTACAAGAACAAATTCACAATCAAGAACTAGAACCTGATCTTATTTTTGACGCTGTCAAATCTTTACATAGAAGAATTCAGGGATCATATGCTTCAATTGCATTAATTTCAGGACATGGATTATTAGCATTTAGAGATCCTTTCGGTATTAGGCCTTTAGTCATAGGAAAAAGACTTTCACTAATTACAAAAAAAGAAGAGTGGATGGTTGCTAGTGAATCTCTAGTGCTGGAGAATAACGATTATAAAGTAGTGAGAGATGTGGATCCTGGAGAAGCTGTATTTATTAATCTTAATGGGGAGTTTTTTTCTAAGCAATGTTCCGAAAATCCAATGTTATTTCCATGTGCTTTTGAATATGTTTATCTTGCTAGGCCAGATTCAATTATGAATGGGATTTCAGTGTACAAAGCGCGTTTAAAAATGGGAGATTATTTAGCAGAATCAATAAAAGAGACAATTAATTCTGGAGATGTTGATGTAGTTATGCCTATTCCTGATTCTTCTCGACCTGCGGCAATGCAAGTTGCAAGACAATTAGGGATAGAATATAGGGAAGGTTTTTTTAAAAACAGATATGTAGGCCGAACATTCATAATGCCTGGTCAACAGAAACGTAAAAAATCTGTAAGACAAAAATTAAATGCTATGAGTGCAGAGTTTAAAAATAAAAATGTGTTAATTGTTGATGACTCGATAGTCAGAGGTACTACTTCAAAAGAAATTGTCCAGATGGCTAAAGATGCAGGAGCAAATAAAGTTTTTTTTACATCAGCAGCTCCCCCTGTTCGTTATCCTCACGTTTATGGAATTAATATGCCTAATAGAGATGAATTAATAGCTCATGATAGAACGATAAGTGAAATTGCTGATAAACTTGAAATTGATAATCTTGTTTATCAAAGTGTTGAAAGTTTGCGTAAATCTATAATCACTGATTCTCACATTAAAGATTTGGAGATGAGTTGCTTTACTGGTTCTTATGTAACAGGAACAGTAAATCAAGAATATTTAAATTGGGTTGAAAATGAATATAAATCTTAGTAATGAAAATTTTCAAGTCTGAAGCAATTTTCAAGATTTTCATCCTTCTCTAATTTTAAAAAGTCAATTAAAAAATTTGATTTATTGGATTTGAAATTTAATTTATTTAAGTCTAATCTTGCAGATTTATTTTTATTAGTTTCAATATCAAGGTAATGGTTACCTGTCATTATTTTAAAGAAGTAATCGTTTTTTAGTTGGGTTTTTTCATTTAAGTATCCCAAACTACATTCATTTGAGTAATAAATATCATTACTATTTATACAAAAGATTAATCCTTTTCTAGACATTAAAAAAATATTTTCTCCATTATGGTATGTACAACATGAAACGATTTTTTCAGTCGGGAAAAGTTTTGTAAGTATTAATCCTTGGGATTGTTTAGAAGTTGGCGTTAAAAATTTATTTGATAAGTTAAATCTAAAAATTCTTCCTATCGAGGTTAATATTATTAAATCTTTTTTTTCACAAGAGATAAATGAATCAATTGTTTTTAAATTATTTTTTAATTTTGTAATCGTAAAAGATCTATTACTTTTAATCATATCTTCATCGAATAAAACTTTTTTAAATCTTCCATCTGAATTCAAGATGCATAAATAATTTTTCATTTCTTTTTTAATTGAATGAAAATTTATTATTT
>CABYNZ010000031.1 GCA_902520485.1 uncultured Prochlorococcus sp. | reverse complement strand
GTTTTATTAATCGTTTTGCTCTCTCAAAAGGTTCATATACTTCTACATTTAAATCATTGAAGATTTCAATAAATTCATATAAGAGGGTTTTAGTTTGTGTTGAAAATCCATATGGATTAGCCAAATATAATTTCTTTCTCAACTTAAACCTCTTTTTTTGATGTAGTCTTCGCGGTCACTTTTTAAATTTAAAGTATTTTCCCAAGGGAAAACAATCCATTGACTTTTTTTTGTTAAATGTACTGTATTCCACCATGTAGGTCTAATTTTACTAAATAATACAAAAAACATTGCTCCTTCAATATTCTTAAAGGTCGTCAATGTAAAACCTGTTTCATAAACATCATCTACTATTAGTGAATTTTTTATTGGTTCTGAAATTAATTCAGTTTTTAATTTATGGCTTAGTGCTACTGCAAGACATAATCCTCCACGAGGAACTCCATATATTCCAGAAAATTTCTTAAACCTACATTGATTAGCTATTTTTTCTACGCTCTTATCAAATTCGCTCCAAGTAAAATAACTTATCATCTTAATTTCCTTTTTTTTCTGTTGTCGTAGCATAATTTGAAGCAATTACACTTAAAAGTGCTACTAATTGCTCATTTGGACAATTAGTAATTTTTTTTAAATTTTCACATTCATTTATTATCTTGGTGTATGTATCCTCAACGATCCCGTTCATTTGATCAATACTAAAAGAATATGGTTTATTCATTTTTAAATTATTATTTATTTTATTTTTACTTAAATATTCAATGAAGTAAATATTTTTAGTATTTAAAGATAAAATCATTCCCACATGGGGTCATTTAATTTTTCTTTTTTAAGAGAAGAAGGAACATAAGTATGTAAAGCTTCAATTTTTATAGCCCATTTTTTAGAGTTTCCCTTTAAACTTTCACTTTCAATTAGGTTTGTTAGGGGAATCCTTTTTCTAACTTTAAGAAGTCCTAAACAAGCTTCCCATGCTTTATGATTTTTATAAATATCTAACCAAAAATCAAAAATATTTTCCAAGATTTCTAAAGGGATATCAAATGGAATCCCCATTGAAGGTCTTACAATTAAATAATCTTTGTTTCTTAGTTCATTTAATAAATTATTTATGTTTAAATTAATAGCTAAAAGAATATCTTTTGCTGATTCATTACCTATTAATTCCTTTCTATGGCAATCTAAAAGATTTTCATCTTCAAGGATATTTTCATTGCAATTTTTTATTCCCACAATCCAAAACCCTTCTCCATTATTCACTCCACTAGCAAGGAATAGATATTGAGGTGAATTCTCCAAGATTTCAAATTATTTTTCCATTTTTAACATTTTTTGCTTGATATGAAAATAATTTAGCTGTGCAATTAACAATATTAAGTCCTCGTAAAAAAATTTTTGTTGTTATAGTTAAGTTTTAAATAATGTTTGATTTAAGAGAACTAAAACTAATGTTTTTAGATCCTACTGATTTAGTAATTAATAATATAAATAAATATCTTCATAGTAATAAAGCGATTAAATTTATTTTTTCTTAGGAAATAATTTTCCTATTTTCTCCTTTTGCAAGTACTCTTTTTTAGTTCTTATTTTTTTGTCTTCTAAGGATTCCTTATTAGTACTCACAGCATAGATAATATAGAAAATCATGCCAGTAAATATTAATCCTATAAAAATTATGAATATTCCTATAGGTTCACTGGGACTAAGTATTTTGAGATCTAAAGCTGTATTTAGGGAAATTATCATCAATAAATTAATTCCTTAAATAAGATTTTATGGAAATCTAATTGATTTCCTCATATCCAAAAAATGATGCATTGTCTGAATTTTTATAACCATCAGCGGCTTCCTGTGGGTTTTGACTGTCGATTTTTCTTGCTTTAGCATGAATCATGTTGAATGGGAATATCACAGCTCCTACAAAAAAATGAAGAATTAAGAAATCTGAAGGTAATCCATTTGTCCAATCAGGAAAAAATAGCAATGTCATCAATGATTCGTACATATTTGTAGTCAAATAAACCTCTGACTATTATTACTGAACTTATCGCAATACTTTTAATTATTAATAAATTGAAATTTAATTTGCTTTTAATAATTATCAGATTTTATTGAAAAGACATTTTTAAAATACTATTATATTACTTATAAACTATTGATTAATAGCTGTTGTTAAAATTATTTTTTGTTTTAATTTTATTTATAATTTTTCAGTTAAAACCTCCAATAGGTTTAGCTTTTGATACGTCCGATCCAAGTGTTAGTTTGCTACAAAATAGGATCTCTAATAATTTCTCTAAGAAATATTGTAATGCTATACAAAATGGTCTTTCTAAAGATGAAGCAATGAAATCAGCTATTGTAAAAACTGAAAACATTATATCTTTCTCTTACAATCCTCAGAAAAAATGGATTGAGAAAAGTGACTTAGCAAATCAAATTTCATTGCAAGTAGTAAATGATTGCGGATGGTCGTTTGGATTAATTGGAAAGGAGGGAGTTGATTATTTTAAATCATATTTTCTAGAAATTTACGAAAAAACAACTCCTGACAAAAATTTTTCAAGATAGATAGGCTAATGAATAATATTTCAGATAAATTAGTATTGACTATAATTTTGATTACTATTCTTTTTGTATTTGGATTGATTTTTTCAGTAAAGTCTCCAGAGAGAAAGGTAATAGATTCACCAATCATGTGGAAAGATGATTATTCAAATATCTCGATTTATAAGAGCAATAATATAAATTCAGAGAGAATAAAAATAATTTAATAAAAACATTGCTTACTAAAATAAAGATTCCTATTCAAGTATGTACAAATATATTTTTTGAATCCCAATCAATTTATCATTCATTATTTAATTTAAGTAGTTCAAAAGAACTGACGCTAGTTTTAAATCATCATTAAACCATGCTCGTATCGCCATAGCTCTTCGAGGATCATAAAAATTTTGTTTTCTGTACCAACTAAGCACTTCTGAATCTGATTTCTTCCCATTACATGACAAACAACATGGCACGCAATTACTTGTACTGCTAATTCCCCCTTTTGACATTGGATGAAGGTGGTCTAGAGATTCTGAGGGTTTGCCGCAATATATACATTTATAATTAGTAAGTTTATTAAGTGACTCTCTCCAATTTTTATTACTTATCTTGGGACAAAATTGATCAAGGTAAATTGCATCTTGTCTATGCATAAAATTCTTGATATTTTTTTCTGATAATAACAGTTTTTTTTAAAGTATGATTGAAAAAGATAAGATAAGACTTCTTAAAGCAAATTTTTCTTATGAAAAGAATAATTTTCACTTATTAATACAAAGGGAAATTTATAGTTAATGCTTTATTTATTAACAATATTATTAGGAAATGTTGATCATTCTTTATTTAAAAGTATTTATATCTTTTTGATATCTTTTTTTTCTAATACTTTTTCAGCGATTTCTGGAGGAGGAGCAGGATTATTACAATTGCCGGCATTGATTTTATCTGGAGTCCCTTATTATCAGGCTCTGGCTAGTCATAAACTGGCAACAGTAGCACTAGGAATAGGGGGTTCCTTAAGAAATTACAAATCTTTAGGTAATGATATTAATGTTGCTTGGCAAATTTTAATTTTTGGATTACCAGGAGTAATTTTGGGAGCTTCTGTAGTTGAATATATATCAGAAAAGTATTTGTACTTAATTTTAGGAATAATATCCATATTATTAGCTTTTTACTCATTCCTTAAACCAGATTTAGGTTTATTATCTGGTAATAAAAAGCTTAATTTTGTTAATAAAATTAAATTTTTAATTTTTATTTTTCTTATAGGTATATTAAATGGTTCTATTTCTTCAGGAACTGGATTGCTTGTAACAATACTATTAATAAAAACTTTTGAAATGGATTTTCTTCGAGCCATAAGTATGACATTTTTTACTGTTGGGATTTTTTGGAATTTTGTCGGATCAGTATTTCTGACAAGGATAGGATCGGTTCCATTAAATTTATTGATAGTTTTATTAATTGGTTCCTTTACCGGAGGATTTTTCGGAGCTCACCTATCAAAATTAAATGGGAATATACTTATTAAGAAAACTTTTATAACGGTTTGTATTTTGGTTGGTATTAGCTTATTGATTAAATCCATATAAAGCTTTTTATAAGATTATTGGAGGATAGCAGTACATTTTGGTAAAAAATCCTAAAATAGGATTATTAAAAAATAAATTAATTATTATCTTTATTCATTAAAGAGGGGTTAATGAATTACCCGTTTTATTTAAAAATACTTTTATACCTTATTTAAAAACCCAAAAAAAAAAGGCCTCACATATGTGGGACCGGGTGATGGGGAACCTTATTTTTAAACCAATTTCTTAAAAAATGCAACCCCCTATCTGTAGCGCAAACATTACTTATCAAATACACTACAGATAGTGCTTTTATGATTTTCTTATATATTAATTTAAAAATTCTAAAAAATTTTCGTAATTTTTAATTTTATGCGTAAAAATCCAATTTTATTATTTTTAATGTTTTTTGGTAATTTTACTTGTTAAAAATGTCCTGCACAGTATCATTCGTAAGAACTTTGCATGTAAAAAGCTTTAATGATTGAATTAACTTTATTAACTCTTTTAAATTATGTTGGGGATAATTTCTGTGAGTATAGAAATATAGGTCATGATAACTATAAATCTTTACTTCTTTCCTACAGTGATGCAAGTAATAAATTTGGACCATTAGAGGTTAAAAAGGTTATTGAGAAGTCAGAAAATTTTAAAATTACTGCTGTTGCTATTGCTGCAATTAAGTGCCCTCAGCATATAGTTAAGTAATGAAGTTTGAATTAAAAACTGAAAATGAAAATTATTCAAAATCAATTTCAAAATTTTTCGTTATAGTTTTTTTTATCACTTTAATAATAATCTTTTGTGATGTTGCACTCAAATTAGGAATTATATCAAGAAATCATAAAATCGAATACAACTGTAGGCTTTTATCTGTTGAAAAATCTAAACCTCATTTTAGGAAATTATCTAGGCTTTCTAATCTGAAAAGTAAACAACAAATTTGGGAATTTTGCAGGGAGGTTATTAAATAATATTTAGCTAGATGCTGATGAATAGAACTTTAATGCAAATAACCAGAACTTTCTTGAAGTTATAAGAAATATTGAAGCAACAATAACTTCAAGCAATATTTTCCACAATGGAGAAAGTCCTAGAAAAACTTCAGAAGGAATTGTAGTTATAAAAGCAATAGGAATGAAAATACTAAAAAAAACTCTTAAAGAAAATGAAAATGAATTTAGAGGAAATCTTCCAATATAAAGAAATGATCTTAATACTTCTGTTGCATTCCAAGTCTTAACAAACCAAATAGTAGTAGTAGATATAAAAAACCATAGGCTATATAAAATACAAATTGAACAGCTTATCGTAATCAAGGATAGGCTTAGAAAAGTTAAACTTAAATTTATTTGATTTATTCTTATGCAGAAGAGCAACAAGAAAAATCCAAGCATAATTTCTAAAAATCCAGATGGATTTATTTTTTTTAATGAAATAAAAAATTGACTATCAATAGGTTTTAAAAGTACGAAGTCTAATGTTCCTTCTCTTATGTGTTTAACTATTTCTGTAAGATTTGGATTAAACCATGTATTTGTTATTCCATTCAAAATTGTATAAATGCCTTGAATTATTAGTGCCTGTTCAAATTTCCAACCTCCAATATATCCATTATTTTGAAAGAAAATAGATAAAAGAAAAATACTCCCTATTAAACTAAAAATTGCAGTAATTAAATCAATTAATATATTTGTCTTATACTCCAATTCAGAGGCTAAAGATGTATGTAAGAATTTTTTATAAACTTGTAGATATTTTCTTAAATTCATGACCCCATTGCTGTATATTTTTTCGTTCCTTCAGACCAGATTTTCTTAAATAATGGGAAAAGTAAAAAAATCCATAGAATTTGCATACTTAAGCCTCCGCTAATATTTGTTTCATTACCTGATAGTAAGTTTGCAGGGAAATCAATTAAATATGGAAAAGGAGTCCAATAAATCCAAGATTTAACATATGCAGGAAATGAAACTACTGGTGCTAAAAGACCTGAGAGAAATAAAGTTGGAATAAATAACAATCTTTCTATTGATGATGCTTTCTCTGTCCAGAAACATAGACATGCAACTATTGACTGGATTGAAAATTGAATCAAGAAGGATAAGAAAGTAGATACTATCGATAAGAGTAAAATACCTAAATTTGGTATCCATATACTTTCTGGATTAAAGATAAAAAAGAATAATGCGATTATTAGTGCGAAAGGAAATCTTGTTATTTGTTCAGCAATATGTTGTGCAAAATATCTGAAAAATGGATTTAAAGGTTGGATTAAATACGGAGATACTTTCCCCATAAGAGAATCCTCTTCAAAACTAAATACAACCCAAACTACAGAAAACTGTCTCACAAAAAAAGCACATAAGAAATACCTAGAAAGCATTACATCACTAATGTTTATCGATTCATTGAGATTATTATTTGTCCAAATGTTTAACATGAAAAAAGGAATAATCCCTGAAATTGCCCATAATGCAATTTCTACCCTATATTCCAACATGTTTGAATATTGGACTTTTAATAAGGTGAATATTTTACGGTTAATCAAATTAAATATCATAATCTTTTTTGATTAATACCTTCCCAATTACTTCATCTATGGGAGGCTCATTTATAAAAAGGTCTTCAATATCAAAATTATTTAGGATAGTTTTTAGTGAAGAGGTAATATAGTTGTTTTCAATTTTTATAGTGATTTCGTTTTTTATTTTATTTTTAACAGTAAAGCCTGAATTTTCTAATTTAATTGCATCCTCTTCTGAGCGACAAACTATTAATATTTCTTTAACAGGGGAAAGTTTTTTTAATAATAAGTCAAGTTTCCCATCATATGATATTTCTCCTTCGTGCACACATATAACTCTTTTGCATAGAGATGTAATATCTTTCATGTAATGACTAGTTAGGCATATAGTTGCATTAGTTTCCCTATTATATTTTTGAAGACTTATAAATTTTTTGTTTTTCGAGACTGTTTCTATCAATAAATTTTTGAATAGCTTCACATTGAACATAATCAACGGCATGAGCAGAAGGCATTAAGAAAGCTAGTAGTGGGATTAGTAAGCGTTTCATGGTTGTATTAGAGAGTTGTTTTCGCAGACCCATCCACTTGGTAAAGATATTGGACAACCGCTGATATTGCTTGCTGTAATATCTCTCAGGTCGGCACCACTCAACTCGGCACCACTCAGGTTGGCACTATCTAGGTCGGCACGTTTCAGAATTGCACCACTGAGGTCAGCACCACTCAAGTCGACACCCATCAAGTCGGAAATAGCTAGGTTGGCGCCATTTAGCTTTGCACCACTAAGGTTGGCACCACTCAGGTCGGCACTTCTAAGGTTTATAAAACTCAGGTTGGCATCACTCAGGTCGGCACCACTCAGACTGGCACGAAACAGGTTTGTATGAGCCAAGTTCCCACCTGGTCTTATCTCACTTTCTTTAGGCTCTAGATGATCAGCAAAAGATACTGTTGGTGTAATTGTAAGAGCAAGTACGCCTGCGATTGCTAATGTTTTTTTCATTAATATTTACCTGCTAATCCCATAAAGACAAATCTGAATTGCCAGTCGATCTCTGCATCCAATGAATTTTCCAAATCCCCTCAATTTTTTTGAAGATAGAAGTGACTGTTGGCAAATCATCATTTGGAGTTCCTTTATAAGAGAATTTTGCCCCAAGTGTAAAAACACACATTGCTACATCAGAAGAGAGAAATTCAAACTTATGAATTTTTGTAATTTCCGCTTTTTCCTGAACCACATCGCCAGAACTCATCATTTCCTCGAATCCCTTTGCACTTATTGGATTCCCACTAGGCCTTATAAATAGAAAATCTGAAGTAGCGTTATTCACAAAAAATGAGCCCATTTTTTCTGGCGTAGCTAGCTCATACAACATTGACTCAATTGTTTCTCTATCAGTCATAAAAAAATGGGCGCGTTACTATTCAACCTACTTCGAATATGTAAAGGGAAGATTAATTTATTTTGAATTCCTAAATAAAAAAAGGAGCTAATTACCCCTTATTGTAGATCGACTGTCAATCGTAGTTAATATAGCGGTGGAAGTAGTAAGCGTTTCATTTAAGCTTTCCTTATTTTGTAAAAATTTTTATTTATTTTGATATATTAATTCTGGGTTATAAGAATGAACAAATAACATTGGCTCTTCATTATCTACATCAGTAACTATGTGAAATTTATTATCATCATAATTTACTGCTATTCCTCCAGCCCAATTCATGTAGGGGATTTTATATTGATTAATAATTGTATTTGAATCCCAATCATAAATATAGATTTCCCTATTTAAACCACTCAATATCCAGATTTTTTTATTTAATACATCATAATCAAGCCCACTAATATCAAAACTATTTAATTGATTTTCATAGTTGGAGAACTTTTCAATTTTTCTAAAACTAAGTATTTTATTTAATTCACCGTTAATTTTTATTAGCATTGCTGGAAAATCTTGTTTTGCAACAATATATGTTTCCTCTTCTGGTAAAAAAGTTATTGCCTCTAGTCCATGACTTTTATTTAAGGTCTGCAATTTAAAGAATTTTTTTATAAGTGAAAAATTCTTCATTTCACTTAATAAGTAGTTTTTATGTTTTCCGCTATCCAATTCAACAGTAACTACTTTAGGATATTGAGATTCTATTACAGCTACTAAAAGATTACGTTTTTTATTCAAGGTAATACCTTCACTTTCATCGAGAGGAGAATTAATTGTTTTTTTTCGATTTATATCTCCTTTAAGATCTAAATTAAACAATTTGGAAGTGTCGTCACTAACCGTCCAAAGAGACTTTTTATCTACATCAAAAACTAAACCTGAAGGTTCATCAAATTCTAAGTCAACATTGGCTATTGCTCTTTGACTAATAAAATTAATATGAGGAGTATCTAATCTATCTTTGATTTGTATATTTGCATTAACAGAATTAGGTAAAGCGATAGCAGCTAGTAGTGGGAGTAGTAAGCGTTTCATTTATTCCCAAGTTTTCATATCAGTAGTTCCTTGTGATCTTTGCATCCAAGAATATTTCCAAGTGCCATTTACATTTTTAAAAATGCAGGTGTAAGTTGAAAGATCTTTATTTTGATTTCCTTTATAACTGAAGATTTCATTTAAGGTAAAAACTGCGTAAGCTATCTCACCGTAAATTTCAATCTTGTGGGTTTTGATTAGTTCTGATGATTCTGCGACTAAATCTTTACTATCAAACATTCCCACTAATCCCTTTGCAGAGATTGGATTCCCACTCGGTCTTACAGCCAAAAAATCTTCAGTCGCATTCGGTATTAGAAAAGATGAGTCTTCACTGGTTGCATAACCATTAATTAAATTTTCTATGGCTTGAGTACTTGACATTAAAAAAAGGAGCTAATTGCCCCTTATTGTAGATCAGCTGTCAATTTAGAGTAGTAAGCGTTTCATTCATCTTGTAGTAGAAATTTGAATATTTTTTTCTCCAATAACAAACATAGAAGGATCGTTTAATTTATGGTTGAATTCTTTTTGCCAATTTTTAAAATCCTTCGTACTTGCTACAAACCTAGTTCCAAGAAAATATACTTTTTCATTTTTAATAAAAAAGTTTCCTAACCAATCACCTTTTGAATCTATCTTTAGATCATCCCCCCTAACAAAGAGTAATCCGTCGGTTGAATAGGAATAATATCCAATTCCATCATTTCTATGAGAAGGAGTTATCATGTGCCACAAATCATTAAAAAAAACTACAGCACAATCTTTTATATCAAATCCTTTTTTCCTAAAACGTTTCCCTGGTTCAATGTTGAAATATTCTCCATCGTCAGATACGGCAGAAGCAATATATGTTCCTTTTTTTGAATGTGTTGTGAAATACATTCTGTATTTACCTTCCGAAGTTCTTACTACTGTTGGATCTACTGGATATTTTTTAGGCTTATTTAAAATTTTGGAATCATTGCTAGCTGAAAATTTTACAACTTTTGGTTCAGACCAAATTTGATCTTTGTAATCAATAAAAGCAATGTGATCAAAATTTCTAATTTTCTCTTTATCTGTTGTCAACCACTGAAAGTAAACTCTAGGAGTTCCCTCAAAATCGACAATATTCGATACTCCTGCTTGTTTTACGATAGTTTGTTTAGGTTTTTCTAATCTTAGTTTGTCTGAATCTTTAATAATCGCAGATAAGTTTTCATTCCATGGACCATTACTAGATAAATTTTTGGGTTTACCCCAATGATCAGCCATCACTGATGAAGCACTTAAACCTAAAATAAAGATATTTGTAAATAAAAATTTTTTCAAAGCAAAATATAATTGTATTTATTTTTGATTCTTTAATTTAAGATAAGTTTAAGTAAAGAAATTTTGTAATCACTTCAAAACTCACCAAGATTTATTATTTACTTTAGATCGACTGTCAATTAAAAGTAGCTCGAAATAACAGTTGAATCATAAATATGACCTGCACTCTCAATTAATGGTTTAACTTCTGGATCTTTAAACATAGCTATTGCTTTACCTTCTTCACCCTGCTCAATGACAATTACACTGGTTGGATCATCTTTATTTACACCTTTGTATAAGCAAGTCATTCCAGTTTCTTTCATCATTTTTATATTTTCTTCGCTGTCATAAACAGCAGCCCATTCTTCATAAGGGACACTAATTTTGAATGTAAAAACAGTAGTTTCAAGAGACATGAAAAAAGAGCAACTTGCTTCTCATTGTAGATTGACTGTCAATCAATAAGCAGCTCCTCCTAATTCCTCGAGTAATTCATTATTATCTCTTTTTTCATACCACTTATTTAAATCTTCATCACTTACTGTTCTAAATAAAAATAAGGATATCTTTTCCAAATAATCAGCAATATAGATTCTAGAAATTGGGTTTAGAGAAACGAAAATTAAAGTAATTAAAACTAACAAAAGCCCTGCTGAGAGTTTACGTTTAATCCTTTTGAATATTAAGTTTTATAAGCCTATTTCAACATCGAAATAATATATTCATAATCTAAATCTTTAAAAAATAATTAACCTGAGAATCCCATTTTCTGTTCTGCTGCCATTAATGATCCAACAAGCTTATGCTCAGCAACTTTTTCCTCGTCAGTCATAACTGGCTTGATATCAAAATCTATATCAAACTTAACTTTCCAAGGAGCAAAATGTTCTGTCATTTTTATACCTGCTGAAGCTTGGACAATAATATAAACATTATTTGAGTAAGAGGCATGATACCTTCCCATAACTTTGAATCCTTCAAACTCATCATTCAAAGTTCCATCTTCAACAACCTTTAAAAAAAGATCGTAAGCTGCACCCATAAGAGCAACATTTTTAAAAGTTGCAGTTACAAAATAAGTATTCATTTGATTAATAAATCTAAAACTATTTCTAAGATATAGTATTTAAAATTGAGTTAAGGATCTTGAAATGAAAACTTCTGCTTAAGGAATTATTTTAGATCAAATGTCAATCTATAACAGACTAAGTCATCTCCTAGCTATCGAATTTAGTTTTTAACTTTGCTGCTTTATGGATTAAAGCCACCGCTTCTTTTCTTCCAGTAGCATTATTAACTTGGAGTATAAGGTCTTCATATTTCTTTACGATTTTCTTTTTCATAGTTTAGATTAAATGAAAACCGTTTTTAAATCTATCAGAAGTAGGAGATCTACTGCTTGAGATAAGGAATCAACGGTAAAACCTCAGAGTAAACAAATTGGAACGGGTTCACTCGTAGGAGTTAGTCATAAACGATCAAATTGATTTTTGCAGGTATTTATTACTACATTATTCTCAAATAAAGACAAAATATTTATCAACCCGAATTTTTTTCGGGTTAAAGAAAATTGCCTGATTTTGTTACACGTGTAATATTGGTATACTTAAAATCACTTGATATATCTGTTAATTTTAAACTGTAGGTGTTACACGTGTAACAT
>CABYNZ010000030.1 GCA_902520485.1 uncultured Prochlorococcus sp. | reverse complement strand
GATTGAGAAGTATCTATATCTAGAGATTTTAGATTGTTTGATTGCTTAGATTTATTTTCAACATTTTTAATTTCTAAGTTGGAAATTTCGTAATTTAATATATTTTCTACATGTCCTGTACCGTCGCATTTAGAACATTTTTTACCAAATAATTCATATATATTTTGACCTTGCCTTTTTCTGGTTAACTCCACTAAACCTAATTCAGTAAGCTGAGCTATTTGAGGTCTAGCTGAATCATCTTTCATTGCCGAGGTAAAATGCTCAAGTAACTGAAATTGATCTCTTCTAGATTCCATATCAATAAAATCTACTACTATAACTCCACCAATATTTCTTAATTTCATTTGTCTTGAGATTTCAACTGCTGCTTCGCAGTTCGTCCACAAAACGGTTTGTCTTGAATTGGCGGATCTTGTAAATGATCCAGAGTTTACATCAATTACTGTTAAAGCTTCAGTAGGTTCAATAATTATATAACCTCCTGAAGGAAGCTCTACTCTAGGCTGGAGAGCTTTTTGTATTGTTTTTTTAATTTCGTATTTCTCAAAAATATGTTGGTTGAAGCTGTTGTCGTGAAATTCAATATCTATATCAGATTCGTAATTTATTAAAAAATCTTTTGCCCTTGCAACTGAAAACTTACTATCGATAATTATGCTTTTAGTTGATTCTTTAATATGATCTCTTAAGATCTTAAGAGAGAAATCATCATCTCTTTTGATTAAATTTGGAGGATTAGAAGCCTCTGAAACTTTTAGTACATTTTCCCATTGTTGAATTAACTGTTCTAAATCTTCAATTAGAAGTTCTTCTTTTATCTTTTCAGCCTCTGTTCTAAATAACAAGCCTGTGCTAGGTGGTTTTATCAAAACCCCAAGAGCTTTCAAACGGTTACGTTCTGTTTCTGTATTTATTTTTCTTGAAATATTTACTCCTTGGCCATATGGTTGTAATATCAGGTATTTTCCTGGAATTGAAATAGTTCCTGTAAGTCTAGGCCCTTTAGATCCTGTGGGTTCTTTTATTACCTGTACTAGAACTTTTTGTTTTGGCTCTAATAATTCAGTTATTCCAAATGCCCCTTTCTTGAGTCTTAGTGGACCCAGATCTGAAACATGGATGAATCCATTTTTATCACTTTCACCAATATTTATGAAAGCGGCATCAATTCCAGGGAGTACATTTTCAACTGTTCCAAAAAAAATATCGCCAATTTGATATTGACCTTGTGCGACGATTAATTCATCAACTCGATCATCTGTGAGTAGTGCTGCTATTCGAGCCTGCTCAGCGATGATAATTTGCTGAGACATATAATTGATTCTGAATGATTTGGATTTTGAAAATCGTCTAGATTAAAGAATTAGATTTTATCTTTTAATAAAGCAACTTTTTTTAGCTATTATTATTTACTTTTTAAATTAACAAAGTTAATAGTGATTGAATTCTGCTATTTATAAAGATTTAAACGATTTTCAAACTAATTGAAATTGAATTCGCAGCTATGATTATCTCTTAAATTAACCATAACTAAGATTATTTTAACATCTAATCACCACTAAAGCACGTTGATACATTATTCTTATATTGATGAAATTTTTTATCTAAAGTGGTTCAACTAAACGAAAATTATTTAAAACTCAAAGCAGGCTATTTATTCCCTGAAATTGCTAAAAGGGTAAATATATATTCTCAATCAAACAAGAGTGCTGAAATTATTAAGCTTGGCATAGGGGATGTCACAGAACCATTACCTAGAGCATGCATAGAAGCTATGGGTAAAGCTTTAGATGAAATGGGAACAATAAACGGTTTCAGAGGTTATGGACCAGAACAGGGTTATTCTTGGCTGAGAGAGAAAATATCTGAGCATGATTTTATTTCTCGAGGCTGTCAAATTTCACCTGAAGAAATCTTTGTTTCAGATGGTTCTAAATGCGATAGTAGCAATATTTTAGATATTCTTGGCAAAGATAATTCAATTGCTGTAACAGATCCTGTTTATCCTGTTTATGTAGATAGTAACGTCATGACTGGCAGAACTGGAGAAGCTCTCGAAAATGGTACTTATCAAGGATTAACATATCTAGCAATAAACGAGGGAAACAACTTTTTGCCAAAACTACCTGAAAAAAAAGTTGATATTTTATATCTTTGTTTTCCAAATAATCCGACTGGAGCAACTATCACAAAAAAAGAATTGAAAAAGTGGGTTGACTATGCCCTTCAAAACAAATCTCTGATACTTTTTGACGCAGCTTATGAAGCATTTATCCAAGATAATGATATTCCACATTCAATATATGAGATTGAGGGGGCAAAGGATTGTGCTATTGAATTTAGATCTTTCTCAAAGAATGCAGGATTCACTGGTGTTAGATGTGCTTTTACAGTAATACCTAAGGATCTCAAAGGTTTAAGTTCAACAAATGAGGAAATAGAGTTATGGCCTCTTTGGAATAGGCGACAATCTACAAAGTTCAATGGAGTAAGTTATGTGGTTCAGAAAGGTGCAGAGGCTGTTTATTCTTCTGAGGGGAAAAAACAGGTGAAAGGTTTAATTGATTTTTATATGGAAAATGCAAAAATCATGAAAAATAAACTTCAGAATTCAGGATATAAAGTTTATGGTGGTGATAATGCTCCTTATATCTGGATTAAAGTTCCAGATCAAATGACATCTTGGGACTTTTTTGATTTCCTTCTCCAAAAAGTTAGTGTAGTGGGAACACCTGGGAGCGGATTTGGATTAGCAGGAGAGGGTTATTTTCGCTTGTCAGCATTTAACTCACGATCAAACGTCCTTGATGCAATGGAAAGAATAATTAATATATAATTATTGGTATATTTTAAATTCTAATAAATTTAATGCTATCTATAAAGTTAGAACAAAGTGCAAATAATAATTCAGCAGTGATTGAAAAAAAACCTGCTGAATTAAAAAATAAATCTCCGAAATATAAGGTTTTACTTCATAATGACCCAGTTAATTCTATGGAGTATGTCACAATCTCACTGCGAGAAGTTGTTCCGCAATTAAGTGAACAAGATGCTATTGCAATAATGCTTGAAGCACACAATACGGGGGTGGGTCTAGTAATTGTTTGTGATTTAGAGCCAGCAGAATTCTACTCAGAATCATTAAAATCTAAAGGAATTTCTAGTTCAATTGAGAAAGAGGATTAATAACGGTTGAATTTATTTAGAGTGAGCTAATTTCCTTTCTGATAAAGGACGGACTTTAAGGGACTCTTTCAAGGAAGACTTTCCATATTCTCTCTCAAGAATGTTGATAACTGTTTTGCCAAATTCGTCTTCTGGATTATCAAAGGCTTCTAAGCAAACCTGACCAAGTTTTTTCCCTAGTGAACCTGGATTCCAGAGAAGTTTTCTCGCTGTCCAAGGCATCATGCTCATGGGATTATAATTTGGTTTCAAAATTTTATGCTCCAAAGCGTACTTCTCAAGAAGAGTGTGAGGTTGCAAACCTATAAAGAATATTGCTGGATCAACTAAGCCTTTACCAAAAATATTTTCTAATTCTCTATGGTAAGCGATTGTTTGTCTTATTGTGCTGGGCGTTTCATCAAAAACATTAAATGAATAATTGACTGAAACATGATTCTTGAAACCTGATTTGACTAGCATTTTGCAATTATTTAATACAGTTTCAAGGTCATAAGCTAATCTCATTTTTCTAACAAGTTCTTGAGATCCCGAGGTGATACCTATTTCAAAATAGCTCATACCTGTATCAACCATAAGCTGAGCTAACTCAGCATCAATATTATCTGCTCTGATGTATGCAGCCCAATTAATATCATCCCAGCCTTGTTCCTTAATTGCTTGCAAAAGTGTTTTTGCATCTTCAATATGTTTTTTAGCTGGAATAAACTGTGCATCTGTAAACCAAAATCCCCTTACTCCAAGATCATATAATTGCTTCATTTCTTTGATTACTTCTTTAACAGGATTAACGCGAACCTGCTTTCCTTCTACAACTGTGTAAACACAGAAACAACAATTATGAGGACAACCTCTTTTTGTCTGTACCCCTACGTAATAATCCCCACCTTCTATATACCAATCAAATTCAGGCCATATAGATTTAATATATTTATAGTCGCAGGCAGTTTTAACAATGCCTGAAGGTTGTTCATGTATTAATTTGTTCCGAGGTTTTTGTCCAGCAATGTAACATCTTTCTTTTTCTATCGAATCTCCTCTAATGATTTTTTCTATGAGATTTTCTCCTTCTCCAACTGAAATAATAGTTCCTTTTGGGAGTAGATTTCCCAATTGTTCATAGAAAACACTAACAGCCCCACCTCCTAAAATTACTTTTACATTTTTATTGTATTTTTCTGCTCTTTTTAATCCCATCTTGACTAAAGAAGTATTTCTATATATTTCTCCATAATGGGATGCAATTAATTTTAATCCTCCCCAGGAACCTCTAATTTTTTTAAGAATATTTTTTGAGTAGAAAACTTCAAAAGAGTTTTGTAGGGGATTTCCACTTCTACCATCAACAGGGGCATAAATTTGTATATCTCTCCATGAAAAAATGATTAGATGTGGTCTAAATTGATCAATTTTTCGAGCTAAATATTTGGAAACTTTATTAGATGGAATTATTGCTAGATCAATGAATTGCTGCTCTAAACCTGGAAAACATTTATGAATATGGTCTGCTAAATAAATAGGTCCTATTGGGAATATTGGATTACATGGCAATCTCACAGTTAATATTTTTCCATAGTGCTTTCTTTGGTAATTTTTTTTATTTAATTTTTCGAACTTCAAATTAAAATTCATGTTATGAAATTTAATGAATTTATTTCTTTTAAGAATCTAACTACTTTATTACTAATTTGGAGAAATTAAAAATCCTAGGATAATACTAGCGAAAATTTTATTTAATTCAGATATCAGAAATCATATAAATCCAGCACACTTTGAGAAGTTTTAATCCATCTATCCATCTAGATATATTTGGTGCTCCAGATTTTCTAGCGTAATATCTAACAGGATAATTTAGTATTTTAATATTATTTTTCGCAGCTTCAAATATTATCGTAAAGTCTCCAAATGGGTCAGACTTGGAATCCCAACTTCCGTTTTGTTTCATAAGTTTAAAGAATTTTCTTGAAAAAACTTTTGTTCCACAGAGTGAATCTGATACAGGCTTATTTATTAGAATTGATAAAAAAATTGCGAAAAGTCTATTCCCTATATAATTTGCCCATCTCATCGCATCTTTTTCCATTGGAAAAGTTGTGCGGGCGCAATTGATAAGGATATTTTTATTTTTGGTTGATTCCATAATTGCTGCAATACTGTCATCAATATCTACTGTGAAATCACTATCAATTATGGCGAGAGTCTCACCTAAAGAAATATTAAATCCCTCCACGACTGCATTTTTCTTCCCTTTAGAAGTTTGTTTTAAAAGAGATATCTTGAAGAAATCGGAGAAATTTTCTTTTAATTCTTTCAAAATGTCATATGTATTATCATTGCTATTACCTTCAACAAATATAATTTCTAATTTATTGGGAATATTTTTGAATTTATTTAAAGCATTAATTAAAAGTTCTTTATTACCAGCTTCATTTCTTGCAGGAATTACTATAGAAATTAAATGTTTAGAATTATTTTCATTATATTTATAAAAAACTATTTCGAGTTCATAGGCGAGTTGTTTTACGATTGGTATTTTCCGGAAAATATTTTTAATAGATTGTGGAACTACCTTAGTGGGCATAGGAGTTAGTTTTTTTGCTTTCCATCTAATTGATCTGTAGTCATAAATTTCTGCTAGAGATTCGATATCGCATAAAGTTATTCTTGCTTTGCTAGTAGTTTCTCTAAAAATTCTTGAATCTAATCTTAGCCATCTAGTGATTGGCTCCCAAGTATTTCCACGGACTTTAATAGAAATAAATTCGTTATTGTCTTTGAATAATTGATGAAGTTTATTATTAGTTAAATTCCAACTATTAACAGATCTCATTATTAAAATTTACAATTGACATTTTATTATAAATGGATTATTTACTTTTTTAATATTAATTTCCATGGATTTAAAACATCATTTTCGAATATCACTTCATAAGAATCATCATTATTTTTTATTGTTTTAAGGTCAGTTGTCCATGCTAATTCAGATTTTTTTAACTGATTAATATTTTCTAATCCCACACCTAACTTAGGAGTTGATAAAGAAATCCTGATGATTTTTGATTGCGATCGAGAGTTGTTGATTCCTTTTTTATCAACCATGATCATTTGATTTTTTACTAAATCAAGAGATGAAACATATTCCATTTTCTCTCTTATTTCTCTAGATCTATCAGTAAATAAACCTGATTGCAAAATAAATGAAGTGAATAAGTAAGGCCCAATTATGAGAATTATTAATATTTCTTTGAACGAATTTTTATGTCTTATGAATGACCAAGATAAGCCAAAAGATAATAATCCTAGAATTATAAATATATTTTCCCTTGAATTAAAGTTAATTGAATCTTTAAAGAAAAAATAATACGTAAAAGTTAGAGCAAATATAAATAATGGAATTATTTTTGAAGTCATAAATATAAAAAATCGACTATATCTATAAGAATTGAATAAATATTTTATTCCTACATAAGTATTTAATGAAAAAATAGATGAGATTTGTAGAGTATAGTAGGGTGTTTTTGTAGAGAAAATGCTAAGGATCGCTATCAAAATCAAGGGGAAAATAACAAGTATATATTTAATATCTTTATTCTGAGAAATATTGTATGTTGCGCCAATAATTGCGAAAAAACTCCATGGCAGAAATGTTAGCGGTACATTCCAGTAATAATAATAGAAAGGATTTGTGAAAGTATTTTTACTTGATAGAAAGTTAAACTTTTCAACTAGGTAAAAAATAATATTTTTGTCTAAATAAGGGTTGATAGAAAACGTCCAGAATAAAAAAGGAATGAATCCAATTAGTAATCCTAACCAAAAAAATTTGATGAATATAAAATTATTTTTTTTTAAAAAAATATATGGTAAGAGTGATAACAACGGTACAAAAACTAAAAAAGTTTTCATCATAAAAGCTAAACCAATCCAAATTCCAAAAAGCAGAATATAGAATTTGTTATTTTTACTTTTTATTTTGACTAAAGCTAATACTCCAATAGTTACTAAACATGAATAAATAATATCTTGAGTGGCTAAGTGTGAGTAGTCAAACCAAATATATGTAGTAGCAAGGATTAGTGGAGATATAATTGCATATTTTTTATTAAATAATTCTTCATGTAATTTGTAAGTTGTAAATAGCATTAATATCGAAGCGACTGTTGTTGGTAGATATGCAGAAAAAATATTTCTTCCAAATAAGTCTTGTGACTTTGCTATTAAAAACTGTAATCCTATTGTTCTATCTAAAACATACTCATCCCACCAAAGAGGAATTGTCCAGTTACCTTTTTCTAATATCCATCTAGCTTGTAGTGCATAAAAACCTTCATCAAACGCAATATAACTTCTTTTTCCAAAAGAAAATATAAGAGGAACAAAAACAAATAATTTAAAAAGATATCTAAATTTTAAAATTTTATTAACCATTTTAATTTGCTTTTTAAGTGCCGATAATTGGAATTGAACCAATGACCTACTGTTTACGAGACAGTTGCTCTACCGCTGAGCTACACCGGCCAAATTAAATATTGAATTTTTCATATAGACTTAATTTTATAATTTAAAGAATTTATGTCAAAAATAGATCCTGAATTGAAAAAGAAGTTATTAAAAGAATCCCAAGCACCTTTCAAGGGATTAAGAAGAATATTGTGGATAGCTTTTAGCGGTTCTGCATTTTTGGGACTTCTAATAATGCTTTCCGGGATTGGAAACGGAACTGAATTACAGCAAAATAACCTTTTCATACAGTTGGGTGCATGTGTAATATTTCCTTCTTTATTAATTCTTGACAGAAATAAAGATTAACAAGCAAGAGGTTTAATTATTTTGATAATGTCCTCTTTTTAGTGACAAATTTGAATGCTTCTATTACATCACCTTCAATCCATGAAGAGAATTTATCGCATCCAACTCCACATTCAAATCCTGTATTAACTTCTTTTACATCATCTTTAGATCTTTTTAGTGAGTCTAAATTACCTTCAAAAATTACCTTATCTGATCTAAGAACTCTCAGTGAACAATTCCTTTGTAATTTACCAGTTTGTATATAACAGCCAGCAATAGCTCCTTTACCGACTGCGAAAGTTGCCCTAACTTCTGCTTGACCTAATGATTCTTCGACAAGATCGGGTTCAAGTAGACCTTCCATGGCCAACTGAATATCTTCTAAGAGTTTATAAATTACTTCATATTCTCTTATATCAACTTCATTAGCATCAGCTGCTCTCTTAGCACCAGAAGCCAATGAGGTGTTAAACCCAATGATTACTGACCCAGATGCAGCAGCGAGATCTATATCTGTCTCGGTTATTTCTCCAGGAGCAGAAAGTAGAACTCTGACTTGAACTTCATTTTTTGGTAATTGCTCTAATGATCCTAATATTGCCTCAACACTACCTTGAACATCAGCTTTAAGAATTAAGTTTAACTCCTTTAGTTCTCCATCATTTGCTTGAGTTGATAAGGATGATAAGCTGACCCTTCTAGAGGCCATTTGCTGAGCTAATTTTGTGGCTCTAGCATCTGTTGCCCTTTCTCCTACAATAGCTCTAGCAGTTTTCTCATCAGGATAGACTTCAAATTCATCTCCTGCAGTGGGTACTTCACTGAATCCAAGCGCTTCCACTGGGAATGATGGTCCTGCTTCTTTGATTCTATTACCATGTTCATCTACCATTGCTCTAATTTTTCCAAGGACTGAACCAGCAGCTAAAACATCTCCAGATTTCAAGGTCCCATTTTGTACTAGTAAAGTAGCCACAGGCCCTTTGGCTTTGTCTAAGTGGGCCTCAATTACAGTACCTTTAGCAAATCTATCAGGGTTAGCTTGTAGATCTTCTACTTCTGAAACTAATAAAATCATTTCAAGCAATTTATCAATGTTTTGTTTTTTGATAGCACTTACTGGAACCATTACTGTATCTCCTCCCCAATCTTCAGCAATTAAGTCTTTTTCTGATAGTTCCTGCTTTACTCTGTCTGAAGATGCACCTTCTTTGTCAATTTTATTTATTGCAACAACAATTGGTACTTTTGCAGCTCTTGCATGACTAATAGCCTCAAGTGTTTGAGGTCTGCAACCATCATCTGCAGCAACTACAAGAACAGCTACATCTGTAACCTTTGTACCCCTTGCTCTCATTGCAGTAAAGGCTTCATGACCAGGGGTATCAAGAAAAGTTAATTTTTTCTTTTGAGATTCATGTTCAAATTCAACTTGATACGCTCCTATGTGTTGAGTAATACCCCCTGCTTCCCCCGAAGCTACTCTTGATTCTCTAATGGAATCTAAAAGACTTGTTTTGCCATGATCTACATGACCCATCACTGTAATAACTGGTGGTCTTCTTATAAGATTATCAATATCTTCAGATTCAATCATATCTACTGTTTTTTCAGCAGCTTCTTGGATATCGTCTTGCAAAACAGGTACCCCAAATTCTTCTGCTACTGTTTCAATAGTTGCTAAGTCGAGTGATTGAGTAACGGTTGCAGTTATTCCTTTAAAAAAAAGAGATTTGATTATTTCAGAACTTTCAAGGCTTAATTTATCAGCTAATTCTTGAACTGTTAGATTATCTTCAGGCACTATTATCATTTCGGGCCTAACTTGTTTGGCTTCTTTGGCAGCCTTTAACTCCATAGCTCTTCTTTTCTGCCTTTGTCTGGTAGTCTCTTTTTTCTTCTTTTTAAATTGTTTTATAGTTTTTGGAGATTTTGATTCATCAGACTTCTCTTTTTTTGGACGCGCCAAACTAGCTGATAAGATTGAAATTTTTTCTCCAGAATATCCACTAGTTTCAGATGTTAATGAATCTTCATTCTCTCCAATAATATGAACTTTCTGTCTTTGTTTTTGTGGATTTTTGGTTCTTAATGCCTCAAGTTTTGCGCTATCGTCCCAGTCTGTCTTTCCTGGCTTTTTAGAATTGTTTGAAAATGTTCTGTGGGGTGGTTTTTTTGAATTAGGGGCAGTATGTAGACGATTATTTGGAGCTTTCGCCTTCTGTTTCGTTGTCTCTATATTTTTCTTTTCATTATTATTTATAACTTTTTTGTCATTCTCAGATTTGTTAGTTTTTTGAAGTTGTAAGAGTTCATTAGGTGATACTGGCTTTCTAATTCCAGGTGACTTTTGGCCATTGAATCTATTCCCAGGCCTATTGGGCATTGCAGATCTATTAGGAGCACCAGGCCTATTGGGCATGCCAGGTCTATTGGGAGAACCAGGTCTATTGGGATTGCCTTGCATATTAAATGAGCCAGGTCTGCCTTGATCTGAAGGTTTGTTTCTTAACCCAGGTCTATTGGGCATGCCAGGTCTATTGGGAGAACCAGGTCTGTTTGAGGCAGTTTGTTTGAAAGCAATGTTTTGCTTATTATTATTTTGCTTATTAGGATTGATTTTTGGATCTTCTCTTCTTATTGGAGCTCCTACAAGCTCAGGGGTTTTCATTCCATTATTAAAATTTTTTGTTCTAGGTTTGTTCGTATTTTGATCAGGTTTGTTTGATAGTCGTCTTTTATCCCCTGCACTTGAGATGTTCTGGGAAGATCTATTAGATTGAACATTATTATTTATATTTTTAGGCTTTGCAATTAATTGAATAGGTGGTTTTGCCGGATTTTTGATAGGTGGGGTCGTGTTATTTTCGAAAGTTTTTTTATCTTGGTTTAAATTCTGTGAAGATTTACTATCTATATTTGTATTTGTAAGATTTGCTCGAGATTGTGAACTGTTGGTTTTTATAGGTTTATTGACATTTGTAGGTTTATTTGAAATTAATTTTTGACTCTCAGGTTTATTAAGAGGTTTAATCAACAATGGCTTTTTGTTTGAATTGTCTTTAAGAGGTTTCCCTTTCATAGAAGAGATAACTGAAGATTCATTTTCTTTGTTTTGTTTATAATTTTCTTTTTTAATCGAAGGTTTCTTAATAGAAAGAATTTTTTTATCTGAATTTTTTTTATTAATAAGATTTTTTATTTTTTTTGCTTCTTCTGCACTAATTGAACTGCTGTGGCTTTTTACCGAAATTGAAAGTTTTTGAGCAGCATCCAATATATCTTTATTTTCCAGGTTTAAGTCTCTGGAAAGTTCATAAATTCTGATTTTATCGCTGATAGTCATTTAATCTGATTTGTACTCTTTTGAAATTGAAGAGGATTTAATTTAATTATATTCCCTTATTGGGGCTAGTTATTGTAGCTTGTAATTTCTTTTTCAAAAATTTCAATAAATTCAGGTTCCAAAAATGTTTTTAAAGCTTTTTGAAGCTTTTTTTTGATCTTGGAATCTGAGTAGCATTTTTTTGACTTGCAAATGTAAGCTGATCTCCCCATTCCCTTTTGAATCATGATGCCTTGCTTATAATCTTTCGTAATCTTTAAAAGATCTTTTCGGTCATATGTTTTTCTACATGAAATGCATACACGCAAAACAGGGATTTGTTGTATCACCGTTTTTTCTCCTCTTTGGCAGATATCTCATTATCTTGAACAGTCTCTAATGGATCATTATCTGTGAATTCTTCTCCTTCGTATTGTTCCTCTCCATATTCTTCTTCATCTTCGGGAAGGGGATAAAGCTCTCTTAATCTTGCATCTTCTGCGGCACGCTCAGCTTGTTCTGCTTCTAGTCTTAGTTCAGCTTCTCTCTGGAGATTCTCTTCATCTTCCCTTTGAATGATTAATTCAGAGACTGCAGCATCTTCTGCTTCCTGATCATATTCATGTGAGTTTTTAACATCAATTTTCCAACCAGTTAATCTTGCGGCAAGTCTTACATTTTGACCTTCTCTACCAATTGCGAGACTTAATTGATCAGGAGGAACTAGTACGTGCGCATGTTGCCCTGCTGGGTCTACAAGTCTTACTTGATCGACTTTCGCAGGACTTAAAGAGTTTAAAATATATTGTATTGGATTGGATGACCATTTAATAACATCAATTTTTTCTCCTCTTAATTCATTTACTACTTGTTGAATTCTTGCTCCTCTAGCTCCAATACAGGCACCTACAGGATCTACTTCTTCTTCAACACTATCAACAGCTACTTTTGTTCTTGGCCCAACAGCTCTTGAAGGAGGGTTGGCTTCCCTTGAAACAGCAACAATTTTCACTGTGCCTTCTTGAATTTCCGGGACTTCATTCTCAAACAAATAAACCACTAAACCAGCATTTGCTCTACTTACAAAAAGTTGCGGCCCTTTTCTTGCAATTTCGCTAACTTCCTTCAAAAATACTTTGAAAGTTGCATTTGCTCTGTAATTATCATTTGGTAATTGATCTCTCTTGGGAAGTTCAGCCTCTACTTCAGGTCTACCAATACCCGAACTAACTCCCATAATGACTGATTGCCTTTCAAATCTTATAACTCTTGCAGTTAAAACAGGATCTTCCAAATCTGCAAATTCTTCTTGGATCATTTGCCTTTGTTGATCTCTTAATTT
>CABYNZ010000029.1 GCA_902520485.1 uncultured Prochlorococcus sp. | reverse complement strand
TTCAGCCCATAATTCAAATCCAAATCCATTATCAATAAAAACAAAGGCACTAGAGGCATTTACCAAATCGCTTGGAGTTGGTTGATAGCCATGAACTTCAACTCCAGGTTTCGTTATTGATCTAACAATAAATTCATCTTTAGCAACATTCCTAACTATGTCCGCCAAAACAGTAAAACTTGCCAGTATTACTTCTTTACTTTCATCTTTATTTGATATTCTCTTACATGATCCTGAAGCAAGAGAAAGCAGAAGTAACAAACTCAGAAAAAGAATATTTTTTCTCATATTTAACATTCATCCCTAGGTTATGAACTAAAGGATAGTTTCATAAGTGGTTTTCTAAGATCAGAAATAAATCCTTTCCAATTTATTTTTTCTTTTTCAAAGGCCTTTTCAACAATTTTCTCAGAATTTTTCTTTATAAAATCCAAATCAGGTTCTTCTACTCCCTTTGTTATTGCCATAAAATCAGCTAAAGAACTTGATACAACCCTTGTTAAATAAGCAGCACTGACAGCCTGAAAGGTTCCAGAGACAAGCCAATTTGGGCCATGTAATTTTGTTATACCAATTAGAGTCTGTCCACTCCATTCGATAACTCCCTGAGCAATTGCAGTCTTTAAAATCTCTTTAGATACTTTATCTAAAATTTCAGGAGACCAATTACATCCCCATATAGACTTAATTTCTTTAATCATTAATGAATTTAGTACTGTCATTGCCAAAACATCAATTGATGGGATAGGAGATAGAAAAACAGTTGTCGCGACAAGAATTTGATTTTTTCTTTGTATACCTTTTAACTGCATTCTTCTTATTCCTTCAATTTCAGATTGCCAGGCAACATGAAGTTCTTTCAAGAGCCTTTTTTTTGTATTTTCAATATTTTTGGATGAACTTATGAAAAACCTCCTTAAAGAAAAAGGTATATTTGTTATTTCATTCTTATTCACATCAAAAGAAATAATTTTATCTATAAAATCGCTCGAAATTTGGGACTTTAGGTCTTCTATCTGATTTTTGGCTTCTATTTCGTTGGAAGTTAAAGCCACCAACCAGATTGGCATATTTTTAGGAAACTTTTCTAGCCACAAAAAATCATTTGCCGACAAAGGCAAGTTTACAAAATACAAGATCGCATCACTATTCAAAGCTTCTTCTGGAATAATTTCAGAAAAATTATATTTAGGCAGTTTTTCGAATAAATCAAAGTCAAACTTGTCCTCTTTAAAATGACTTTTTAAAACAGACTGACAACTTTGATAATGTTTTGGTCCAATACAACTTATTTTTTCTTTTTCACATCTATTAAGAATCGATTCAAGTATTTTTTGTCTTTTTGAATTCTGTTTCTCTAATTCATTTGTTGCTTCAAGTTCTTCAAAAAAATTTAAATCTTCATTACATAGATTTATCCAACCATCTAAATTATTTGGCTCATTAAATTTAGGCTTATCATTCTTCAAGTAAAAATATCCCCCCAAACACAACGCAAAAAATCCTATTGAGCCGCCTGCAAAATGAATTAAGTCACTGACAAACCATTCCCCAAAACCTAATAAGAACAAAATAATAAGAAGATTTTTTTTTGGAAACTTTATGAAATCCTTTAAAAGGTTTTCTTTACTAATATCAAACACAATGCTTTATTTTTCTAATTTTATTTTAATGCAAGTTGTGTATGAGAAAAGCGAAATTACATAAGTCGTTAATCAATAGATAAAAATTTAAGGCATTTGAAAAGACTTATTGCATAACAAGATGCTAAGTTAATAGACTATTTAAATAAACTAAGAAACATCACGATGTCTAATTCAAATTTAAGCAATAATCCTGGACAAGAAAATTACAGAAGTCGTTCCAACAATGAAAGATCTAATTTCAGAGAAAGATCTGGCGGGAGAAGAGATGGAGGAGGATTCCGCATAAGATTAAGTGATAACGAAATGAAAGCTGTTAAATCAATACAAGATACCTTTCAATTAAGGTCTACCGTTGCAGTTTTGGGCTTCTCTGTTAGAACACTTAGCGAAATGATCAAAGACGAGAAATTGATTGATTCAATCAAAGAATATGCAAAAAACAATAAAAACTCCTCTCAAAATAGACAATCACAAAATCCTTATGAAGAAAAGACCAAAACAGCTCCCAACCCCTTTGCGAGACCAGTAAAAAGTACATCAACTGAAGAGATTCAATCAAGTGAAGTAGAAGAGGATGTCAAATAAAAAAAGAATTCTTTCAGGAGTTCAACCAACTGGTGATTTACATATTGGAAATTGGCTTGGAGCCATTAATAATTGGGTTACGCTTCAAGATCAATATGAAACATTTCTATGTGTAGTTGATTTACACGCAATCACAGCTTCCTATAATCCCAAAGAATTATCTAAGAACACTTTCTCTACTGCGGCTTTATATGTCGCTTGTGGGATAGATCCAAAATTATGCTCAATTTTTGTCCAAAGTCAGATTTCAGCACATTCAGAACTTTGTTGGATATTAAATTGCATGACCCCAATAAATTGGATGGAAAGAATGATTCAATTTAAAGAAAAATCCATACAACAGGGTAATAATGTATCTATTGGATTATTTGACTATCCAATACTGATGGCTGCAGACATCCTTCTTTATGACGCTGACTTCGTACCAGTAGGTGAGGATCAAAAACAACATCTTGAACTTGCCAGAGATATTGCACAACAGAGAATTAATGCCAGATTTAGTAAGGATAAAAATATTTTAAAAATCCCTCAACCAATAATCTTGAAGAATGGTTCAAAAATAATGAGTTTAATTGATGGTTCAAAAAAGATGAGCAAAAGCGATCCTAATGAGGGCAGTCGCATTAACTTATTAGATCCTCCCGAAATAATCACAAAAAAAATCAAAAGAGCAAAAAGTGACAGCTCTATTGGGATAGAATTTAACAACCCTGAGAGACCAGAATCTAAAAATCTTTTGATGATTTATTCAATATTATCTGGCAAAGAAATATCTCAATGCGAGAATGAATTCTCAGAGACTGGATGGGGGACATTTAAAAAATTAATTACTGAACAACTTATTGAATCACTAGAACCTATTCAGAAAAAATATAATTTATTAATTAAAGATCCCTATCAATTAAATAAAATCCTTGATGAAGGGAAGGAAAAAGCTGAAGATTTAGCAAATCAGACTTTAAAAAGAGTTAAATCAAAATTGGGTTTTTTTGAAATGGAGAAATAAATTATGCCAATAATTACCTTACCTGATGGTTCAAAAAAGGTTTTCGAAAAATCTGTAACTATTCTAGAAATTGCCCAGAGTATTGGTGCTGGATTAGCTAAAGCAACAATTGCTGGGAAAGTAAATGATGTTCTTCTTGATGCAACGCTCCCAATAAAAAAAGATTCCAAAGTTGTAATAATCACATCAAAAGACAAAGAAGGAATTGAAATAATAAGACATTCCTTTGCTCACCTTATTGGTCATGCAGTTAAACAAATTTACTCTGATATTAAAATGGCAATTGGTCCTGTAATTGAAGATGGTTTTTATTACGATATTTTTTCTGAATACAGATTTACTCCTGAAGATTTAATAAAAATCGAAAATAGAATTAATAAATTAATAAAAACGAATTATGACGTTGAAATTTTACAAGTTTCTAAAGAAGAGGCAATTAAAACTTTTAAAGAAAGAGATGAGACTTTTAAATTACGAATAATTGAAGGAATTCCCGAAGAAGGTCTCATCAATTTATACAAGCACGAAGAATATATCGACATGTGTAGAGGGCCTCACGTACCCAACACAAGACATTTAAGACACTTTAAGTTACTTAAATTATCAGGCTCATACTGGAGAGGAAATTGTGAGAACGAATCTTTACAGAGAATATATGGAACTGCATGGGCTAAAGAAAAAGAACTTAATGAATACTTAACAAGAATTGAAGAGGCGGAAAAAAGAGATCATAGAAAACTTGGAAAAAAACATTCACTATTTCATATTCAAGAAGAATCTCCAGGAATGATTTTTTGGCATCCAAATGGATGGACAATCTACCAAGTACTGGAAAAATACATAAGAGAAATACTTAAAAAAAATGATTATTTAGAAATTAAAACCCCACAAGCTGTTGATAAATCTCTCTGGGAAAAATCCGGTCATTGGGAAAAATTTAGAGACGATATGTTCACTACTGCATCAGAAAATCGAACTTATGCAATAAAACCAATGAATTGTCCATGCCATATTCAAGTATTTAATCAAGGTTTAAAAAGTTATAAGGATTTGCCTATTCGTCTTGCTGAATTTGGTTCTTGTCACAGAAATGAGCCCTCTGGTGCACTACACGGCTTAATGAGAGTAAGAAACTTTACTCAAGATGATGCGCACATATTTTGTACAGAAGAGCAGATTCAAGAAGAGGTGGCCACATTTATCGATCTTGTTTTCGAGGTTTATAAAACTTTTGGTTTTGATGAAATAATTATCAAATTATCAACTCGTCCTGAAAAAAGGGTAGGTAGTGAAGAGATTTGGGATAAATCAGAAGAGGCCCTTACTAAAGCTCTCGATAATAAGAATCTAAAATGGGAACTCCAACCTGGAGAAGGTGCTTTTTATGGACCAAAAATAGAATTCTCGTTGAAAGATTGTCTTAATAGAGTCTGGCAATGCGGAACTATTCAGGTTGATTTCTCAATGCCTATTAGATTGGATGCAACTTATGTAGATATTGATAATGAAAAAAGAAATCCAGTTATGCTTCATAGAGCAATTTTAGGATCCTTTGAAAGATTTATCGGAATCTTAATTGAACAATATGAGGCAAAATTCCCAATTTGGATTGCGCCTTATCAAATAATTTTATTGAGCATTACTGATAGAAATATTGAAAAGTGTTTAAAGTTTAATGAATTAATAAACAATAATGGTTACCGATCAAAAGTTGATATTAGGAATGAAAAAATTGGATATAAAATAAGAGAGGCAACTCTAGGGAGAGTTCCTTTAATTGCAGTTATTGGAGATAAAGAAGAGGAAATCGATTCAGTCGCCTTAAGAGCTTTGAATGGGAAAAACTTAGGAATTTTCAATTTACCAAATCTTTACAAATTTATGGATTTATTAATAGAAAAAAAAGGGAGAACAGAATAATTTCAAATATATGAATTTTCTCGCTTGTGACTTAGGAGGTACAAAGGTTCTGTTGGGGATATTCGAAAAAAAAATTAATGATGATTCGCCTAAGTTAATACTCAAAAAGAAATATATTTCTTCTGATTGGGATTCTTTTGAACTAATTCTAGAAGATTTTCTCAAATATGAATGCAAAAATATTGCCCATCCTTCTTCTGCATGTTTCGCGGTAGCAGGTCCTTTATCTAACAACAAAGCAAAAATTATTAACTTGTCATGGAATATTTCCGGAAATGCTTTACAAAAAAAATTTAATTTTAAAAGCTGCGAGCTAATAAATGATTTCGCCGTCCAAATTTATGGAATACCTTATTTAAAAAAAAATCAATATTCTACTATCCAAAATGGATCCCATTCTGAAGGTGCTAATAATGATTTGCATGCCATTGTTGGAGCAGGGACTGGTTTGGGCGTTGCAAGAGGAATCATATCAGGGGAAAAGGTAAAAGTTTTAGCTAGTGAAGGTGGTCATGTTGAGTTCTCCCCAAAGTCAAAATTAGAGTGGGAATTAAAAATTTGGCTTAAGAATTACTTAAAAGTTGAGAGGATATCTTGTGAAAGAATTATTAGCGGCACTGGTTTATCAAGAATTGCAGAATGGAGACTAAGCAAACCTGATGCTCAAAACCATCCTCTACAAAAATATTTAAAAGAAATTAAAAATTTTGATGCTGCGAGAAAAGAACTACCAGAAAAAATTTGTAATCTTTCTAAAGAAGGGGATCAGCAAATGATTGAAGTTGAGAGGATTTGGTTAGGCGCTTATGCCTCTTTATTGGGAGATGTTGCTCTTCAAGAATTGTGCTTTGGTGGTTTATGGATTTCTGGAGGAACCGCATCAAAACATTTCAAAAACTTTAAAACAGATTTATTTATGAAACAATTTTTCGATAAGGGAAGATTAAAAGATATTCTTAAAACAATACCTATGAAAGTAATTTTAGATGAGGAGTTTGGACTTTTTAGTGCAGCCTGCAGAGCAAAAATGCTTTTAAAAACTTCATAACAAAATATGTCTATTCCTGCAGTAGGAAAACAAATAAAGGTAACAGTGCCTTCCACAACTGCGAATTTAGGTCCTGGATTTGATTGTCTTGGAGCAGCCTTAGATTTGTATAATGAGTTTATTTTTACAAGAATTGAAGGTGGTGGAGATAGATTTGATTTAATAATGGAAAGTACAGATGGAAATCATTTAAGAGGTGGACCTGAAAACTTAGTATTTAGAGCAGCTCAGAAAGTATGGGAAAGCGCAAATATGGATCCTTATGCTCTTGAAGCTAGAGTTAAGTTGGCAGTGCCGCCCGCCCGCGGACTTGGCAGTAGTGCTACAGCAATAGTTGCTGGACTAATCGGAGCAAATGCAATAATGAATTCTCCATTGCCTAAAGAAAAACTCCTTGAACTTGCCATTGATATAGAAGGTCATCCTGATAATGTAGTTCCCTCTCTCTTAGGTGGGCTTTGTTTGACAGCTAGGTCGTCTTCTCAAAGATGGAGGATCATTAGATGTGATTGGCACGATTCAATTAAAGCTGTTGTAGCAATACCTGCAATTCGACTAAGCACCAGTGAAGCGAGAAAGGTTATGCCTAAGAATGTGCCCATATCTGATGCAGTGACAAATATGGGGGCACTTACTTTGTTACTAAACGGCTTAAAATCAGGAAATGAGGAACTCATAAGAGAAGGAATGTTTGATAAGTTACATGAACCCTATAGATGGAAACTTATTAAAGGTGGATTAGATGTCAAAGATGCCGCACTAAATGCAGGTGCTCTGGGATGCGCAATTAGTGGGGCTGGACCAAGTATTTTAGCTTTATGTAAAAAAGAAAATGGTAAAAATGTCAGTCAAGCCATGGTGAAAGCATGGGAGAAGTCAGGTGTAGCAAGCAGAGCACCATTCTTAAACCTTCAAAAAGCAGGTAGCCAATTTAGCACTATCTCTGGTAAGTAGTTTTACTTAGGCATTTTTAATGTTATAGTCTCAAGCTAGTACAACTTCAACTAGAATAAAAAAATTATTCATTACATAAATGAATTTAGAATCTTTTCCTTGGCTATCGTCTATTGTTTTACTGCCTTTAATTGGGGCATTAATAATGCCTTTCTTAAGTTCGAAAGAAGGAGAAGATAATACACTCCCACGAAATATCTCATTAAGTTTTCTATTTGTAGATTTTTTACTAATAATTGGCGTCCTTTTTCAAAAATTCAATACTTCAGATAGCTCTTTACAACTAGTAGAAAGAGCTTCTTGGTTACCCTCAATCGGCTTAGAGTGGTCTCTTGGAGTAGATGGGTTATCTGCTCCCTTAGTAGCTCTGAGTGGATTAATTACATTTTTATCAGCTGCCGCAAGTTGGAAAATTAAGAAAAAATCTAATCTATATTTTTCTCTTTTATTAGTTCAAGCATCAGCACAGGCACTAGTTTTTCTTTCTCAAGATTTCCTATTATTTTTCTTAGCATGGGAGCTTGAATTAGTTCCGGTATATCTTCTTATTGCGATTTGGGGAGGTAAAAAGAAATTATATGCGGCCACTAAATTTATTCTTTACACAGCTTTAGCTTCTTTATTAATACTCATAAGTGGATTAGCTCTTGCCTTGAATGGTGATACCTTTACTTTAAATATTACTGATTTAACTAATAAACATGTAACAGGCAGCTTAGCTCTATTATCTTATTTAGGATTTTTGATTGGTTTCGGAGTAAAACTTCCTATCTTTCCATTACATACTTGGTTACCAGATGCTCATGGAGAGGCTAACGCACCAGTTTCTATGTTACTCGCTGGAATACTTCTAAAAATGGGAGGGTACGCTCTCTTAAGATTTAATGTTCAAATACTACCTGAAGTACACCTTCAAATTGCACCTGCATTAATTATTCTTGGAATAATTAATATAATTTACGGAGCCTTAAATGCATTTGCACAAGATAATGTGAAAAGGAGAATTGCATGTAGCTCAGTCAGTCATATGGGTTTTGTTCTCTTAGGAATTGGAGCAGTAGATGCTCTAGGGATAAGCGGAGCAATGCTACAAATGATAAGTCACGGACTTATAGCGGCAGCTATGTTCTTTGTTACGGGCTCCTTCTATGAAAGAACAAATACTCTTTCCATACCAAATATGGGCGGTTTAGCAAAGGTCTTGCCAATAACTTTTGCTTTCTTCTTAGCAAGCTCTTTGGCCTCTTTGGCACTACCTGGGATGAGCGGTTTTATAAGTGAAATAACTGTATTTTTAGGTATTACTAGTCAAGAAGGCTTCAGCTCTACATTTAGATCTATAACTATTCTTATTGCAGCTATAGGTTTAGTTCTGACACCAATATATCTATTGTCAATGTGTAGGAGAGTATTCTTCGGCCCTAGAATTCCTGCCCTAGCAACAGTTAAAGAGATGAATGGTAGAGAATTGTCGATCGGTTTCAGTTTATTATTGCCTACTTTGGTGATAGGTTTTTGGCCAAAAATAGCCATAAATCTATACGAAACTTCAACCAATGCTCTCAGTCAGCAGCTTACATTAGCTAAGTTAGTAGGATTAATCCCAACTTTAGTTAATTAAATTTTTTAATAAATGGACACCTCAATTTTTAAATATGGAGAATTACCAGAATTTAAAAAATTTACTCCCGAAAACATAAGTAAACAATTTCCATTAGTACTAGAGAAGATAACTAAAGACTTTAAAAACTTAGAGAAAAATTTATCTAATTATTTGATTGAAAACGATTTAAATTGGGATAAGGTTATTAATCCATTAAATGAAGTCAATGAAATTCTTAGATGGAGTTGGGGTGTAATAAGTCATCTAAATGCTGTAAATAATTCTGAAAGTCTAAGGGATATTTATTCAAAATTTCTTCCCGAGATTATTAGCTTGAGTAATAAATTTGGACAAAGTAAAATAATTTACAATTCTTTAGTCAAGCTTAAAGAAACAAATAATTTTGATCAAATCAGAAACAGAATTTTAGATAAAGAAATTCTCGAGATGCAACATCGAGGAATTTCACTACAAAAAAATGATCAAGAAATTTTCAATAATATTTCAGAAAAGCTTGGAAAGTTATCAACAGACTTCAGCAACAATGTTCTTGATTCTACTAATAAATGGTTCTTGATATTAAATAGAAAATCTGAAGTCGATGGTCTTCCTGAACGAGTACTGGAATTGATGGCAATTTCTGCTCACAATCACTTAAAAAAAGATCAAGAAGTTGATATTAAAAAAGGGCCGTGGAAATTAAGTCTAGATATACCAACTTATACTTCATTTATGACATATGCCACCGACCGTAACCTTAGAGAGAAACTATATAAGGCATTTGTTGGTAGGGCATCTCAAGGTGAAAAAAATAATTCTCAAATAATTGAAGAGATATTATCTCTTAGAACTAAACAGGCTAATCTACTCGGTTATAAAAGTTGGGCGGAACTAAGTTTGTCTACGAAAATGGCAAAAGAAATTAAAAATGTTGAAAACCTTTTAGAAGAATTGAGAAAGCCATCATTCAAAACCGCAAAAATTGAATTAGAAACCCTCGATAAGTTTTCTAAAGCTAATGGATTTCCAAAATCACAGAATATAGAGCCATGGGATATTAGTTATTGGTCCGAACTTCTTAGAAAGGAAAAGCTCAATTTGGATCAAGAGTCTTTGAGACCTTGGTTCCCACTAAATGATGTTTTAAAAGGTTTATTTAAATTAAGTGAAAAGCTTTTTGAAATTAAAGTAGTCGAGGCAACTGATGAGGCACCTCTGTGGAATGATGACGTTTTGTTTTTTAATATTCTCAATAAAGAAAATGACAGAATAGCATCATTTTACCTAGATCCATATTCGAGGCCTGAATCAAAAAGGGGAGGGGCTTGGATGGATGAATGTTTGAATAAAAATAATGTTGGCAAAAAGACCCTCCCGGTAGCTTATCTCGTTTGTAATCAGACTCCACCATCAAAAGATAAACCTAGTTTGATGAGTTTTGAAGAAGTTCAGACACTTTTCCATGAATTTGGACATGGTCTTCAACATATGCTTACTACTGTAAATCTTCCTCAAGCAGCTGGCATCAACAATGTTGAGTGGGATGCAGTAGAACTTCCAAGTCAATTTATGGAAAACTGGTGTTTTCATAAAAATACACTTATGAATATTGCTAAGCACTACAAAACAGGAGAAAAATTATCCGATGAGAATTTTGAGAAGCTCCTAAAGAATAGAACTTTTAATTGTGGTATGGCTACTCTTAGACAACTACATTTTGCAATAACAGATCTCAGATTGCATAGTAGTATTGATAAAAACGAAGGTAAAACAGCAGATGAAATAAGAAGAGAAATTGCAAAACAAACTACCGTTATTGAACCAATCCAAGAAGATCACTTTCTTTGTTGTTTTAGTCATATATTTGCAGGCGGATATTCTGCAGGATATTACTCATATAAATGGGCTGAAGTTCTAAGTGCTGATGCATTTTCAATGTTTGAAGAAGCTGATCTAGAAAACTCTGAAGATTTAAAGCTAATAGGGAAGAAATTCAAAGATACAATACTTAGCTTGGGAGGAAGCCTACCTCCATTAGACATATTTAAACTATTCAGGGGAAGAGAGCCACAAACTGATTCCTTAATAAGGCACTTAGGTCTATCTGGAGCTAATTAATAATTTCATCGATTATTTTGTCAACCACAGATTTATTTCTTACTAGGTTTCTATGTTTATATACTTTTACTGATATTTTTTTTCCAAAATTTAAATTTGTCCACCAGCCAGGAAAAACCATCATATCCCAAAAAGTAAAGAAATTTATACACTCAATTTCATCAAGAAAAAAATCATTATTTGCGAGTTCTCTTAAAAACTTACTATTTATTTTCATTTCTGATATTCCTCTAAAGGGGAATTTAGGTATTAATTGAGCCATCAAAGTTCCTTTGTGAGGGGAACCTATAGATATTAATCTTCTTGTTCTTTTATATCCATTAAATTTTTGAAGCCAGTATCTACCAATAATTCCTCCCATAGAAAATCCCAAAATATCTATTTCTTTTTCTAAACCATATTTCTTTAAAATTAATTCGTGTAATTTATTAGTCAAATCAACAATTGAAGTCATTCCATATGAATGCTTAAGAGTTGGGGCAAAATATTCAATTCCAATTTCATCAAGTTTTGAGGTAATAGAAGAAAAAATACTTGAAGTATTCCAAAGACCATGAATCAATATAATGGGATTTCTTTTTTCCAATAATTTAATTATTTTCAAGAATTCTTACTATTGACACCTTCCCATCGAAACCTGTGATTGGAGGATTACATTTTGTCAAAATAATTTTAACTTTAGAAAGCTTAAATTCCTTATCAATGATTTCTAAAATTTCGTTTGAATATTTTTCGATTGTGAAACAATATATTTTCTTTGATTGGTCTTTTAAAATTTGAACTAATTTTGAATAGTCAATTGTTTTTTCTATATCATCATTTGCTGTACATTTTTCAAAATCAGTCCACAAAAATATATCTAAAATAAATAGTTGTCCTAATTCCCTTTCTTCATCAAGAACGCCAACCCTAGACCAAAGTTTAATTTTTTCAATTTTTAAAAAAGTTTCCATCTTTAAAAGTTTTAAAGATCTTTATGTGTATAGATAGCCTTTCCTGATGAAAAATCATCAACTATATCTCCATCACCTTTTAGGAAATATTTATAAGTTACCAAACCTTCTAGACCTACAGGTCCCCTTGGTGGAAGAGTTTGAGTAGATATACCAACTTCAGCTCCGAATCCATATCTAAACCCATCAGCAAACCTAGTTGAGCAATTATGAAAAACACCTGAACTATCAACTAAATTCATAAATTTATTAGCAGTACTTAAATTTTCAGTAATTATTCCATCTGTATGTTTTGAACTGTATTTTTGAATATGTGTAATTGCTTCATCAAGATCATCAACAATTTTTATCGATAAAATTAAATCCAAATATTCAGTTTTCCAATCTTCTAGACTAGCCTCATACTTTAATCCTAATTCAACTGATCTCTTGTCACCAATTAATTTAACATCATTAGAATTAAACAAAGGAATGGCCTTTTCTAAAAAAGCTGGTGCGATTTTTTTATGGACTAATAAAGTTTCGATAGCATTACATGCTGCAGGATATTGAATTTTGCTGTCCAAAGAGACTGATAAAGCCATCCCTAGATTTGCCTCAACATCTATAAACAAATGACATATTCCATCAGCATGACCCAGCACAGGAATTCTTGTATTCTCCTGAATAAATTTAACTAATTCATTACTTCCTCTTGGAATTATTAAATTAATATATTTCTCAAGATTTAACATCGCCATGCTATCTTTTCTGCTTGTTAATAAACATATTGCATTTTTATCAAGACCTGATTTTTTTAACCCTTCTTGCAATGCTTTTACTATTGCAGTATTTGTTAAATTAGCTTCACTTCCACCTTTTAGTATTACTCCATTACCTGATCTTATTGCTAAAGAACTAATCTGCATTACAGCATCTGGCCTTGATTCAAAAATAACCCCCAAGACTCCAATTGGCACAGTTTTTCTTTCTAAGATCAACCCCTTTGAAATCTCTCTTTTAATTTGAACCTGATTTACAGGATCAGCCAAGTCTCCAACTTTTCTTACTCCTTCAATTCCTGAATAAAGTTTTTCTTTTGATAGCTTTAATCTAGAGAGTAAAGCCCTTGAAATTCCCTTCTTTTCCGCTCTTTTATAGTCTTCACTATTAGCCTCTAAAATTTCTTTAGTATTATCCTCTAGATAATCAGCCATAAAATTTAAGGCTTTAATTCTATTATTGTTTTCAGTTTGACTTATTTTTATTGATGCCAAACGAACTAAATCAGCTTTTTCTAAAAGATCATTACCTGGCTGAGGAACTTCAAAGATATTAGCCATAATATTTTTTAATTAATTTAATAATAATTCAAATTAAAGATTCTTTAAACTAACTTTCATTTCGAGTTAATATCTAAAGAATAATTGAACTTGACTTTTCCAATCCCCGTTGGAATCATAAGAACCTAATAATTCTAAGTTTGGATTAGCCTGAAAGGTCAAAATTCCTAAAGGTGAAAGGTCATCTCTTCCGGGAACGGTTTGAAAGGCAAAATTTATGGAATCAGTAATATCAAGTCCTAGTTCAGCTACCCAAGCTTGAGAAGAAAATTCCTCATTACTTTCTATATCTAAATTTTCATTGGAAAAAATATTATTTAAAGAATCATTATTTTCTATTAGAGCTGGATATAAAGACAACTGAAATCTCTCACTAAATGCATCCGCATTATTAAGTTGAGAAATAAATGCTCTATTTATTAAATTTGCAGAGTTGCCTCCAATTAATCCAATTATTTGTGATCTATTATAACTTGGCGTACTCCTAAGTTGGATTCTTTTATTCTCATCTTCAAAAGATAATTGATCTAAAAATCCTTCATATGAAGCTTCAATTTTGATAAGCCTTGAATTGCCAATCCCAAATGATCCAAAACCTCTTGTAGTCACGTCTGTATCAAGATCAC
>CABYNZ010000028.1 GCA_902520485.1 uncultured Prochlorococcus sp. | reverse complement strand
AGAGATAGTTAACTTGGACAAATTTCACTAGTTAAGTCTTTAGAGATTAATAATTCTGTCATCTCCTTAGTACCTTTAATAGTAAAAACTTTGGCTATCAAAACATTCTCTTTGAAACCAAAAGGTTTTATTTTCACTTTGCTTCCCCTTGGAAATTCACTCTTAAGTAAATTAGTTGCTTCGATCTCATCATTTTCATTTACATCTACACAAAATAATCGAATAGTTAAATTCCTATTTTGATCCCCCACCAATATAGTATTTGAACTTTTAATTTGAAGAATTTCAGCCGAGTTAACTATTACAGGATTAAGAACAATCAGGCAGACTAAAATTAAAATCTTTGATAATTTTTTCAATTCAAAATATCCAATTTTTTCAATTATCCTAAGTTTAATTTTTTAAAATGACGAATTTAAAAAAATTAGTCTTCACAATTAACATATCCAACCATTTGAGCATTACTTTTACCGGGAGGAACCATTGGATAACAATTTTCACCTCTTCTTACAAGGATATTAATCAAGGCAGGACCATCATGATCAAGCGCATTTTTTAAGTCATTATGTAATTGTTTTCTATCAGAAATTAAATATCCTTTAACTCCAAAAGACTCAGCAAGTTTTACAAAATCAGGTTCACCACAACTCATATCAGATGAGGAATATCTTTCATCGTAGAAACTTTCCTGCCATTGTCTTACCATCCCTTGCCAGCGATTATTGATAATAATCAATTTCACTTTTAGACCATATTGAGATAAAGTTCCCAATTCTTGAATATTCATTAAGACACTTGCATCTCCTGCAATACAAATAACATCTGCATTAGGTAAGGCTGCTTTTACTCCAATTGCCGCTGGCAAACCAAAACCCATAGTTCCTAAGCCTGCACTACTAATCCATTTTCTTGGAGAATTCCTGAGGTATTGAGCAGCCCACATCTGATGTTGTCCTACATCTGTAGTTACATAAGCTTCTGGTAAAAGTTCCCTTACTTTTAAAAGAACTTCTTGAGGATAAATTTCTCCTTCTTTGGGAGGGTCATATAAAGGGTGTTTATTTTTCCAAAAATCAATTTTTTCTAACCAGTTTTTCGTCTTACAAGTAAATTTGTTATCTAGAGATAGTTCATTAATTTTGAGAACAGCTTTTAAAACATCAGAAACAATTGCAACATCTACACGTCTATTTTTATTAACTTCTGCTGGGTCAATATCTATATGAATTACCTTTGCGTTAGGTGCGAAAGTATCTAATTTTCCTGTAACCCTGTCATCGAATCTAGCTCCAATAGCGATTAAAAGATCACATTCTGTAACAGCGAAATTTGCGTAAGCAGTTCCATGCATTCCTAACATCCCCACTGATAAATTATCTTTTTCATCAAAAGCCCCCTTCCCCATTAAGGTTGTGGTAACTGGTATTTGATAATTCTTTGCCAAAGTTTTTATTTCATCATGAGCCCCTGAAGATATTGCCCCGCCTCCTATGTATAGAAGAGGTCTTTCAGAATCTTCTATTAATTTAATAGCTTTATTGATATCGGAATCATTAATTTCTCCATTCCTTTTAAATCCTTTAGGAATAATCTCACCAGGCAAAACTCTTTGATAATTAAAGAACTCCTGACCTACATCTTTGGGTATATCAATTAAGACAGGGCCAGGTCTTCCAGATGAGGCTATAAAAAAAGCTTCAGAAACTATTTTTGCTATATCTGAAGGATCTCTTATTACCCATGAATGTTTCACTATTGGAAGAGTTATGCCAAAAATATCAGTTTCTTGAAAAGCGTCTGTCCCTATAGCAGGTCTTGGGACTTGACCTGTAACTACAACTAGGGGGACTGAATCCATTTGCGCAGTGGCAATTCCAGTTACCAAATTTGTTGCCCCTGGGCCTGAGGTCCCAAAACATACTCCTACTTCACCAGTAGATCTTGCATATCCATCAGCAGCATGTGAACCACCTTGTTCATGCCTAACCATATAATGCTTTAACCAACCTTCTTGTTCTGCCTTATGAACAGCATCATATATTGGTAGTATGGCTCCGCCCGGATATCCAAATATTACTTTTACTCCATGAATTTTTAAAGAATCCATTAGTGCATCTGCACCAGTTATCCAAACTGGATTTTTATGTTTTGAACTACCCTTTGAAAAGGATCTCGAAGTAAGAGTCACTAAAGAAATTCAATATTTACTATAAATATTAAACTTAATTAAATACTTTTGCCTCATTTAGAAATGTAATGTCAGAAATGTATTCAAAATAATCTTTTAATAAATTAAAATTTTCTAATAAATTTCAATTGTTCTTTTATAAAATACCTAATTTATGTAGAGGTCCAGAGCCTGAAATAAGTTCAATAAAAAGCACAAGAAAAATAATCATTGCGACCCTTCCGTTCCACACTTCTGAACTATTATTCCAACCCCATTGCCACTTCTCTTGGGGATAAAGCTTAACTTTTTCAGGCAACTGTGATGCCTCTTCTAAATTAACAATAGGTCCTTCCAAACAGGAAATCACAAGATCACTAAGACCTTCAATAAAAGTAGGGTGAGTATTTAAAGCCTTAACTCTCCGAAAGTTTTTAATACCAGCCTTTTCAGCAATTTCTTTATATTCAATATCAATTTCTTGCAATGTTTCGATATGCTCTCCAACGAAACTTATAGGGACCACAATCAGATCATTAACATTTGACCGTCCAAGATCAGCTAACACTTCTTCTGTATAAGGTTTCAACCATTCAACAGGGCCAACTCTACTTTGATAAGAAAGTGTATGAGGGTTACTATGCCCTAAACATTTTTCCAACTCATTAATAATTAATAAAGAACAATCTTCAATTTGTTGTTTGTAAGGGTCTCCAGCTTCCTCTACGTAACTCTTTGGAACTCCATGAGCAGTGAAAAATATATGGGCTTTTGAAGGTGATTCACAAAGTGAAATTTGTTCAGAAATTAATTCAACCATAGACTTTAAGTAACCTGCTTGACTGAACCAACTTCTTACACATCTCATTGGAACCTTCTTAAATTCATCATCAGAATCTCGCAATTTTTTTAATTCCCTAAAGCTCGAACCACTTGTACTTATCGAAAAATGTGGATACAAGGGTATTACAACTACTTGATCTATGCCATCTGCTTTCATATCAGCAATTGCTGATTCGGTAAAAGGATGCCAATACCTCATTGCAATGTAGGTAGTAGCGTTAAATCCCTTGTTCCTTAATTTAGATTGTAATTCTCTTGCTTGTTGTTCAGTTATCCTTCTGATAGGCGAACCTCCACCTATAGAAAGGTAAGCCTGTTGTGAGGTAGTACTCCTCAGAGTGCTAATTAACCAAGCTAGTGGCTTTTGAAAAACAGGGAAAGGTGTCCTGATAATTTCTGGATCAGAAAAAAGATTGTATAAGAATGGGCCGACATCAGTAATGCGTTCAGGCCCTCCTAAATTCATTAGTAAGACGCCTATTTTATCCATTTAGAATTTATGGAGATTGAAAATCAACTTTAAAAACGTCATTATATGTTCAATTATATAAGCAAATGAACGTAATTCAGGAAATTAATAATGTCAATGATAAATTTGCTATTCAAGGCAGCAAGCTTAAAATTGAGAAAAGGGGGGAGAAATTAAATATTCGTGGTTCACTACCCTCCAAAGAAGATAACAATAACTATAAAATTCAAAGAATATCTCTTGGCTTAAAGGCTGATATTTCTGGATTAGAGGAAGCCAAAAAAAAATTACAATTAATCAATTTGCAATTAGAATTGAATCAATTTGATTGGATTAATTGGATAGGCAAACCTTATAAAAAGAAAATAAAAGATGGTTTTGAATTCCCAAAAAGATTAAATCAATTTGAGGAATTTTTTTTTAAAGAAAATAAAAGTGATTTTCGAACCAGTACTAGAAAAACTACTTGGAGAAGTTCTTACAAACCATATATGAAAAGAATCCTAAATATTTACAATGACTATGAGAATGAAGCTTTAGAAAAAATATTTCAAAAAACACTTGAAAGTTATAAGGAAGGTACCAGAAGTAGGAAACAATGCGCAACTTCTTTAAGTGTTTTGGCTAAGTTTTTGGACATTAAACTACCAGAAGATTGGAAATTAAATTCTAGAGGATATGGTCTGAACAAAGCAGGATTTAGGGATCTACCTAAAGACGAATTAATAGAGAAACTATGGGAGACGATACCAAACAAGTCTTGGAAATTTGTTTTTGGTCTGATGGCTACATATGGATTAAGGAATCATGAAGTATTTTTTTGTGATTTAAGTTCTCTTACTAATTTTGGGGACAAAATTATTAGAGTTTTACCTACGACTAAAACTGGGGAACATCAAGTTTGGCCATTTCATCCTGAATGGGTGGAAAAGTTCGAATTATCAAAACTTGGTGAGAATCCAGAACTTCTACCAAATATTAATAGAGACCTTAAAATTACAACCTTACAGAATATTGGAAAAAAAATTACAGACCAATTTAAGCGTTACTCTTTACAAATAAAACCGTATGATCTAAGACATGCTTGGGCAGTTAGAACAATTTTTTATGATTTACCTGATACTGTGGCTGCCAGAATGATGGGACATTCAGTTAGTTTACACACTCAAACTTATCACCACTGGATTACTAAAAGAGATCAACAACAGGCAGTAAATAATGCACTTCTAAAAGTTAAAAGAGTTAAAAACATTTAAAGTTTTATAATAATTAAATAAAAATAAGGGCCATATGCAAGAAAAACCTTCAGCTTCCGAGAAAATATTTAACCTCGATAATCAAGCAAATAAACTTGGAATGGGAGGTAAATTATCACCGGATATCGATGAAAGCTCATATAAAGAAAGAATGCAGCAAAGAAAAGATATTCAAGCCGAAAGACTACAAATTAGAAAAACAAAAAAAGGATTACTCATTGTTTTCACTGGAAATGGCAAGGGCAAGACAACTGCAGCTTTAGGTATGGCTTTAAGGACGATAGGGCATGGCTACAAAGTAGCAATAATTCAATTTATCAAAGGAGGCTGGACCACTGGAGAGGAAAAAGCACTTAAAAACTTGTCTTCAAACATATCTTGGCATTCATTAGGAGAGGGATTTACTTGGGAAACACAAGACAGAATAAGAGATGAAAAATTAGTTCGAGAGGCTTGGCAAATAGCTAAAAATTACATACAAAACGAAACTTATAAACTTATCATTCTTGATGAAATTAATATTGCGACAAAACTTGGTTATCTTGCACCCGAAGAAATAATCACTTTTTTAAAAAGCTTAAACAATAGAAAAAATCATATTGTTTTAACTGGAAGGGGAGCATCTGATTTAATCATCAATTACGCTGATCTAGTTACAGAAATGAAACTAATAAGACATCCTTTCAAAGAGCAAGGAATCAAAGCACAAAAGTGCGTTGAATTTTAGTTGAAGTAAATTTTATTTGAATTTTATTTAGGCAGGTTTAGAAATGTTTAAAGACGCAAGCAATATCTGAACAAAAAATAAATTTGGCACATTTACTTGCTAAGGTCTTAAAAGTACAATTATTGAATGACTTACAAAAGAGTTCTCTTAAAACTTAGTGGTGAAGCACTAATGGGTGAAAAACCTTATGGTATTGATCCTGCTATAGTTCAATCAATTGCAGAGGATGTTTCAAAAGTAGTAGAAAATAATGTACAACTTGCAATAGTTGTTGGTGGCGGAAACATTTTTAGGGGGCTTAAAGGATCTGCAGACGGAATGGATCGCGCAACTGCTGATTATGTAGGGATGCTAGCAACAGTAATGAACGCAATTTCACTTCAAGATGGTCTTGAAAGAGTAGGAGTTGCAACCAGAGTGCAAACAGCAATCGAAATGCAGGAAATTGCCGAACCCTACATCAGAAGAAGAGCCATAAGGCATTTAGAAAAAGGTAGAGTTGTAGTTTTCGGAGGTGGATGCGGAAATCCATTTTTTACAACTGATACTACGGCAGCTTTGAGGGCAGCAGAGATAAACGCTGAAGTTGTTATGAAGGCTACTAAGGTTGATGGAGTATACGATCGAGATCCAAATCAATTTAAAGATGCAAAAAAATATACCTCTCTCAGTTATCAACAAGTTCTTACTGATGAAATTGCAGTAATGGACAGTACTGCGATTGCACTTTGCAAAGATAATAATATCCCAATTATGGTTTTTGATATATTCAAAAAAGGGAACATTTCTAAAGCTGTTGCTGGTGAGCCAATAGGCTCTTTAATTAGTTAAAGATCATTTAATTTTTTTTTAATTATGAAAGAAAAAGAAATTCAAGAAAATATGAATAAAAGTATTGAAGCCACACAAAGAAACTTTAATACAATTAGGACAGGTAGAGCTAATGCTTCCTTGTTAGACAGAGTAAGTGTTGAGTACTACGGAGCAGAAACACCAATCAAATCGCTTGCCACTATAAGCACTGTTGATTCACAAACAATCTCAATACAACCTTTCGATATTTCATGTTTACAAGCTATAGAGAAATCTATTTCTATGAGTGATTTAGGTATTACTCCAAATAATGATGGGAAAGTAATAAGAATAAATGTTCCTCCTTTAACAGAAGAAAGAAGAAAAGAATTTTGTAAATTAGCCTCTAAATATGCTGAGGAAGGAAAAGTAGCCTTGAGAAATATCAGAAGAGATGCTGTTGATAAAGAAAAAAAAGAAGAAAAAGATGGCCTTATTTCAATTGACGAATCGAGAGATAATCAATCTGAAATACAGAAAATTACTGATAAATATATCGCTTTAATAGAAACTAAATTGTCTGAGAAAGAGAAGGAAATTCTAAAAGTTTGACAGAATTTGACGCTGTAATAATTGGTGGAGGTTTATCAGGATCTTCCACTGCTCTTAACCTATCAAAGAAAGGATATTCAGTTTTAATTATTGAAAAAGAAAAATCCAAAGATTACAAACCATGTGCAGGTGGGATGGCATCTTCAATGCAAAGATTTCTTCCTTTAAATATAGAGGATTGCATAGAATCAAAAATTAAGAATGTTGAATTCAGATGGAAGGCTTCAGATAATGTAACTGCTGATCTGACTGGTGAATCTCCATTTTGGATTGTTAAAAGAGAAAAACTAGATCAATTATTACTTGATGAATCCTTGATTAATGGAGCTCAGATAATGAGACCATTATTAATAGAAAAAATCATAAAAAAAAATGATAAATGGGAAATTACTTGCAATAACAAAATAAAATATATTACAGAATTTCTTGTAATTGCAGATGGCTCCCAATCGAAATGGGCGAGTTATTTCAATTTAGGGCCAAGAAAGCCGAAATTTGCCAACACAATCTCATTAAAATTGAAAGGGTTAGGTGAAATACCTAGAGATGCAGTTAGATTTGAGTTTGGATTTGTAAAATATGGTTTTGCATGGGCATTCCCCCTAAGAGAAAGCTTAAATATTGGTTTAGGTACTTTTATAAATAATGGTCTCTTAGAAAATCAGGCTATAAATAAACAAGTTATTAGAAGCTTCGGTTTTGATGATTTTCCTAATAAAACAATTAGTAAGAAACTGAGAATATGGAATGGCTTTCACTCAATTAATGGTGACAAAGTTTTAGCGGTTGGAGATGCAGCATCTCTATGTGATCCATTTTTAGCTGAAGGAATTAGACCATCTTTAATTAGCAGTTTTTATGCTGCAGAATACATAGATCAGTGCCTATCAGGGAAAGTAGATGATTTGTATCTTTATACGAAGAAAATTAACAACATTTGGGGGAAATCAATGGCTTGGGGGAGGAGAATAGCCCAAGTATTTTATAGATTCCCCAGAACTGGATATCAATTAGGTGTCAAAAGAAAAACAGCACCTAAACGTATTGCCCAAATATTATCAGGAGAAATGAGTTATGAAGATATTGCAAAAAGAGTTATTAGACGACTTTTAACAAAAAGGGGGGCTTAATTCTTTTTCAATTCGTACTTAAATTTAGTTAGCAGAAATCATTTTATGATTTTTAATCTCTGAATATCTCTTTAATAGCAACTCTTCTAATTCTTCTATAGCCTTACTGAATCCAGTGATACCTTCACTAAGCTTTTCACTTGCCATTTGATCTTCTAACATACTTAATCTGAAATCTTTTTCTTCAAATTCGTAATCAATAGAATTATTTATCTCGGTACTTTCATCTAATTTCCTAACTAACTCTCCTTTATCTTTTTTAAGTTCCTCAAGAAATTTTGGTGCGATTGTTAAAAGATCGCAACCTGCTAATTCTTTTATTTCATCGAGATTTCTAAAACTTGCTCCCATTACTTCTGTCTTGAATCCCTTTTTTTTAAAGTAATTGTATATTTGTGTAACCGAAATAACTCCAGGGTCTTCAGCACCAACAAAACTAGTTTTACCAGTTTTTGCTTTATGCCAATCTAATATACGACCAACGAAGGGAGAAATTAGAGTTATCTTTGCATTAGCACAAGTTACAGCTTGGCAGAAGTTAAAAAGTAAAGTTAAGTTGCACTTAATACCCTCTTTTTCCAAAATTTCAGCTGCCTTAATTCCCTCCCAAGTTGCGGCAATCTTAATTAAAATTCTTTCCTTTTCAATTCCAAAATTTTTATAAAGATTGATCAATTTTCTTGCTTTTTCTACCGTAGCTTCAGTGTCAAAGCTCAGTCTTGCATCAACTTCTGTAGATACACGCCCTGAAATAATTTTCAATATTTCTTTTCCAAAAAATACTGAAACTTGGTCAACAGTTTCTTTAATTAATTCAATTTCAGAGAATCCGTGGGGTAATGCTTTTTGTGAACTTTCTAAAGCTTTATCAATTAACTTCACATAATCAGGGTTCTTAGCAGCAGCAAGTATTAGCGATGGGTTGGTGGTGGCGTCCCTTGGTTGAAATTTTTTTATCGAATCTAAGTCTCCAGTATCAGCAACAACAACGGTCATTGAGGACAATTGTTCTAAAATTGATTTCATATCTAGATAATCTATATATATATAAACTAGCCTTTATTCCTGATGAAATCATCAGATAATGAACTAAATATTTATAAAAATGGAAAATTTTAGGGTTTTTTAACAATCATTTCATGATCTTTAATATTAGGAGGTATTTTTTCAATTACTATCAAACTCTCGATAATTTCTTTCGCTACAGGTACAGCAACAGTTGAACCATATGCATATGATTTAGATGGCTCATCAACAACTACAAGGACAGCAAATTTTGGATCATTAACTGGTAAGGTTGCGACAAAACTACAAACTTTTTTACTTGTATACGAACCATTTATGGCTTTTTGAGAAGTACCCGTTTTCCCAGCTATCCTATAACCCTCGATTTTTGCTCCAGATCCACTACCTTTATCAACTACACTCTCCATCCATTCAAGAACAATTTTAGAGACATCCGGTGAAAAAAATTGTTTCTTTGGATTTTTATTAATTCTTTCTTTGAAAGTTGAGGTTACATGTGGAGTCACTTCAAAACCCCCATTTGCTAAAGCCGCATGAAGTTGAACCAATTTAAGTGGCGAGATTGAGAACCCTTTACCAAAAGAAGTTACGGCAGGTTCAATTGATTGATTTACAAATAAATCTTTACTCTTTAGTTGGCCAGCAGTTGATTCAAATAAGTCAGTCTCTAAATTTTTATTTATTCCTAAATTTTGTAGCCAATCCCAATAAATTGTGGGGTCTAAATTTTGCATTATTTTTACCATCCCAACATTACTTGAAACCTGCAATACTTTTGGATAGTCAATGTATCCATTACCTTTTTTATTCCAATTCGAAAGTGTCCATCCTCCAACCTTAATCTTTCCAATATCTTCAACTAATCCATCTTTCTGGATTACTTTTTCTTCTAACGCTAAGGCGAGATTAATAGGTTTAAAAGTTGAACCAGGCTCAAATAAATCTTGAGAATACCAACCCCTAAAGAGTTCAGAATCATACTGCCAAAATTTATTTGGATCATATGAAGGGACTGTAACCAAGGAGAGGATCCGACCATTATTAACATCCATAACTATGGCAAATCCCTTCTTTGCTTTCCATTCGCTTACTTGCTTTGATAATGCATTGAATGACGCTTTCTGTAATTTTGAGTCTATAGTTAGTCCTAAACTTTTGTAATCATAAATAAAATCACCTGGAGCCGAATTATCGGGTAGAGGAGTTCCATCTCCTCCTCTTTTTATTAAATTACTTTTATTAAAAACTTTAATTTGATTATCTAAATGAAGCTCTAAACCTGCTGAACCTTTATTCTCATCATTAACAAAACCTACAAGATTAGAGTAAAGCTCTCCTTGGGGATAATATCTCTGCGAATATTTAAACAAATCAAGTCCGCTTATTTGAAGGTTCTTAATCTTTTCTGCCTTTTCTTCAGAAATCTTATCCAAAAGCTTGATACCATTCATTTTATTATTAAATTTCTCAACGAGTATTTCATTATTAATATCCAAGATAGATGACAATTTTTTTGTAACTTCTTCAATACTGCGAACTCTATTAATCGAATCACCAGGAAAATTAAAATATTGTGGATGGGCCCATAATCTGTAGAGAGGTTTATCGTAAGCAATTAATCTATTATTTCTATCAACAATTGATCTCCTTTTTTTTAAGGCGTTAATTTTAGAAGACTGTATTAATCGAGCTTTCCTTTGCAAATCAGATGCTTTAAAGACTTGCAATTTAACTAACCTACCAAACAAACAAAATATTAGTAGTAAACTAAAAATATAGAGAAATTTAAATCTTCTTTGATCCAGAGGTGTTAGACGAACAATTTTTTTGTATTTTTTCATCAATATCCCCTTTGATATTTGCTATCTACAAAACCTTCAATGAAAATACTTAGATTTTTCTTAAATAAACTTTCTTTTTTTTCTGGAAGTTTATCTAGATAGATTAAATCTTTAGGTTTAGTTTTTGTATAAGTATTAATGGACTCAAGTTCACTAATATAAAATTCCTCAATTTTGGAAATATAATCAATAAGATTATTATTGATAGCTCTTGTTTTAGATAAGTTTTTATATGTATTTGACCATTTTCTTTGACTATTAAAAGATAAGAAAAACAAGGTGAAAATTAATACCAAAAGAGAGATATTAATGGTGTCAAAAATTTGATGTATTAATTTGACATCGATTATAGATATTTTTTCAGAGTTTTTTTTACTTTCATATGAAACTTTTTTTTTTAAATTAAGTTGATTCCCATAAGGTTTCATCTATGATTTATTTTTTAAATAAAAGAAGCGTTATTAATTAAATAAACATCTTTTTGTTTGATTCGCAAGTAAAAAATTAAATTCTTTATGTCCTCAATAGAAACAAATTTAAGAAAGTCAATCCATTCCATAAAGAATGCATAATCACTGAGGAAAACAAACTCTCTGAAGCAATTCTTGTAATTGCTAATCCAATCCCTAGAACAAATAATGGCGGCATTTCTCCCAAACTTAAATGGGCTAATGCAAAGATAAAAGCTGAAACTATGATCCCCGAAATTACTCCAAAATCTCTTGAAAGAGTTGGCAGTAAAATACCGCGAAATATAATTTCTTCAAATAGAGGAGCTAATAAAGTTGTTGTTACAAATAATAGAAAAAATGATAAGTAATTATTATTATTAAGAACAATTTCCAACAAGGGGTTACTACCATTCTGATTATCGATCAGACTATTCATAATTAGAGAGATCAATAAAACAAAAGGAATAATTGTTAACCAACCTTTAATTCCCTGACTAATTGCATATTTTATTGGAAAGAAATTGAACTGTAAATAATCCTTTTTAAAAGTAAATTCACAATCCAAGGATTTAATTTGATAAAAAACTATGCATAATGGCGGAATAGCCATAAAAAGATATCCAAAGAAAATTTTTAAAGATTGAGACAATTCATTAGAGATATTTTTAGAAAAAAGTTCAACCAAACTGACAGAAAATAAAGGTGATAGCACTTCTCCCAAGACAACAAATCCACCTGCAATTAATAAAACCATATCTATTAATTCTAAATCTAAGGATTTAATTTCTTTCCAACCAAACTTTTTTAAAGATATGGTTTTCCATAATATTTTTAAAGCCAGAATAGAGCCAATAAGTATTGTTAAAAGTGGAATTAGTCTAATGACTAATATTTTAAAAAACATTTTTCTTGAAAATGATTTTGTTATTAATGCACTATCGTCAAAATCAAATTTCCTGCTTATAAGGTGATATAAAAATCTATCACCTTTAAATAAATCAAACTTATCAGAATTTGCTTTATATGCATTATTATTAGATTTTTTTTCTATCTCATCAATCAGAAATTTAAAGTTTTTATCTTTAAAATCTTTGGATATATTTTTAAAAATTAAAGAATCATTTGATTCTGAAGTAATTATTCGAATTAATTTATTTCTTTCTGTTAGCTCTTCAAATGAGACATCAGAGAGTGATTGATTTATTTGATCAACAGGATCATTAATGATAAAAAATTTTTTAAGATTTACAGGTATTGATTGGACAGCTAATTCAGCAATTTCTTGCTCTTTTTGACTAATATCAAATGAAACAGATGGTCTATTTAAACTGTCTCTTAAGCCTTGTTGCCATACAAAAAAAGTTATGACGATAGAAATAAAAGCTAAAGTTAGTTTTGACTTAGAACTATTTTTAAAGATCATAACTTATTATATGCTTGAAAACTATAGTTAGTTATCATTGAATTTCCTTATATTTATGTATCTATTTTAATCACGCCATGAGATGATTAAATTATCTTAATTTTCAAATTTATATAATGGCTATAAGATTAGTTTTAGTTAGGCACGGACTAAGCAGTTTTAATGCAAAAGGATTAATTCAAGGACGAACAGACGATTCATTATTGACCGATGAAGGATACGAACAAGCTCGAAAAGCAGGAAAAGCATTATCAAAAATAAACTTCGATAAAATCTATTCCTCCCCACTTGTGAGAGCGGCAGAGACTGCAAAAACAATTAAAAAGACCTTCAATAAAGAACAAAATATTGTATTCGACGATAATTTACTAGAAGTAGATCTAAGTGAATGGTCTGGTCTAAAAATTGATGAAATAAAAAATAAATTTCCAGAAATTTACCCTATATGGAAAAATGATCCAGAAAATCTTATCTTAAAAAGAAATGACAATAAAACTTATAAACCAATTCAAGAGTTATTTGTTCAAGCAAAAAATTTTGTAGAAGACATTTTAACAATTTATCAAGACAAAGATGATATAAATATTTTAGTTGTTGGACATAATGCAATTCTCAGATGTTTAATACTCTTGTTATTAGGAAAGCCTAAGCAAGGTTTTAGAAAAATAAGATTAGAAAATGCTTCTTTCTCGATACTTAATATTTCAAAGAAAGATAACTCTTTTAAGACTCAAATTGAATGCTTAAATCAAACTTCTCATCTTAATAAAAATATTCCAAATAAAATTGGAGATTCCAGAATATTTCTAATAAGGCATGGTGAAACTAACTGGAACAAAGAAGGTAGATTTCAAGGCCAAATTGATATCCCTTTAAATGAAAACGGAAAAGATCAAGCTAGAAAGACTTTTGAATATTTGAGAAATATTTCTTTCAATAAGGCATTTTCAAGTTCAATGCATAGGCCTTATGAGACTGCACAAATAATCCTTCAAAATACCAAAAATTTAAAAATTGAGAAAATAGATTCACTCGTAGAAATTAGTCACGGATTATGGGAGGGTAAATTGGAAGCAGAAATTAGAGAAGAGTGGCCTGCTTTACTAAAAAATTGGCATGATAAACCTGAAGAAGTAATAATGCCCGAAGGTGAATGTATAAAAGATGT
>CABYNZ010000027.1 GCA_902520485.1 uncultured Prochlorococcus sp. | reverse complement strand
CCTTATTTTTTCTCTAAAGAGATGATTATCACAAAAAAATCACTTAACGACAATCAACTCAAATTTACTTATCAAAAACAGTTAATCTCAGATCTAGATAATAAGCACAAGGAATGGTCAAAATCGATTAAAAGTAAATTTTAAAAGCATTCGTTGATTATATTTAAAAGTCTATTTCTTTTAATTGTATTTTTTTCTTCCCAATCAAGTGTTACTTCATCATTAATGATAGGTTTTGCTTCATAAGCTAAATACCAAAGGATAAATCCAACAGGAAATAATAAAATATGCATAGCAAAATTAGTTGACTTAAATCAAATATAGTGCAACACTTATAATGTGCAAGTGTGACACTAATTTTTTTTAATTATGCCCTCTCCGAGGAAAAGAATTGGTTTTTTGCCAAGTGAAGAAGTACATGAAATTATTGAAAAATTGTGCACAGCTAATGAGTATAGTCAGTCAAAAGTCACAGGTTTATTGGTTGAGGAAGCGTTGAGGTCTCGAGGAGTGTTAAAAGAATCATATGCCCATAATCTTGATGGAAGTGATTTTATTAACTTTTCTTTTGATCACAAAACATTTTCTAAAAATAATAAATCTCCACTTAATGTTGACGAATATGCAGTTAATAAAAAAGTATTATCTGATAATATCAAAATGATGCATGAATTTATTGAGTTTAAGCATTTTAAGAAAGTTATGAAGCAAAATAACAACATTATTGAATAAATAGTGTCACACTATTAATGTTCATATGAGAATGCTTTTCAATGGATTTAGAAATTAAGCAAAGATAGATATTTATGATTATTTCTAATCAACCTCTTAGAAGAGGGATTCAAAATAAATTGAATCTTAAAATTTCAGCGGACTAAATCCTCGTGGAGATATGAACCTTAGCCCGCTTTAAAAAAATAGCAATTAAAAAATATAAATACAATAAGTATGTAAATTTACTTTTGATTTAATATTGGATATAAAAACTCTAAAAATAAATGGCAGTAAGTGAATTAAATGAAGATACACAGGATCAAATATTTGATCTTCTTGAAAATCTTCAGCAATTAGAGAAACTTAAAAATAAAGATATGCGAATTTTGCTTGATAAGATAGTGAGAAAATTTGGAGGAAAAGTTGTAAATAAATGAAACGCCTATTAATCCCAATATTAGTTTTGCTTACTTTACCAAGTGTTGTTCATAGCACCCACTTAAATAATCAGAGAGAACTTATAGTCACCTCAGAAAGCACTAAAAAATCAATCGAGTTAGCAAAATACCTTAAAGATAATGGTGTAGTTAAATATTCAGCATATTGGTGCCCAAATTGCCTTAATCAAGGTGAATTATTTGGTAAGCAAGCTTATAGAGAACTTAATGTAGTTGAATGTGCAAGAGATGGCATAAACAGTCAAACTCAATTATGCATTAATAAAAAAATTAAAGGGTTTCCCACATGGGAAATAAATGGAAAACTAATTTTAGGTGTACTTTCACTAAAAGAGTTATCAAAGTTGACTGGATTTAATAATTAAGGAATATGTAAGATGATTAATGGCTAGATATTAAAGGTTATTCCTTGAGTACCTTTCATACATCCTCCAGCTGGATAGTTAATTACTTTTTTTGATATTAATCCAATACTTATAGCAATTATTCCAATACTAAATAAAGCTCTTGATCTTTTGCTTATGATGAGATATTTCATTGGGTATTTATAATTATTAAATGTTAGTGATTTTTAAATTATAACTTTTATTTTTTTGTTTAAAAAATATAACAAGTAACCATAAATCTAAAATTTTTTTAAAAAAGTTTTAGATATTAGATATCTTGAAAATCTCTAATCAAGGTATGCTTATAGATTTATTTCAGTATTTTTAGTTTATATTTGACAGTCTTTTTATAATTAAAATGAGATTTTTATTTTTTTATGAAAAATAAAGAATTTAATGTGACTCAAGGAATGGCTTTGTTACTTTTGAAGCCATTAAATTTACCCGCTAACTACGTCTTAAATCTCATAATTTACATAACTAATCCTAGTAACAATATTGGATACTAATAGTCTTCCCAAACTGGTTTGGTTCTCCTCCAACCTTGAGCTATTAACTTTCTCCATTCATCTCTAGCTTTATCAATTTTAAGTTCTTCTCTGGTTGTCATAAGAGGTTGTTCTTTTCCTAAAACACCAAGAATTCTTCCAGAATCAATAAAAATATATTCAAAAAATTTATCTTTATTTTGATTATTCTTTGAAAACCTTTTGACCCTTGAACGATTCGAATTTATAAGCCAAAAATTTTCTGTCAATCTTAATTATTTTAATTTTTCTCAATTGGAGCCATTGTCAATCCTTTGCTGAATAGTTGCTCATGATATAGCTCTGCCTGTTCAAGATTACCTCTCCATACCTCTGCAGATCCTGTCTTGTCAACTTTGATGGTCAGATCCCATGCCCTTTGTTCACTCATGCTTGGGATTATTTTTTGAAGACAATTTGCGACATGCTGAAAAGTATTAAAATTGTCATCAAGAACTATAACTCTTGCTTCTGGATATTTTGCTTTAGATTTTTTTGGATCTAAGACTGTGCCGAGTAAATTAAACATTATTGTCTTTAATAGTTTAATTAAATTAAAATTTCACCTATTTTCTTTAATTGAAAAGTATTGAAAATGTCTCGAGCGTGACTTGAACACGCGACCTGCGGGCTATGAATCCGCCGCTCTAACCAGCTGAGCTACCGAGACATGGGAATATTGTAAGGCATTGGTTGTACTTAATTACCATTTTGAAAATTTATTTGTTTGTGAGCCTCATATATAGCAATTCCACATGCTACAGAAAGGTTTAGACTTCTAACACCTTTTTGATCATTGTCCCCAGTCTGTATATTCGGCATATATATTGATATTAAAAAGTCGCTTTTATCAATAATGGAATCGGGTAGCCCTGAATCTTCTCTCCCAAATAGCAAAATATCATCTTGCTTAAATTTAAAATCCTTCAAATATAATCCATTTTTTTTACTAAAAGAAATTATTCTTTTTGTTGATTTTGATGCAAAAAATTTTTCAAAATTCTCATACTGATTAACAGTAACTAGAGGCCAATAGTCTAATCCTGCTCTTTTTAAATATTTATCTTCTAGCTTAAAACCCAAGGGCTCTATAAGATTTAAAGATATATTAAACGCAGCACATGATCTGGCAATATTACCAGTATTTTGCGGGATTCTAGGTTCAAAAAGAGCGACTTCCAATTTTAAGTAGGTATTTCAATACTTATTTCATCTATTTTGATTGCTCTGCCGTTTATAGCCAGCCAATTATCTTTAGATATTTTGGTTATTCTCTTTTGAAGTTCGCCGATTCTTTCAATATATGTATTACCAATTCTATATTCAGAGACAAGACTCCAACCTACTTGTTCTCCAACAATAATTGTTATGCTTTTTCTTTTCATTAAGAGACTTATAAGTGAATTCATTTTTGTTGACCATTCATTTTGTTCCTTTCCAATACTTTTCATAACGAATCCGCCAATAGAATCTATTAATAATGGACCTTCTTCTTTCCTTAATGTATTTAATAGATCTGTCGTTTCTATTAATTTCCAATCTTTTGGCCTTCTTTTTCGATGTAAATTAATTTTATCTTGCCATTCATTATCATCCAAATTGTTTTCAGATAAGGCAACATATGATATTTCTTTTACCTCTTTTGCAAGATGCTCTGCGTATTCACTTTTGCCACTCTTTGTCCCACCTGTAATAAAAACTATATGAGATGAATATTCACTAATACTTAAATCCTTGGCATTCATAAATTCTCTATTATTTAGAGAAATACCACCATGTTGCTAAAGGAATAATTGTGGCAGCAATTAACAAACCTATAACTATATAAGTAGCAGTTGAACTCTCAGTATCTTTTGATCTCATAGTGTTAAAATTTGGATCCACTACAGGGTTGTCAATAGATGAAGGCTGACTTTTTTCGTAATTTATAAGGGGCTTTTGTTGAGTAATACCAAAATATTTATTTATACTAGGAATTTCATTTGCGTATGTAGTTGAGGGGATAAGAATAAAAATTAAGCTAGTAAAGATAAGAGGAAATATATATTTATTGATAATTAGGTTCATTTTTAGAGGTTTTGGTTAATTATATATTAAAAACAATATGTTTGAGTAATTTTAAATGTACTAAACAATATAATAATTTAATAATTTAATTAGAAATAACATATTTAAAATATGGGATTCAATGGGAAATCATTAATATTAATCGGCGCTGTACTCTTTATTTTTCAGATAGCAAACTTCATATCAATAGAGACAATCACTCCTGAGCTTGAAAGAGCACAAGTGTTAGCGGCAATAGCTTCATTAATTATTATTTTGATAGGTTTTTTATTTAAACAATTCGAACCATTAGCTGGTGAGAAAGCTTCTTTAAAAGGAGAAAATAAGTTTCTCTTCGATAGAAACATGCCGGATGAAGTTATTGATGAACTTGCATGGGGGTCTGAAGCGATATTAACTTCTACAGCAGCAGCAGCAATATTGATCCACAATGATGGAGTAAATATATTAACAAGAGGAATTACTACAAGTAATGAGTTTAAACCTGGAGAAACTTGTCTGAGATCTATAAAAAATATGAAATTAATATCATTGGCAAATACTAAATTTTATCCTGGAAGAGATGAATTTTCTGATTTTTGTGCAGACATTCCATCTATCTTAGTTGTACCTATAAACAATAAGGCTTTTATATTGATAGGAGGTTGGAGTGCTAAGTGTTTTACGAAATCTGATGAAAAATGGATTAATAACTGGTCCAAGAAAATTAATAATATTTTTTTAAAATATAATATTTAAAAATAAATAATTGATTTAACTCTTTTATCTTTTGCATTGAAGCTTACGGTTTCAGTGTCTAAATCATAGTAGGCGTTTTCTGAATTTGTTTCATATCTATTCTTATTATTCTCATCTTTTATTATATATTTTACTGGACTGAAAAATTCAATTATGTTGTCTGAATCCATTATGGCTTTTGATGAATTTAAAATGATATTTTGATTTTCAAATCTTATATTTCCTTCCAACAAATATTTAGTCTCTTCTGTATTCCAAATAAAATTATCAGCATATAAAAAATCCTCATCTTGATTAATAGTTCTTAATTTTACATTTCCTCTCATTTTTAAGAGTCTATTGTTGTCTGATATTGTTGATTCTTCTGAAATAATAATATATTTAATCTCTTCCTCTTTAAATATTTTTACAGTTGGCTTTTCTAATTCAAATTTTAATTTACTATTGTTAAAAGTTAAATCTGTACTGCGAATAGAATATATTTTAGCTCCCTTTTTAGAGAAAATATTCATATCCAAATTTTCAATTTTTTGGACTAATTTATTTTCTTCAATTACATTTGGTGTACAGCCAAGTAAGAGAAATGGAATGAAAATTATAAATCTAAATATGTTGGTCATACTGAAGCTTATTCAAAATTGGAGTAGGTTTAGGCAGACTAGAGTTTCTAATTAATAATCCCCAACTTAATTGTTTTCTCCAAGGAATTTCTTCTGCGTATATGGATCCAAGTTGTTGATTAATTTTTGAAGATAATTCGGGCAATAAAGGTAGCAATAATAAGCCTATTATTCGAGTACTTTCTAAAACGTTGTAAATAATTTCTTTAACAAGAGGTAAATTATCTTTCTCTTTAATTAACATCCATGGTTGATTATCATTCAAGTATAAATTTGTATTAATTGCTAGGCTAAGAACTTCATTAGCTGCTAGATCTAATTTGTAGTTATCAAAGTTATAAATATAGTTTTCGACTGCAACTTTGGCAGAATTCTCTAATTTATTTTCACTTAAAATTTTTTCATAATTTGGCACTTTATTATCAAACCATTTTCTAGACATAGATGTTGTTCTATTTAATAAATTGCCAATTGTATTAGCTAAGTCATTATTGATAATGTCAACAAATCTTTTATCTTGAAAATCTCCATCATTTCCTAGAGATATGTCTTTAATGAGATACCATCTTACTGGATCATTTCCATATTTTGTAAGCAATAAATCAGGGTCGAGTACATTTCCCAAGCTTTTACCCATTTTTTGCCCCTCTCTTGTAAGAAACCCATGCCCAAAAACCTTTTTAGGAACTTTCATATTGGCAGAAAGGAGCATTGCGGGCCAATAAACAGCATGGAATCTTAGAATATCTTTGCCAATAAAATGAACATCAGCTGGCCATCCTCCATTAATTGATTTTTCCAATAAATGTTCTGTGACATCAGAACTAATGGCGCTTACATACCCAAGTAAAGCATCAAACCATACATAAAAAGTATGGTTATCGTAACCAGGGACAGGAATTCCCCATGTGACATTTGTTCTTGAAATTGAAAAATCCTTTAAACCTCTAGATACAAAATTTATAATTTCATTCTTTCTTTCTATTGGCTCTATAAAAAAGGGTTCGTTGATTATTTTTTCAATTTCTTTTTGATATTTTGAAAGCCTAAAAAAGAGATTCTCTTCATTTTTCCACTCTAGTTTTTTTTGATGTATTGGACACTTGTATGTTGATGAGTTTTCTGGATTATCTTTAAACTCTTCACAACCAACACAATACCAACCTTTTTGCACTCCCATATAGATATCATCTGATGCTTTTACTCTTTCATAAAATTCATTAACAACAAATTCATGATCTTTTGAGCTTGTCCTTATAAATTTATCGTAGGATATATTCCAATTTCTCCAATTAATATAAAAGATATCTGAGATTTCATCACAATGTGATTTTGGTTCAATACCCTTTTCATTAGCTGTTCTTTGTATTTTCAAACCATGTTCATCAACACCAGTGATGAAAATAACATCTTCACCTGCAAGCCTTTTATACCTAGCTATTGAGTCACAAATTATTGTTGTATATACACTTCCTAAATGAGGTTTATCATTAACATAGTATAAAGGGGTAGTAATGACAAAAGTCATAAAGCTTTTTTATTAATTCTAACAGATATTTTTTAAACCAATAACAACGGATTTTATTTATTATCTTGTTAATAAATAAACTCTAAAAGATTATTATCATTTATAATATGTTTAACTTTATATATTTTATTATTATATATTTCTATTGAGACAAAAAGAGTAATAAGTAATTCTAGTGAATAATCTGGAAAATAAACCAAAGCAATATTTTTTTTATGATTAATCCACTTAACGAATATTATTTTATAAAAAGTTTTTTTTTCATTATTAAAAAATAATGTTAAATACTTAAATTTATCATTTTTAAAAATATTATTATTTTCTAATTGTCTATTTTTTGAATAATCAATAATTTTAGATACTGTATCTTTACTTAGAAGTTTGTAATTATTAATTTTATTATAGACTTGCCTCTGTATAATTAAATCAAGATATCTGCGCAATGGTGATGTACATTGTACATACATTCTAAGGCCTAATGATTCATGGATTCCAGGCTTAGTTGATATGTAACTTCTTCCCATATATTGTTTTAATATTATATATTTAATTTCACTATCATTGTATCTATTAAGTATTTCTGAAGGATTACAATTTAATTTCTGAATCCTAAATGCAGCCGCTAAGTTATATTTATCTATAAATAAACTTGTTACATAACCCATTAATATCATTGATTCTGCAACAATAATTTGTGATATTGTTTTATCTAATTTATTTAGTACAACCTTATCATTATATAATTTTATTTTACTATTAGGACTTTCAAAAATAATTGCTCCTTGTTTCTTTCTGAATGTAATACTTTTTTCTAATAAAATTTTAATCTCAATTAATTCTATTTCTTCTTTAGGTTCTAATTCTAATATTTCATTAGCATCTTCATATGTTAATTGATATTTTGGTTTTATTATTGCTTCAGTTATTTCATATTTATTTATTGATCCATCGTCATTGAATTCTATTGCTGCACTAATAGTTTCAGAAATTTTATTTTGTGCTAGATTTGCCTTTGCAAGAATATCTTTAGGTAGCATTGGGACATATTGATCAATTAAATATAAACTGCTATTTCTCTTTCTTGCATCTAAATCAACATTAGAGTCATGCAAAAAGAATTTGCATGGATTACTAATATGTATCCATAAATTTTTTTTATTTCCTTCTTTTATTTCTAATGAAATAGCGTCATCAACCTCATGCGGATCATCAGAGTCAATAATATATGTTTTTAAATTAGTTAAATCTTTCAAATATTTGAGATATTAATTGTAGTGCCAACTATATTCAATATGAAATTATCCTTCAGGATTTACGAAAGGTAAAAGTGCTACAATTCTGGCTCTTTTTACAGCTAATGTAAGATCTCTTTGTTGCTTAGAAGTTAAACCTGTCATCCTTCTTGGTAGGATTTTTCCTCTCTCAGTTATAAACTTTTTTAGGAGTTCTACATCCTTATAGTCAATAGGATCTCCAGGTTTGATAGGTGATAATTGTTTTTTAAAAATTGAATTAGGCATGATTTAATTTGATTTGCTTACTTTATTTCTTTGTGAATTGTCATTCTGTTTAAATGAGGATTAAACTTTTTTAGTTCTAATCTTTCAGTTGTATTTCTTCGATTCTTTTCAGTAGTATATCTTGAGACACCATTTGATCTCTTGGGATCTGTGCTTGTCCTAGCTTCAGTACATTCCAGGGTAACTACAACTCTTGTCCCTTTTTTTGCCATTTTAATTAATACTTTATTGTATAATTTTCTATTGTACATCTTCAACAAACTTTTTTGAAGATATACTCATTTCTTTTATCATCATTGATCAAAAAATATAAATGAAAGTTTCTCAAAATTGGTTGAAAGATTTAGTAGATATTACTTCTACTCCTGAAGATCTCTCTGAGAAATTGTCTATTGGTGGATTTGAAGTTGAATCATTAGAGGATTGTTCAGAAAATGTAAATGGTGTTGTTTTAGGAAAGGTGTTATCTGTTTTAAAACACGAAGGATCTGATAAACTTTCAATTTGCCAAGTCGATATTGGTACTTCAAAGAATTTACAAATTATCTGTGGTGCTCGCAATATTAAACCAAATATTTATGTTTATGTTGCTACTGTCGGCGCGAAATTAAAAGCTGTTGATTTAACTATTAAAAGAAGTGAAATTAGAGGTGTCATAAGTGAAGGAATGATATGCTCTCTGCAGGAGCTTGGACTAGAAGACTCTAGCGAAGGTATAGAGATCATTGATGATGATTTAGCTTTAAAACATGAATTAGGCACTCCAGCGTCCGACTTACTTCAATTAAATGATTTTATATATGATTTAGCCATTACAGCTAATAGACCTGACGGAATGTCTGTTGTGGGTATAGCCCGTGAAATTTCTGCCCTTTTAGAATCCACTTTAAATTTTCCAGAATTAAACCATAAATACAATATTCAATCACTTAATCGAATTAACCTTTGTCCAGAGGCTTTAGAATCTAATTGCGTATATACAATAAGCTGCATTGATGGAGTAAATGGAGATAAATTATCGCCAAAATGGCTTAAAGACCGTATAGAAAAATCAGGAATAAAGTCGATTAATCTTGTAGTTGATTTGACAAACTATATTCTTTTAGAACAAGGGCAACCTTTGCATGCGTTTGACAAAGAAAAATTATCTAACTTAATTGGAAAGGAAGTTTCACCAGAAGACTTTTCTGTACGAAAAGCTAAAGATAACGAAAGTCTTGTTTGTTTAGATGGAAATAAATATGATTTAAATGAAAATATTACAGTAATTTCTTGTTGCGATAAACCTGTTGCTATTGCAGGTGTTATAGGTGGTTTAGAGACATCTGTAAGCAATACTACGTCTTCTATTTACCTTGAAGGAGCTGTTTTTAATCCAGTTACTATAAGAAAATCTTCAAAGGCGATTGGCATAAGAACAGAATCTAGCAGCAGGTATGAAAAAGGGATTTCATCAAAAAATACAATAAGTGCAGTAACAAGGGCAATTAATCTTTTAGAAGAATATTTTTCTATTAATTCACCAATCATCAATACTTCCAATTTAAAAATTAATGAGGATATACTTATTAAACTACGGAGAAATCGAATACATAAAATTCTTGGTCCATTAATAATCAACGATCAATTTGAAAAAAGAAATTTATTGGATAATGAAATAGTTGATAAATTAACACTCATAGGTTGTACTTTAAAGAATAAAGAATATGGCTGGGATGTAGCAGTAATTCCTAATAGATCTCATGATTTAATAAGAGAAATAGATTTAATTGAAGAAATTGCGAGATTAATAGGTTATGACAGATTCGACTTAAACCTTCCTAATCCAATTAAGCCTGGAAAACTGTCACCAGAACAGTTGGCATTGAGAAAAGTAAAAAATGGCTTCACAGAAAATGGTTTTAATGAGGTTCTAAGCTACTCTCTTGTGCCTGAAGATAATGAAAAACTTATAAAGATTTCTAATCCTTTGTTATTAGAAACTAGTTGCCTAAGAGATAATATCTGGAAAGGACATTTGGATATAACCAACCGTAACATAAAAGCTGGACAAAAAAGTTGTTATATTTTTGAAATTGGAAATATTTTTCATAAGAAAACTGGGTTCATTCAAGAAGAAGTTCTGAACGGTGTGATTTGTGGCAATAGAAAATTTGGAAAATGGATAAATTCAGGTAAGGATAACGATCTTAATTATTACCAGGCCAGAGGAAAGTTAAAAGAGGCTTTATCATCTATGAATATAAAAATTGAGGATAAACCTACTGATTTAATTGATTTTCTTCATCCAGGAAGAACAGCGAAATTAATTATTGAAGGGAAAGATGCAGGTTATTTTGGTGAAATTCATCCTAAACTAGTATTAGAAAAGAAGTCATTAAAAAAAGTTTATTTATTTAGCATAAATGTTTCTAACCTCTTGGGAGCAAGTACAAGAAAAAATAAATGGAATCCAATATATAAGCAATACCCAATTGTTCCAAAAATGGAAAGAGATATAAATTTCGTATTCAGTAAGAAATTTTTAATAAGCGAAATAACATCACAGATAAGAAAAACAGGAAAAAATCTTTTAGAGGATGTAAATTTAATTGATGTTTTTGAAGATACTAAATTTGGAGATGATCATGTAAGTTATACATTTAGATTATCTTATAGAGATAAAGACAAAACATTACTGGACTCGGACATTACATCTATACATTCAAATATCATTTCTAATGTTGAAAAATGTTTTAAAACTAAATTAAGGAATTAAACGTATTATTAATCTCATATGAGACTTTATATTAGTCTTGTTATAATTCTTATATAAGATAAGTAATAATCCTATAAAACTAACAAATGTTGTATTATAAGTATCATGATTAATTTTGTATCTCTATTGCTATCTTCGGTGTTGTGGGTCCAAGTACCTCAGTGGTCAGATGATTGGTCAAAATGTGCCGTCGATGTACCTGACACTTCTTGTCATTGGTATGTTACTGCACCTGATAATACTTTTGGCGAAGGGTTTGATTGGTCCAGTGCTCCTTGGTTTGACGCAAATGGCTTAAGCGATGTCCCTAGTATTGATAAGCAAACTGCTATTCAAAAACTTCAAAGCAAGTAGTACTGTCTTTAAGGCAGTACCGGAGAAAACTAATCCTTGTAATATCAAGACTTTCTAGGCATTGTTAATTTCTTGGACAATGAAAGGACATTTTTTATTGATTTATTATTCAATTTTTAATTTTTCCTCAGCAATAGACAGTTTGTGTATGATTCATGTAAATTGATTAATTAGTTTATCTTCTAAATCTATTTTGAGACTATATTTTAGACTAAAAATAAGTCTCATATAAGAAGTTCTATACAATAAATTTTAAAAAGTAAATTTTATTTTAATTTCATTTATACATCATTAATGTTTCTTTAGGATTGAATAAAAATAATTTGATGAAAATAAGAAATATTAAATTAGCATCTATCTTATATGAGACTATTAAGTAGACTTATAAATAGTCTTATTTGAGATTTAGTATACTAATTTCTATATAGATTTTTTAGCAATTGATACGCTTCATTTAATTTTCTCATTTGATCTGTTGATCCTCCTGCATCTGGATGCGTCTCTAAGGCTATTGATTTATATGCCTCCCTAATTTTTCGGAACGTATGAGCAGAACCTGCGGATGTTGATAAATTCAATAATTTAAGTGCTCCATGTACTGTCATTGTTGAGTCCAATGTTTCAAATGAATTAGATCTATTATTTCGCTTAAATCTACTTACAAATCTTCTCATAAGTGTTGGTATTCTATTTATCAGATCTGATGTAGCAAAAGGGTCTTCTAAAACGCCAATCATTAATAAAACAATTTCAAGGGATGGATTTTTCTTTATCCAAAATGGGCATAATTCTGACATTAATTTATTGGCTGCACTCCACGTAAAGGGTAGATTTTCAGTCCCATCAATATTTGGCCATATATCCCTTTCAAACCAATCCATTGAAGCTTCTACTACATGATCATTAGGAACTGATCCATATAAGGTTTTCCAATGACTAATTAACTCAATTCGACATTTTATTAATTCAGTTTCTTTAATTGTATTAATTTGAATATCATTAATATTCTCCTTTAATTTTTCACTATTAATACTTCTTCTTAGATTCTTTACTTTTTTTTCAACAAAATTGGGAAGGCTTATGTTTGAGTTGGCTTTTTCTTTATTTTGATTGTTAGTTGTAAATCTTTTATTCAAGGATATCTCATTAACTTCTTTTTTTACGTCTGATTTAATTAAAACCAATGCAGTATCTTCATCAATATGTAAATTTTCATTATTTTTATTCTCTTTAAAGTCTATTTCTTGCTGCTGGTTCTTAGGTAGTAAATCATCTTCTTGAAGAAGTTCTTTAAGTATCTTTTCTATTACAGGTCCTCTTGCTCTAAATCCCCACTCTTTTCGTAATTGATCAAACTTGGAAATTAGTTCCTCAGGTAAATCAATTGAAATTCTTTTCGTATTTGAATTTTCAGGAATATTCAATAATATTTTCTTGAATAGTATGGAATTTATTTAATTTTATTCAAAAAAAATTGAAAGTCCATACGGAATATTGTTTTTGAATTAAAACCAATTTATTTTAATTTCACAAGTCAATTAAGTATCTTTTTATAATAAAACAAAAAAAAAAATGTTTAATTGTTATTTCAAGTCATCTAAAGAAAAAAAGAGATTTTATCAACATAAGAAATTAGAAATGCTCAATTATATTAAGGATTCACTTGAACGTAAAATTGCCTCCGTGACAGCATCTATAGAAGTTCTAGAAAGCCAAATAATTAGGGATAAAGAAGTTGAAGTAACTAACTAGTATTCAAACAAAACTTTCTAAAAGTTTTTCAGGCCCAAATTTCTTTAAATAATTAATATTTGAATTTTCAGTTACTAATAGATATCCTGCAAATCCCAAACCGTTAATACTAAAACCATGAATATGATCATTTTTTCTTTTTATTATAGCGATCCATTTATTAGTAATTAAAATGTTGTAAGGATATATCGGTTTCTTATCACTAATAGGGTCCCCAAGTCCTAATTTGTTGCATAATTCTAAGTAAAATTCAAAAAGACATGATGGATTTTCTAAAAAATTAAATTTGGATACAATAATATTTTTTTTAAGCTTACTATCTAGATCTTGATATGAGTTCATCTCTAAAAACCACTTTTCTCTGGGGCATGATATCTCACCTTTAGATCTACGCAGAAGTTGAAAATGCCTGTGAGGTTGACTTGCTCCCGCAATTGGAGAACTATTGAAAAACCATAATCCACTAGTATCTTTATTAACTTGTTGGATCGCTCTCCAATCTTTAATATCTAACC
>CABYNZ010000026.1 GCA_902520485.1 uncultured Prochlorococcus sp. | reverse complement strand
GTATGGAATTTTCTTAAATTCAAGCCATAACCATATCTTCTGACAGTAAGGACACCAAGAATGCCTATCCCTATAGAGGGTAACTAATACATCATTTTCACTATGTCCAAATAATCTTAAATTTGAGTAGGAATTATTTATACCATGGACTCTATCAAGATCTTCAACTTCAAATTTATTTAAGTCATCCCATGTCAAAATCCCATTCATTATTTGAATTAAAGCTATAAACTAACGTTATAATAATTGATTAAAAAAAGTCTTGGAATTTGAATTTGATTTAATTGTTGTTGGCGCTGGATCTGGAGGACTCGCGGCGGCTAAACGTGCGGCTAGTTATGGAGCAAAAGTCGCAATCATAGAAGCAAATCAAATAGGAGGAACTTGTGTGATAAGGGGATGTGTGCCTAAGAAATTAATGGTTTATGCAGCTAAAAGTAAAAAAAATATGGATTCTTCTGAAGGATATGGATTAAAAAATGAAGGTATTAATTTTGAATCAAATATTTTGTTGAAGAATGTTAGAGAGGAGGTTTCTAGATTAAGTAATTTACATAGAAATTCTTTAAAGAAGTTGAATATAACTATTTTTGAAGGCTTAGGAAGATTTATTACTCAAAATGAATTAGCAATTATTTGTTCAAATACAAAGAAAATTAAAAACAAAATAAGTTCAAAAAAAATTCTTATTTCAGTTGGTGGTAAACCAAAGAAATTAGACATTCCTGGGGTAGATTTGGCATGGACTAGTGATGATATTTTTGAATTAGAAAAGTTTCCTAAATCAATACTAATAGTAGGAGGTGGATATATTGCTTGTGAATTTGCTTCTATTTTCAGAAATTTAGGTACTGAAGTAACTCAATTAATTAGAGGTCAACATTTACTTAATGGTTTTGATGAGGATCTTTCTTCATGCTTAGAGGAATCACCTACTTTTACTGAAATCAATATAATCCCCAATACTCAATTAAATTCTATCAAAAAAGTAAATGGAAATCTGGAATCTACCCTAGATTCGGGAGATAAACTCTTAACTAATAATATTCTTATTGCTACAGGAAGAGAACCAAATCTTTTGCCTTTAAATTTAGATTTTTTAAATCTAAAGATGGATGGTCAATATTTAAATGTCGATGAACTTAATCAAACAAGCAACGCAAATATTTTTGCAGTTGGCGATATCATAAATAAGCCAAACTTAACTCCAGTTGCAATAGAACAAGGGAGAGTTTTTTCGGATAATTTTTTTAATGACCAAAAAAGAAAAGTAAATTATGAATATATCCCTAAGGCCGTTTTTACTATTCCAGAAATTTCAACAGTTGGCTTAAGTGAGAAAAAAGCTAAAGAGATTTACTCTGAAAAAAATATAAAAATTTTCAAATGCAAATTTACTCCCATGTCTAATACCTTTAAAAAGAATAAATCAAAATGTATGTTGAAGATTGTAGTTCATAAACTAACTGACAAAGTCCTAGGATGTCATATGTTTGGAGAAACATCGTCTGAGATTATTCAAATGGTATCTATTTCATTAAATGCAGGGATAACAAAAAAAGATTTTGATATTACTATGGCTTTGCACCCAACCATCTCAGAAGAATTTGTGACTATGTATGGATAAAATTATGAATTAGAAAATTTTAATTTTTCTCGAACAATCAGAAATACTATAAGTAATGCAAAGTAAATAAATAAACCTATCCTTAATTCAGAAAGGAAGTTAAATTCATTTAAGAAAAGTATCTTATCGAGAATGTAAAAAATATAAAGATTAAGCAAAATAAATCCTTCAATTCTTGTGATTTTCCCTTTGCTCCAGAAAATTGGTAAGCATGCAAAGGTAGTTAAAACCATAAAAGGTAAGTCAACTTTTATTAAACTCTGTTCAATAACTAAACCTTTAAATCCCGAAAAAATACTGCAACTTCCAAGGATTAAAAGTTGATTGAGTAAATTACTTCCTATTACATTCCCAATCGCAAGATCTGTTTTGCCTTTAAATGCAGCAATTATTGAAGTTACTAATTCTGGTAAAGATGTCCCAGTTGCGACGATAGTTAAACCAATAACAATTTCATTTACACCCAAAAGAGTAGCGAGCGTTTGAGAACCATTTACTAAAATATTTGAACCAAAGCTTAAAAGAAATATTCCCAATATTAACTTTAGTAAAATATTCATTTTTCCTTTATAGTTATCTTTTAATTCTTCTATCTCAGGTTCAGCATCCTTTGTCTCCTCTCCTTTTTCATTAATGGTATTGATTTCCCATACTGTATTTAAGATTAAACAAAATATTAGAAAAATCCCTGCTTGCAATGTTAATAAGCCTGTTGATGACATAGCCCAAACTGCACAAGAAATTGCCATTAAAAGAGGCACATCTCTTCTGACTATTCTGCTTTTTACTTTAAGAGGTGTTATCAATGAGCTTATGCCCAAAACAACGAGAACATTAAAAATATTGCTTCCAATTACATTGCTTGCCGCAAGCGAATCACTCCCTTTTAAAATTGAACTCAAACTTACCAACAACTCAGGAGAGCTTGTTCCAAGAGAAACAACTGTCAAACCAATTACTATTTGAGGTATTCCTAAAATTAAAGATAAAAATATGGCTCCTTGAATAAAGAACTCTCCACCAGCAAAAAGTAGAACTATGCCTAAAAATATTTCTATTATTGGAAATAAAAAATCACTCATATTTAGGATTTAATTTAGATAATAAAAATTTTCGTAATTAGTTAATAACTATCCTCGAATATTTAAATTTATTGTCAATTTTAATTTGCTGTTAAAATTGATTAAATAGAAAAAATTTTGAAGACTTTAAACATAATAAAACCTGACGATTGGCATTTGCATTTAAGAGAAGGTCTTGTATTAAAAAATATCATTCAGTTTACTTCGGAATATTTTGGAAGAGCCATTGTTATGCCAAATACTAAAAGTCCCATAACATCAATCAATAGCGCTATTTCTTATAGGAAATCGATTGTAGAAGCGCTACCAGAAAGTTCTAAGTTTGAACCATTAATGACAATTTATCTTACAGATGAAACTGATAAAGGGGAACTAATACATGGTTTTAAAAATAATGTTTTTTTTGCAGCAAAATTATATCCTGCTAATGCCACAACAAATTCCAGTCATGGAGTTAGGAAAATAGAAAACCTATATAAGATCTTTGAATTAATGCAAGATTCTGGAATGCCTCTTTTAATTCATGGGGAAGTGACTGATTCTGAAGTAGATGTATTCGATAGAGAAGAAGTTTTTATAGATAAAGAACTTTCTCAAATAACCAAAAGATTTCCAAAACTAAAAATCGTTCTAGAACATATAACCACCTCTTACGCAGTGGATTTTGTGCAAAAAAATAATATTGGGGCTACTATTACTCCGCATCATTTGCATATAAATAGAAATTCAATGTTTTTTGGAGGCTTAAATAGTGATTTTTACTGCTTACCAGTTGCTAAGAGGGAAAATAATAGGCTCGCTTTAAGGAGAGCTGCAACAAGTGGGGAAAAATGTTTTTTCTTGGGGACTGACTCTGCTCCACACCTTAGGAAGTGGAAGGCTTTTTGTGGATGTGCAGGCATTTTTAATTCGCCAGTAGCAATAGAAAGCTACTTAACAGTTTTCGAAGAGGAAAATGCTCTAGATAATTTTGAAAGGTTTGCAAGTTTGAATGGCCCTAATTTTTATAATGTCCCACCAAATAAAGAAAAATTAAAATTAGTTTCTAGACCCAACAAAATTAAAGAATATATTGATGTTGTTGAAGAAAAAAATATTGTCGGACAAATAAAACCATTTCATGCAGGTGAAACTTTACAATGGCAAGTAGAAGGAATAGTAAATTAAAAAATTGGATTTAATCTGACAATTAAAAGTGTAAATATTCCAATTTTTCTTGGTTAAATGGGTTACTTTCAGCTACGATTAGAAAGCGCAAATTCCTTTGGGAGTGTGGCGGAATTGGTAGACGCGCCGGACTTAAAATCCGTCGAGCGATTTAGCTCGTGGGGGTTCAAGTCCCCCCACTCCCATTATTTAATTATTTATTTTTAGTTCTGACGATAACTTCCAATAGTTGTTATGTTTTAACTAAGCAATCATAAATTAAAATGGAAAGTTTTTTCAATAATTCATTCGCTACTTTAATTGCTTATATCGGAATTATTTCTACTTATTTATTGGTTATCCCCTTATTACTATTTTACTGGATGAATAATAGATGGAATATTATGGGCAAATTTGAAAGATTAGGAATTTATGGCCTTGTATTTCTTTTCTTTCCAGGTTTAATTTTATTTTCTCCATTTTTAAATCTCAGACTAAAAGGAAGTGGTAAAGGGTAATTAATTGACTAAAGGAAAAGTTATACAAATAGGTTTATTTATTTCATTAATAGGATTAATTAGTTATAAATTTGCACCGCAAATTGGCACCGATAATTTTACAGCCACTACTCTATCGAGTTGTATCTTGATTTTGATTGTTATTACTTGGGTAACATCTTATGTTTTTAGAGTTATAAATGGAAAAATGACCTTTATGGAACAAAGGAGGCGTTATAGAAAAGAGTATGAAAAAATTGTTAATGATAAACTAGAAAGCAAATTCAATTCATTGTCAAAGGAAGAGCAGCAAAAACTTATGGAAGATTTAGAGAGAAATCCATAAATTTTTCATAGAAAAATATCTAAAAATTATGAAAGATAACAAAATGCAAATTACTAAAAATGAATCTTTATCTAAGGTTGATGAGATGTTTTGTGAGTTAAAAAATAAAAAAAAATTTGCTTTAATGCCTTTTATAATGGCTGGGGATCCCAATATTGAAATAACGTCTGAGATCTTGTTAAAGTTACAAGAAAATGGAGCTGACCTTATTGAATTAGGTATCCCATATAGTGACCCACTTGCAGATGGACCTGTTATTCAAGTGGCGGCCTCTCGCGCCTTAAAGTCAGGTACTAGCTTAAGAAAAGTAATTAAACTTTTAAAGTCTTTAAAAGGTAAATTAAATATTCCCATTATCCTTTTTTCTTATTTGAATCCATTACTATGTTTTGGCTTTGAAAGGTTTTGTGAGATGGCATCTGATGCTGGAGTTTCTGGACTAATAGTTCCTGACCTCCCTTTGGAGGAAGCTTATAAATTTTCTAAAATAGTTAGTAACCATTCTATGGACTTAATTTTATTGGTAGCGCCAACTACTCCTTTTGAAAGAATGAAACAAATATCAAATCATACAAAAGGCTTTACTTATTTAGTAAGTGTTACAGGTGTCACTGGTGAGAGAAACAAAATGGAAAATAGAGTAGAAAATCTTATTGCTAAATTAAAAGATGTAAATAGCAATCCAATTGCTGTTGGTTTTGGAATATCAACTCCAGAACATGTTAATAAAGTTCGTGAGTGGGGAGCAGATGGAGTAATTATTGGGAGTGCATTTGTAAAACGAATCTCGAGCTCAAGTGAAAAAGATGTTGTCGATCATGTTGGTGAGTTTTGTAAAGAAATGCGTTTAGCTGCTGATCAAAAAAAATAAATACAAAGATAATTTATTAATTAAAAGAATTATTTATAGAAAATTATTTAAAAATGTTATAACCAATTTATTGTTGTTGTTGTTGTTGTCTTTAAGATTCTTCTGTAGGTAATAATCTAATTTGTTTTCTTCCAAGCTTAATTTCAAATTCGTCACCTGCTTTTAAATCAAGAAGTGCAGTATATGCTTTCCCAATCAGAAGATTTCCATTACCTTGAACTGTAGCAATATAACTAAGTTTTCTTCCACCTTTTCCAATACCTGCAACTCCAGAATCACCTAGATTAACCCCTTTTGCTTCTAAAAGTGCTTCATAAAATGCGGTAAAGTTTAAGCGTTCACCACCGTTTTTTTTAGTGGAAACATATCCACAGGCGCGAACTAGGTCAGATTTGCTAACATCACCAAGTTCTTTAACTTTTGCAAGGAGATCGCTACCAGTTAGCATAATTAATTAAAAGAAAGTTGTTTTAAATAACATAGCAATCTGCGTGTAATATATGCAATTATTAAGTATCTATTCATTCTATTATTTATATTTAAAAATGGAAAAGTTTGTAGTTTTTGGACGGTACTGTGAAGATGCAATTATTAAAAGGGAACCATTTCGAGAACAACATCTTAAGAGACTTAAAAACTTAAAAGATAGCGATATTTTAGTTACATTAGGGCCAACAAAATGTACCAAATATTTGTTTGGAATTTTTAATGCTAATGATGTAAACGAGTTGAAAGATCTTATTGAGGAGGATATATATTGGGAAAAAGGTATATGGATTAATTATGATATTTATCCCTGGATTCAGGCATTTTAAATATGATTTACGAAAAAATTTAGTAATTATTAACTATTTATTAAAAGAATTAATTTAACTTAAAAATACATATTATTTTTGCTTTAAAAATTCAATTATTTATCTTATTTAGGAGTTAAAAAGATATTTATTTAAAAGTTAGTTTTAAGAGGTTATATCATTTTTAATTAAAAATATATTATTTTAAATAATATTTATTTACTAGTATCTTGATTTATCTGGTTTACTAATGAGTCGATATCTAATTGATTATATGGTGGTGTTTGTTTCGTTTCTAGATAATCGTTTTTGATATTGTTTAACCATTTTTGCTCAATCTTTATAAGATTTTTTGCAATATTGAACAAGCCCCCTTTTTTATATAATTCTTTCATTTTGAGAATAATCTCGGAGGTTCTACTCGATTTAATATTTAATTCATTTGCTAAGTCTTTTTGGGTAAATCCATGCGTTTTTAACCAATCTTTAATGAAGGAGACGAGTTCTTTTTCTTCCTGTATAGATAATTTACTCATTCAATAAAAAGGAAATAACTTATTGAGCTTATTCTCTGCTCTTACTCTTATTGAAGGAGTCATGTATTTGCTCCATATACTGAGTACTGCTGTGAGGGCTACAAAATCATCACTAAAACCAACTAAAGGCATAAAGTCAGGGAAAAGATCAAATGGCATAATCAAATATGCTAGAGCAGCCATTAATGAAACTCTCACTTGTGCAGGAGTATAAGGATCTAATGCCATCTCCAAAACTTCTAAGGCAGGCTTGGCAATTGTTCTTCCTGCTTTAATAAGAATCTTGATAATGATATTTTCATCAAATGTTGAACTTTCTAAAACTTCAGCATCATAGATTTTTTCTTGAGTTTTGTAATTCTCTTTCATCCTTATAAATGAAATTTAAATATTTTTAATGGAATTTTTAACTAATACTATCAACTAATCCATTCTGTATTCCTGCTTTTCTAAGTTTTCTTAAAGCACGTTGAACAACTTGTCGGCAATATTCTCTGCTACAACTCATATGTCTTGCAACTTCAGCTAAAGTTCTCCATTCATTTGAGCCGTCTAAACCAAATCTTAAGCTTACTATCTTTCTTTCTTTCTCAGTTAAATTTGCTTTATCTAATAACTTCCAAGCCGAGGCTGTCCTCTCGGCTAATTCCGCTAATTCCATTGGGGGAGTTTGATCACTTGGAAGAATATCAACTAACTCGGAAGGATCTGATTTTGATTTAACAGTACCTTGGAGACTAACAGTGATGCTTCTCAATTCACAAGAAAGGAGTTCGTCAATTTCCTCTTTGGTTATTTTCATTTCTTCAGCTAGCTCATCACTATTAGGTGGAACACCCTTAAGTTGCATAAGCTTTGATTTTGCTGATCTTAGTTTTGTAAGTTTTTCATTAATGTTAACAGGGATCCTTATCGTTCTACTTTGAGTTGACAATGCTCTATTTAAACCTTGCCTAATCCACCAATAAGCATAGGTAGAAAATCTATGTCCTCTAGACGGATCATATTTTTCTACGGCCCTTGTAAGGCCTAATGTACCCTCCTGAATTAGGTCAAGTAATTCTAATCCTTTCCCTTGGTATCTCTTTGCGAGGTTGACAACTAGTCTTAGGTTGGCTGTTATCATCTCGTTTTTAGCTTTTTCACCAATTTTAATCTTTTTTCTCTCAGCTTCGGAGTATTCACAAGCGGGGCCCTTCCCTCCTGCCTCTTGACATCTATTAACAAGTACCACCATTTCTTGGACTTTTCTGCCCATTGTGAGTTCTCTTTCGGGAGTCAAAAGTTGATGACGACCTATTTCACCAAGAAAATCGCTTAATGAACTCACGATTTACCTCATTGTTGATATATTCAACTTATAGTTAATTCAGTAATAAGCCATACATGTAATAATTAATTAATAATTAATTAATAATTATTAATTAGTTAATTAACATTACTTTTTAAAATTTTTAGGTAAAAAAATTAAAAATTATAAATTTTAATTATTTAATTTTTTCTTCTTGATTCCAGTACAGCGAGTACATCTCTCCACTCTACCCCTTTATGCATAAGGGCTACTTGCAGATGATAAATTAAATCAGCAGCTTCATTTGAGATTGAATTTTTATCATTATCTTTGCAAGCCATTATAAATTCTGCAGATTCCTCTCCTATTTTTTTCAAAATAGTATTACTACCTTTTGTTAATAAATGATTTGTGTAACTTTTTTCTGATGGATTTATTGATCTTTCGTTAATTGTGTTGAATAATTCAGAGCAAATATTTGAGAAGGGAGTTGTTTTTTTCTCTTTTTTATCACTTTGATTAATTTTGATTTCGTTGAAAAAACAACTTTTTTCCCCAGTGTGACATGCTCCTGTACCATTTTGTTCAATCAAAAGGATTAGTGCATCATTATCGCAGTCGAATCTTATCTCCTTAAGTATTTGGGTACTTCCACTTGTGGCTCCTTTTCTCCAAATTTCGGATCTTGATCTACTCCAATAATGAACGTTTTGGGTTTCAAGTGTCATTGTCAAAGATTCTTTGTTCATCCAAGCAAGCATAAGAATTGATCCGTCAAGCCAATCTTGTGCTATTGCAGGGATTAATCCATAATTATCAAAGCGTAGATCCTCTATCGAAAAATTAGTTGAATAAGTCATTATGTTCGTTATGTTAAATCCTACTCAATTTGTTTTATTAAAAATTATCCTAACAGTTAATTGATGTATATTCATTCTCTGAAATTTTCATGCAGCAAAAGTTACGAGGATTTTCCCTGTTCACATAGGCAATGGCGCCATGAAGGCCACTGCAGATTTGTGCATGGATATTCAAGATCATTCACCTTTTGGTTCACTGCAAAAAAATTAGATATTAATGGTTTTGTTGTCGATTTTTCAAGTCTAAAGCCCCTAGAAAATAGACTAAAGGAGCAATTTGACCATACTTTTCTAATAAATAAAGATGACCCTTTGCTTAATTACTGGGAAAAATTACATGACTTAGATGCTTTAGATCTGAGAATTATGGATAATGTGGGAATGGAGTCCACTTCTGAATTAATTTGGAGATGGGCTAATGAATACTTACAGGATAAGGATAAGGGCAGAACATGTTGTTGGAAAACAGAATCAAAAGAAAATAAATCGAATAAAGCAAGTTATGAGGAAATTCCTGATTGGTTCAAATCTTAGATTAAAGTTGTTAATTTTAAAGTCATATAGGATTCTTTAATTACCTATTTAATCAACATTTATCTCTCCATTAATCAGATAAATATTAATCTCGTCTTTATTAAGGTAATGATTATTCAATATATTATCTGAAATTTTTGTCTCAATTTGTTTTTGAATAATTCTTTTTAAAGGCCTTGCACCATAGGCATGATCGAAACTATTTTCGACAAGTTGGTTAATTGCTTCATCCGTAATTTTGAATTTTAAGTTTTTTTTGTTAAGTCTTTTTTCTAAATGTTGAAGCTGGATTTTTGCAATTTCTTTTATGTCATTTAATTCTAAATTATTAAAAATAACTATTTCATCAAGTCGATTTAAAAACTCAGGCTTGAAAAACTTTTTAATTTCATTATCTACAACTTTTTTAATTTCATTTGTATCTTCTTTTCTAACTGATAAATCATTTATTGATTGACTTCCTAAATTACTTGTGAGAACAATGATTGAATTTTTGAAATTGATTGTACGACCTTGGCCATCAGTAATTATTCCATCATCAAGAACCTGTAAGAGAATATCTAAAATATCTTTGTGAGCTTTCTCTATTTCATCAAGGAGTATTAATGAATAAGGATTTTTGCGTACAGCTTCAGTTAGTTGACCGCCTGATTCGAAACCTAAATATCCAGGAGGCGCACCTATAATTTTGCTCACTGAATGCTTTTCCATATATTCAGACATATCCAGTCTTGTAATAGAGGAATTTGAATCGAATATTATTTTGGCTGTTACTTTACTTAGCTCTGTTTTCCCAACACCAGTTGGACCTAAAAAGAGAAAACTGGCTAATGGCTTGCTTGGATCATTTAGACCAGTCCTTGATCTCTTAATGGAATCTGCAACTGCCCTAATTGCATTATCTTGACCAATAATTTTTTCTTTAAGGATTGACTCGAGGCTCAAGAGTTTATCTTTTTCTGACTGGTTTAAGTTCTGTACTGGAATAGAGGTCCACTTTGAGACAACTTCTGCAATATCATCAAAAGTTACCTCTTGTCTTAAAAGACTTGTATCTCCATTTTTTTGAGAATTTACAAGGGACTCACTTTTTTCTTTCAATTTTTTTTGCAAAGAATTTAAAGTTCCAAATTCTAATTCTGCTGCTTTGTTGAGGTCAAAACTCCTTTTGGCTTGATCTATTTGCAATTGAACAGATTCAATTTCTTCTTTTATGTTGCTAATCTCATCAATTTCATCTTTTTCTTTTTTCCATTGAGCGCCTAATTCTGCCTGTTTATCTTTAAGGGATAAAAGTTCATTATTGATTTTTTTTAATCTTTCTAAAGAAAAATCATCCGTTTCTCTTTTTAGAGATAATTTTTCCATCTCAAACTGTAGAACTTTTCGATCAATTTCATCAATTTCTTCAGGTTTGGAAGTTATGACCATATTTAATCTTGAGGCTGCTTCATCGATTAGATCTATTGCTTTGTCAGGAAGAAATCTATCGTTAATATATCTTTCGCTAAGGGTTGCAGCAGCAACTAAAGCATTATCAGAAATTCTCACACTATGATGAACTTCGTATCTTTCTCTCAATCCTCTTAAAATTGATACAGTATCATCTATTGAAGGAGCATCAACTTTTATCTTTTGAAATCTTCGTTCTAAAGCTGGATCTTTTTCTATATTTTGTTTATGTTCATTAATAGTTGTAGCACCAATACATCTAAGTTCTCCTCTCGCAAGCATTGGTTTTAATAGGTTGCTTGCATCTAAAGAACCTCCACTAGCGCCTGCACCAACTACCGTATGAATTTCATCAATAAAAAGAATAATTTTACCGTCTGATTCTTTCACTTTCTTTAGAATATTTTTTATTCTTTCTTCAAATTCTCCACGATATTTTGCTCCAGCTAAAAGTGAACCCATATCTAATGAAATTAGTTTCCTATCTTGTAGCGCAGAAGGTACATCTCCATTAATAATTCTTTGAGCTAACCCTTCTACAATGGCTGTTTTCCCAACCCCAGGTTCTCCAATAAGAACTGGATTATTTTTTGTTCTTCTACTCAATATTTGAATTGTTCTTCTAATCTCTTCATCCCTACCAATAACAGGGTCTAAAATCCCATCTCGTGCAGATTGAGTTAAATCAATACCATATTTTTCCAAAGACTCATTAGAACTATTAAATTCATTTTTTACTGCCGGATCTGACTTCATTTTCTTTATAATTTCAAGAAATTCTGGAATACCTTTTTGATTTAAAATTTGAAATCCATATTTATCATCATAAGTGAAACCGTAAATTAAGTGTTCTGTTGATATCACTACATCATTTAAAGTATTTTTAATATCATTCGCCTTCAAAAATATTTTGTGAAGAGTATCACTAATATATAAATTATCTTGTTTATTTTTCATTTTTGCCTTCGCATTTAATGAAGAAATTATTTCACTCTCAAGATCTTTTGGATTTACATTATTTTTTTTTAAAATTTTTTTTGTAATATTGTCATCTTTTATAAGAGCTAATAACAAATTATCAGAGTCTACATTTTGTTGATAATTTTTATAAGCAATTTCTTTGGCGCAAATAAAACAGTTCCAAGCAGAATTTGAGAATTCGCTTGGAACTATTTTCATTAATCAAAATTTGGATATGACCGTAATAAATATTAAGTCAAAAAGGGTGTTTAACTATTTAAAAGATTATTCAACAATAACTTTACCTACCATTCCAGCGCCTCTGTGTGGCTCGCAATAATAATCATAAGTTCCAGCAGTATCAAATGTTTCTTCCCAAGACTCTCCTGGAGCAAAAGCTAAGTCCGCATGACTTAATTCCTCATGCCCATCAAAAACAGCATTGTGAGGGGCAAGTTTATTATTGACGAATTTAACTGTATCACCAGCACTAATGGTTACTGTACTAGGTTCAAATGCAAGCATTCCAGCATCTGTTCCAAGTTTTACTTCGACAGTCTTAGCTGAAACTGATGAAATACCTAGACCTAGAGTTAAAACTATTGCAAATAACCCTGCAAAGATTGAACGTAACATAATAAAAAATTTGCTTATTAATACATATTACAAGGCTTTGGTAACCTAACTGCGAGAATTTTAATTGTTATTACAGCTTGGTAACTTTGATAACCTTAAAATATCATTCAGTGACTTAGCGTAGCTTTTAAGTTTGAAAGTCTCAGGATTAGTGATGGGGACATGATTAAAGTCATATTTTTTGATACTGAAGCTATCCCAAGGAGTAGTTTGTATGGGGAGAATTCTTAATAATATTTTTAGAATTTTTTTTGTAAGGGGTATCGCAAAAAATCTCCTCATATTATGTTTCTTTAAAAGTGCAATTATGGCATCATCAATTGAAATGAATTTTTGACCTAGCACAAATTTTCTAAAGCCTTTGTATTCCTCTTCTTTATGATTTTTAATTAGAAACCCGCAAATCTGGGCGATATCATTTGCGTGTATAAAGTGAAATTTAGAATCGAGTTTTAAAAATCTTGCTAACCAAAGCCATTTCCCAATTTCCTTCAATCCACTAGTTAAATAACTTACGGGATATTTACTCTTTTTTCCAAGATTACCTCCAAAAACCAAGGTAGGGAAAATTGCGAATGTTTTTTCTGCAAATGAGCTTTCTCTAAGTCTCTGGAAACATTCATATTTTGTTTGAATGTACTCTGTTCCATAAATCAATGATTCCCTCATTAATTCTGTTTGAGTATCAAGAATACTAGCTGTTGAAAAATAAATAATCTTTTCTAACTTTTCAATATCTAGCATTGCTAGTAATTCTTCAAAAGCTTTAATATTTACTTCATAGGCTCTTTTTGGATCTCCCCAAGCTGTAGCAGTATGTATTAGGTAATTAATTTGACTAATTTCCTTTTTATACCTATTTGATTCCCTGATATCGCACACCAATAACTTGACTTTTTTATTTTCTTGAACAGAAATTGGCAACTTGCTTTTGTCTCTTACCATTAGATAAAGTATGAATTTTGTGTTTTTCAAAAACCAATCAACTAAATATTGGCCAACACATCCATTAGCGCCTGTTATTAATAAGTTTTTATATCCCAAGACTTTAACTAGTAAGTGAGTTGTTTCCCATGTTCAAAAAATGTTTGAGCATTTTCTTCTGGAGTCCCAGGTAAAATCCCATGACCCAAGTTAAGAATATATTTTCTGTCTTTAATTTTATTGAAAGTATTATCTATCCTTTCTTTTATTGATTCTTCGTTTCCGAATAAAATGCCAGGGTCAACATTACCTTGAATTCCAATCCCCCTGGGGATTCTTTTACAAGCCTCTTCAATATCTACTGTCCAGTCTAATGAGATTATATCTACTCCAGTTTTTGCCATTCGTTCCAGTACCCCAGCACTTCCTGAAATGTAAAGAATTATCGGTGTTTCAGGGTATTCCGATTTTACAATTTCAATAACTTTTTTTTGATAGGGCCCAGCAAAGATATCATAATCTTGTGGACTTAGTTGGCCAGCCCATGAATCAAAAATTTGTACTACTTGCGCTCCAGATTTTATTTGATATTTGAGATATTCACCAATAGATCTTGCAAAATGATTAAGAAGTTTATGAAGTAAATCTGGTTCATTAAAAGCCATTGATTTTATTAAAGAATAATTTTTACTGCTTTTACCTTCAACAACATATGCAGCAAGAGTCCAAGGTGCGCCAACAAAACCTAAAACAGTTGCCTCATTATTCACATCTTTTTTTAGTGAAGAAAGAACTTGCCCAACAAAACTTAAACTCTCGCTTGGATTTAATTCTCTTAAATTTTCTACCTGGTTTACGGTTCTTATTGGGTCCTCAATAATTGGACCTTTACTTTCTATTATTTCAAAATTTATGCCCATCCCTGGAAGAGGTGTGAGAATATCTGAAAAAAGGATCACACCATCCGGTTTGAAAGCATGAAAAGGCTGCATTGAAATCTCATATGATAGTTCTGGATTTTCAGACCTCTCTCTAAAGCTTGGGTAACGCTCCCTTAAA
>CABYNZ010000025.1 GCA_902520485.1 uncultured Prochlorococcus sp. | reverse complement strand
ATTACGATTTCCCTAAAAGAGGTATTGCCTTTAAAGACGTTCTGGAAATAATTCAAGATTCAGAAGTTTTTAGGGAACTAATAATAAAAATGTCTTCGAATCAAGTTATTAAAAATTCAGAAGCAATCCTTTCAATAGAGGCTAGAGGTTTTATTTTTGGGGCAGCAATTTCATTTCAAGCTTCAAAACCAATGATAGTTGCTAGGAAGCCTGGAAAACTTCCTGGAGAATTAATTCAAGAAAACTACAATTTAGAATATGGAGAAAATTCTTTGTGTATACAAAAGGAGGCTTTGAGTAAATTTAATTCTTATGTAATCGTAGATGATTTATTAGCAACTGGTGGGACCGTTGAATGTGCATCTAAATTAATACGTAGGAATGGAAAGAAAGTCTCAGGGTTGTTAACTGTTATTGAATTAATAGAACTAGGTGGAAGGTCTAAATTTAATTTTCCTGTAGAATCAATTATTTCAATTTGAAATGATATAAAAAGTCTTGTGTTCTAAAGTTTTAATTTAGATTAATCCCATTGAACCTGCTGTAAAACCAACTATTAAAAAAAATGCGAACTCTGCCAAGTCTCTTGGCATGGAATTGACTATTAAATTAATTTGAGTCATTTAACCTTGTGCTCCTCAGGTTTATAAATATCTGAAAAAATATAACTAAAAATTTTTTTAATTGAGATAGAAATTTGTTTTTTTTCTTTTTTCTAAAGATTTGAAGTTTTAACACCAAACTTAATCCTTGATTGTATTAATTTCAATTTTCATATTTTTTGCTATATTTACAAAAAACTGTAATATTCATCGATGGAATATAAGAAAAAGTCATTATCAAATCTTGAAATAAAAAAAGATTATGAAGAAATAGATACAAGATTAGCTTCAGGTTGGTATGTTGATGATCTCAATACTCCAAAAAAGAGAATTTACAAAACAAAAAAAACATCTTTCAAGGTGTCTAAAAAATTAAATCACTGAAAATAATTTTATTAATTATTTATTTACAAATCTATTAAAGAAAAAAAAATTTTATTCTTGAAATCAACCTTATTCAATATTTAAAATATTTTTTCCATTTATCAAGGTATTTTTTTGAGTTAGTAAAATACTTTTCGTAATTTTTCCATTTTGCAATTGATGATTTGTAAAGTGGTTGGACAACTTGTGAAGAAGATGGAGTATTTATTTTGCCTCTTTTATGAGCAGTATTTCTATAATTTTTTATATTTTCATCCCAAGTAACATCTAAAAAATTCAAAACTTTTAAAATATGACTATCAAAATCTTCAATCAAATCTTCGTATTTTGAGGAAATGTAATTTATTTTTAATTTTGTCTTATAATCCAACCAAATACTCATGGTCAAATCGTAAATTTTCGAAGCTGATTCTATACTTCTGAAATTTGACATTGCATTATTTGGCTCAAATGACTGTTGGAAGCAAGATAAGACAGTATCGTATGGATTCCGATGAGTGAAAATTATTTTTGAATTTGGAAATAATAAATTTATAAGAGGTAAGCAAACAGTTTGGAATGGAAATTTATCAATCAATATTTTTGCATTTTTATTATCACAATTGTTTCTCAAGATTTCTAAATAGTAATTTCGTAAAAAATTCTGTTCACTCGAAGTTAGTTTGTGGAGTTCATCAAGATTATATTTAAATTTTGATTTCATAACTCTTTCTACAGAATTAATTAATGGTTTTTCTTCTACAACATCAATTTCTGGATGACTTCTTAAAATAGTATCAAGAAGTGTAGTCCCGGATCTTGGAAATCCTATTAAAAAAACAAGCGAAAACTCATTTTTTTTTAAGGGGATGTTTTTTACTACAAAATTTTTATTATCTAAATTTCTTCTATAAGTTTTTATGTAATTTTGGAAAACTTCTGGATTAAAATTCTCATACTTTAAATTAAGTTGGCTTCTCTCAAAGCATTTGAAAGCCTCGTCGAAATTTTTAACTTTTTCCTCAATGAAAGCTTTAAATGACCAAAAAAGAATATTTGTATGGTGATCGGTTTTTTTTATCCATTCGTTAGAGACTTGGTCAATTAAACTTTTTGCTGTAGTGAAATCTTTTTCCCTAAAACAAATTCTTGCTTTAAACATCAATATTTCATTAATAATAAATTTATTTTTTTCAAAACTGTCTATTTTATCTTTTAATTTTTTTAAGCTATTTGTCTTCTCATAAAGTCTAAAAAGATTACTGTATGCATATTTGTAGTTTTCATTAATTTCAATTGCACTGAGAAATAATTCTTCTGCTTCTGCTAATTTGTCAAGATCAATTTTTATTGATCCTAAATTCACATAAGCTAACTCAAATTTAGGATTATAATTGATAGCTTTTTCTGTAAATTTTTCTGCCGCAATCAGATTACCTTGCTTTGATAAAAGAGAACCGAGATTATCATAAGCAAGAGAAAAATCTGATTTAAGTTCAATTGCCTTTCTATAAACTAGTTCGGCTTCACTATTTTTATTTTTCTTAGATAATATATTACCCAAATTATTTAGTGCTATTGGTGAATTTGGGTTTACAGTAAGTGCTTTTTTTAAAACTTCTTCTCCTTCATCAATTTTTCCTAATTCATTTAAAACAGCACCTAAATTAATTAATGCAGTATCTGATTTAGGATTAATTACAAGAGCATCTCTTAAGAATCTCTCAGCTTGATTAGAATTACCTAAATCTTTTAAGACACAGGCTAAATTGACTAGTGTATTAATGTCTTTGGGATTTATTTCTAGACTTTTCCTCAAAAAGGATTCCGCTTTTTCGAAATCACCTTCTCCTACTAATATTCCAGCCATATTGGAATATGGCCTTAAGTAATTTGGATTCAATTCAATAACTTTATTTAAAACCTTTTTAGCGTTATCACTTTTTCCTTTAATTAGCATTACATTGGCTAAGTTAATATATGCTTCTAAACTTTTTGGGAATTTTTTAATTGATTCATCAAATAATAATATTGCTTTATCAAACTGTTTTAAATTTGAATAAATAGTCCCAAGATTAATAAATACCCTAGGATCATAAATTTTATTTTTAATTAAAAAATTGTATATTTCTGCAGCTTGTTTAATTCTTCCACTTGAATGAAATGAAAATGCATTAGATATCAATTTATCCTTTTGCGCAGTGGTAATTTTTATATCTTCTGAATTTTTTATCTTTCTATCATTACTCCCAAATCCTTTCATTTACTTAGAATCTTGATGATTTATAACCTTCTAGAAATTAACTTACATCTGAATTACTCATTTTGTTAACTAGAAATAAATATTTCTTGTGAATTTCAACAATAAAACCAAAAAATTCTTTGCAAAAGGACACTAATATTACCGTCACATCTAAATTTGAATTATTGGATTCATTTTATACTTTTCCTGAAATCCCTTTGATACATTGCGATCTTAGCCTTTATACTTAAATTTTATATTTAAAGGAATAAAAAAATAAGTACCAAATACAATGTGTATCGGTTGATACTTGAATATCGTCTAATTTTTACGTTATCTTAAGGTGTCCTTTAAATTTCGTGTGAGGAAATTTATGAAGCTTTTTAAGAGCTTATTAGTGGCTCCTGCAACATTAGGCTTACTTGCCCCTGTTGCTGCGACTGCTAACGAAGTCACTATTAATGACTTCAACGCTGCAGAAGAAATTGCAGTTACCAATAGCCGTATAGACGGTTTAGAAGCTAGATTCAATAACCTTGAAGCTGGTTCATTCTCTGAAACAACTACAGCATCTTTCGGTGTTGATTTTCTTGTTGGTGCTGAAGACGGTGCAGCTTCAGAGGCAGCACAATTTGGCTACCAAATGGGTATCGGTCTAGAAACCAGTTTCACTGGTGAAGATGCACTTAGTGCAACTATTGATATAGGTGATGGTGCTTCTGGCGCTTTGGCTTTTGATGATACTGCTGATGTACTAACACTTGATGGACTTACATACACATTCCCAGTAGGTGGTGCAACAGTAATGGTTGGTGATTCAACTGATATTAGTGCTGTTTATACTGGAGCTTGTGCTTATAGTGCTTTTACTGATTACATGGGTAACTGTGGAACAGGAAGTACTGTTGGTGTAGGCGGTAATGGTGCTACTGCAGCAGTTTCATACGCTTTTGATAGCGGATTCTCATTAGCTGGTGGTGTTTCATCTACTCCAGAATCAATTTTGACAGAAGAAGGTGCTGATGTATTCGGTGTTGAAGCTGCTTACACTGCAGATTCTTTCGGATTATCACTCGCTTATTCTGATGCGGAAGCAACAACTGGATGGGGAGTTAACGGTATGTATGCCTTTGATTTCGCTACTTTAAGTGCTGGATGGGAATCAGTAGATACTGGTACAACAGCTGATGGCTTCTTTGTTGGTTTAAGTTTCCCTGAAGTTGGACCAGGTTCTTTTGAAGTAGGCATGGGAACAACAGGTAACTTCTCAAGTGCTGATACTGAGTATTACACATACGAAGCTTCATATGCTTACCCAGTCAATGATGGTATGACAATCACTCCTGGTGTTTACATAGTAGAGGGTGCAACTGACGTTACTGGTGTAGCTGTAAAAACTTCATTTAGTTTCTAATTAAATTAATTTAATTATTAATTAAAACTACACACTTAAAAAGACCTGCCATACTGGTGGGTCTTTTTTTTTTCGAAAATTGATGAGAACTGAAAAGAATGTATCATTCATTTAATTAGCATCTTTTCTTTGAATTATTAATGAAATACGATACATCACAAATATCAAAATATATTCAAATTGCAAAAAAGAAGCATAAAGAAGGAAATTTATTTCAAGCAAATGAAATTTATAAAAAATTAATTAATCAAAAGATTTATTCATATGATTTACTTATTTCATATGGACTTTTTAATAGAGAGATTAATAATCTAAAAATTGCTAAAAACTTATTTTTTTTGTGTATTAAGAAATATCCATTAATTATCAAGTCTTATATATTACTTGCTGAAATTTTGAGAGAAGAGAATAACTTTAATGATGCTTTGAAAACACTGTTTGCAGCAAAAAAAATAGACAAATCCAATTCTGATATTTACTACAATTTGTCAATTACTTATAGAGCTTTTAAATCCTTTAAGGATTCATTACTTTCTATTGACTCTGCCATAAAGCTACAACCTCAAAATCAAATATATAAAATTTTAAAGGCTGATATTCTTACTGAATCTTTTCAAAATGAAGAAGCAGAAGAATTATTGACAAATTTAAAATTACCAAAAGATAGTTTTTTACATTTTCAAAGGAAAATTTTAATCTCAAAGCTATTGATTAATCAAAAAAAATATACAAAGGCAGAAGAAGTTCTTTTAAATTTAAAAAAATTGGTTAATAAAGATAAAATTTTATATCTTACTTTGAGTGATCTTTATTTTAAAAATAATGAATTAGAAAAAGGAATATTTATTTTAAAGGAAGGTATAAATAATTTCCCGGATTTCATTCCATTGAGGTTTAATTTGGGAATCATGTATAGGAATTTAGGGTTACTAGAGTTGTCTATAAAGACTCACATAGAAATCTTATTAAAGGACCAATTTAATTCAAATAGTTTTTATGAATTATCAACTATGTACGATTTCTCTAATCATGAAGAACAATTAAAAACACTACTAAATATTGAAACAGAAAAGCTCTCTCAATTGGAGAAAATATACATATGCTTCTCAAAAGCTAACATCTATCATCTAAAGAAAGATTATATAAAAAGTACATATTTTCTTAAAATTGCTAATGAAGAAAAAATAAAACTCCAGCCATCTGATTTGAGAAGAAAGTTGAATACAGGGCAACACTATAGAAAAATCAAAATAAACAATAAACCTAACTTAGAGAAAAAAATTGATATTAATCGATATTTATTTATTGTTGGTATGCCAAGGTGTGGAAGCACATTGTTGGAGAGCATTTTGAGTCTTAATCCTGAGGTTAAGGATATGGGAGAAGTTTTTTTTTTAGAAGAATCTCTCATGAAAAATGACGATTTGATAGATATTAAAAAGCTTTATGATGAAAAAGTAAGCCTTATCGGTTCAAATAAAAAAATCTATACAGATAAAAATTTGTTTAATTTTTTATATTGTCCAATTATCTATAATTTTTTTCCTAATGCCAGGATTATATATTGTAAAAGGAACCCTCTTGACAATATTCTTTCCATTTACAGGACTAATTTCTTGAATCAAAGTTTTACAAGTTCTTTAAAGGATATTACCGAACTATATCTATACCATTTGGAACTTATGGATGAATACAAAAACAAATTTGGATCGATTATATATAGTTATGATCATGATAAGGTAGTCAAAAATCCCAAAGAAAATATTCGAAGTTTAATAAATTGGCTTAAATGGGAATGGAACGATAAGTATCTCTCACCTCAAAAAAGTAAAAGAACTGTATTTACTGCAAGTAGTGCGCAGGTAAGACAAAAAATTAATTCTAATTCCTCAGGTTATTGGAAAAAATATGATGAATTATTAAATCCCGTAAGAAATCTTCTCTCAACGTGCGATTAGAAAAATGGCTATTGTTCTTTGCAATTTATTTAAATTGCATTACTATTAATTGACAATTTAATTCTGTGTGAGGAATTTTTATGAAGTTATTCCAGCAATTGCTGGTAGCTCCAGCAGCTCTTGGTCTTTTAGCTCCATTATCTGTTAGTGCTTCCGAAGTTAATTTTGATGAAATCTCTGTTTACTCTAATGATAATTTAGAGTTTGATGTAAATTCATTTAACCAAAAATCAACAAATAATCTTTTAGCCGGAGGAGAAGGTTTAGTCGATAGTATTGATACTGTTGGTGGTTTTTCTGAAACAACTACAGCATCTTTCGGTGTTGATTTTCTTGTTGGTGCTGAAGACGGTGCAGCTTCAGAGGCAGCACAATTTGGCTACCAAATGGGTATCGGTCTAGAAACCAGTTTCACTGGTGAAGATGCACTTAGTGCAACTATTGATATAGGTGATGGTGCTTCTGGCGCTTTGGCTTTTGATGATACTGCTGATGTACTAACACTTGATGGACTTACATACACATTCCCAGTAGGTGGTGCAACAGTAATGGTTGGTGATTCAACTGATATTAGTGCTGTTTATACTGGAGCTTGTGCTTATAGTGCTTTTACTGATTACATGGGTAACTGTGGAACAGGAAGTACTGTTGGTGTAGGCGGTAATGGTGCTACTGCAGCAGTTTCATACGCTTTTGATAGCGGATTCTCATTAGCTGGTGGTGTTTCATCTACTCCAGAATCAATTTTGACAGAAGAAGGTGCTGATGTATTCGGTGTTGAAGCTGCTTACACTGCAGATTCTTTCGGATTATCACTCGCTTATTCTGATGCGGAAGCAACAACTGGATGGGGAGTTAACGGTATGTATGCCTTTGATTTCGCTACTTTAAGTGCTGGATGGGAATCAGTAGATACTGGTACAACAGCTGATGGCTTCTTTGTTGGTTTAAGTTTCCCTGAAGTTGGACCAGGTTCTTTTGAAGTAGGCATGGGAACAACAGGTAACTTCTCAAGTGCTGATACTGAGTATTACACATACGAAGCTTCATATGCTTACCCAGTCAATGATGGTATGACAATCACTCCTGGTGTTTACATAGTAGAGGGTGCAACTGACGTTACTGGTGTAGCTGTAAAAACTTCATTTAGTTTCTAATTAAATTAATTTAATTATTAATTAAAACTACACACTTAAAAAGACCTGCCATACTGGTGGGTTTTTTTTAATGATTATTCTGTAAAAGTTTAAAAAAAATTTTTTTTATTCTTTATAAATAATACTAAGTTCAAATTCTTGATTTGATAAAATTAAACGAGAAATTTTTTTTTTATGACCCCGATATTTAAATGTTTAATTTGTAGAAAAGATATCGAAAGATCTACTAAGACATTTTGGAGTAAAAAGGGTCACTTATTATGCTCTACATGCTTAGATAATATAGATAAAAGAAACTTTTAATTATTAAATTTAGAAGACTAACGTTTTAGTAGTGGTTTTTAAGCAATCATGTGGCTTTTTTCTCTAGTAATACGTAATTTATTTTGCCAGAAAATTTTCTTTGCAAACTCTAGTAAATTTTTTGCTATTAGGAAATAATCTTTGGATTTGCTATTAAAACTTAAATAATATATATTTTCAAAAAAATTACCCCATAATCTCTCAAATCATAGTTCGTAACTATGATTTACAGAAAATGAGGTTAATCTAGATATGAATAATAGTTATTATTTATAGATCAAATAATTGATACTAATAAATAGGTTTTAAATTTTTGGGAATAAATTTAGAACCAACCAGGGATGATTTGCCCAGTAGTTACGTATGCGCCAACTGCTGCAACGAAACCTAACATTGCTGCCCAACCATTAAAACGTTCTGCTTCAGGTGTCATGATTAAAAAAATAAGAAATTTATATGAATTATTGTAACAGAAATTATGAAGCTTTGTAAAGTAATTTCTAGTTTTTTTCCAAGATTTATTTATTTAATAAAAATAATGATTTGAAATGACAATAATGTTACAAAAATGTGTTAAAATCATTGCCTTTTCTGTGTTTACGCTCAAAGAAGAAATTTCATGTAATTCAGGACAAGTTAGTTAAGCTTTCTACTTAAGAGAAATGATATATTTCTGTCTGCAACTTTAGGAGATTAAACCTACTTTATTTTTGAGCTTCTCGAATAAGATTCCAGATTTATATTTTGGGTGGATGTGCTCGAAATTTAAGTTAAAACCCTTAATGACTTAAAGCTAAACTAATAGTAAGTTTTTTGAAATGAACGATCTCTTTTATTTTACTATATAAGAAGATAAACTCAATTAAAAATGTGGGTCGCCTGAGATTCGAACTCAGGACCAGCCGGTTAAAAGCCGGATGCTCTACCGCTGAGCTAGCGACCCATTTTGTAAAATTGAGTACATATGAAATTATCCCTTTTTAAGGTAAAAAAAACAACTTTTTATCTCAAGTTGAACAATAGAAAAACAATTCTTAACTTATGAAATAAAAAATTAAAATTTCTCTCTAAATTTCCAGTTAAAAGTTAAAATAATTTAGTTAAATAACGGAATTTCTAAAATGCTCAGAACAATTGTAGTTTTTGCACCCATCATCGCTGCTTTGGCTTGGGTTATATTCAACATACAAAAACCAGCTAGAGAGCAATTCAATAGAGACTTTTTGGGCAAGGACTAATCCAATTTGTTAGATAAAGAAGTAATAGTTATTGGAGCTGGTCTAGCAGGATCTGAAGCTGCTTGGCAAGTAGCTAACTTTGGTGTACCAGTTAAATTAGTTGAAATGAGACCTATCAAATCAACTCCAGCTCATCATACAGATGAATTTGGAGAATTGGTTTGTAGTAATAGTTTTGGATCTTTAAGTCCTGATAGAGCTGCTGGTTTATTGCAAAAAGAACTTAGAATTTTTAAATCATTGATAGTTCAAACAGCAGATAAATATGCTGTTCCAGCTGGAGGTGCTTTAGCGGTAGATAGATCTAAATTTAGTAATTCTTTGACTGAAATATTATCAAATCATCCTTTAATCGAAATAAAGAGATTTGAACAATTGGATCTCCCAAGCAAAGAAAATATAACTATCCTGGCAACTGGGCCATTAACTGCAGATGAGTTGAGCTTTGAAATTCAAGATTTTACTGGCATCGATGCGTGTCATTTTTTTGATGCCGCCAGTCCTATAATTTATGGAGACTCTATTGATCAAGATATTGTATTTAAAGCTAGTAGATATGATAAAGGAGATCCGGCATATCTCAACTGCCCTATGGATAAAAACGATTACATACATTTCAGAAATGAACTATTAAAGGGTGAACAAGCTAACTTAAAAGACTTCGATAAAGAATCAGCTAATTTCTTTGAAGCTTGCTTACCAATTGAAGAAATTGCTAGAAGGGGTGTTGATACAATGAGATATGGACCCTTGAAAGCAATCGGTTTATGGAATCCAAAATGGGGAGATTTATTTGATAGAGAAAATAGATTAAAAAAGAGACCTCATGCAATTGTCCAATTAAGGAAAGAAGACTTAAAAGGGAAATTACTAAATATGGTAGGTTTTCAAACTAACCTCAAATGGTCAGAGCAAAAAAGAATATTTAGGATGATTCCTGGTTTAGAAAAGGCTGAGTTTGTACGTTTTGGAGTAATGCATAGAAATACTTTTTTAGAGTCTCCAAAATTACTTTTACCCACCTTACAGTTTATAAAAAGAGAAAATCTTTTTGCTGCTGGCCAAATAACTGGTACAGAAGGTTATGCTGCGGCTGCTGCAGGAGGATTACTTGCGGGGATAAATGCAGCATTATTAGCTAAGGGTAAAAAACCAGTGAGTTTTCCTGAAGAATCAATGATTGGTTCTCTAATAAATTTTATCAGTAGTAAAAATCAAATATTCTCTAATCAGAAAAAGAATAGATTTCAGCCAATGCCTGCTTCATTTGGTTTGGTTCCAGAACTGACTAAAAGAATAAAAGATAAAAAATTAAGGTACAAAACTTATCATGAAAGATCTATAAAATCCCTAAATAGATTTAAAAAAATACTTGATTCTTGTTTTGAAAAAGACCACTTACTTAGCAAAATTTACTAAAATTAATTATCCAATTCTCAAAAAATGAAATTTAATAATGAAATTTTTGATGCAATTATTATTGGCTCAGGAATAGGAGGCTTAGTAACAGCATCACAATTAGCTGCTAAGGGTGCTCGAGTATTAGTTCTTGAGAAGTATATTATTCCAGGAGGAAGTGGGGGCTCTTTTAAGAGAAAGGGGTATACCTTTGATGTAGGTGCTTCAATGATATTTGGATTTGGAGATAAAGGTTATACCAATTTATTAACTCGAGCTCTAAAAGATGTAAATGAAAAATGCGAAACTATTCCTGATCCTGTTCAGCTGGAATATCACTTACCTAATAATTTTACTATTTCTGTAGATAAAAATTATGAGCAATTTATAAGTAAATTATCAGCTAGTTTTCCAAAGGAAAAAAAAGGTATTAAGAAGTTCTACGATACTTGTGCAAGCGTATTTAATTGTTTAGATTCAATGCCTCTTTTATCAATAGAGGATCCAAATTATCTTTTTAAAGTTTTCTTTAAATCTCCATTATCCTGTTTAGGGTTAGCTAGATGGTTACCAGTAAATGCTGGAGATGTTGCTAGAAGGTTTATAAAAGATCCTGAACTTTTAAAATTTATCGATATCGAATGTTTTTGTTGGTCTGTAATGCCAGCGCTCAAAACTCCTATGATTAATGCGGGAATGGTTTTTACAGACAGGCATGTTGGAGGTATAAATTATCCAAAAGGGGGAGTTGGAACCATAGCAGAAAAGTTAGTTGCTGGGATCCAAAAATTAGGAGGCAAGATCAGATACAAAGCCAATGTGATTGAAATCCTTTTAAAGGATAAAAAAGCGGTAGGGGTTAAGCTTTTAAATGGGGAGGAGATTTATTCCAACATTATTGTATCCAACTCTACTAGATGGGATACATTTGGATTAAAAGAAAACAATAAAGGATTAATTTCGAGTAAAAACGTGCCAAAAAGTGAATATAAGTGGTCAGAAACTTATAAACCCTCACCTTCTTTCGTCTCGATTCACCTTGGGGTAGAAAAAAATCTAATACCAGATAATTTTAATTGTCATCATATTATCGTTGAAAATTGGGATGAATTAGAAAATGAAAAGGGAGTTATTTTTGTTTCAATTCCTACTTTACTTGACTCATCTTTGGCTCCGAAAGGTAAACATATCGTACATGCATTTACTCCTTCATCAATGATTGAATGGGAAGGTTTATCAAGGAAAGAATATTTGCAAAAGAAGGAAAAATACTCTTCATTTCTTGTTGAAAAAATATCAACTATTCTTCCAAATCTTGAACAAAATATCGATCACAAAGAAATTGGTACTCCCAAAACTCATAAAAAATTTCTTGGAAGATATGAAGGAAGTTATGGGCCAATTCCTAGTAAAAAGTTGCTTGGACTTTTGCCAATGCCTTTCAATACTACAAAAATACAAAACCTTTATTGTGTAGGAGATTCATGTTTCCCCGGTCAAGGCTTAAATGCAGTAGCTTTTAGTGGATACGCATGTGCTCATAAAATAGGCGCAAAATTAAACATAAATAGTTTTAAATTGCCAGACTAAACGTGTATTTTTGAAATGATAGAAAAGTTTAAAACTCTTTTTTATGTTAAAAGTTCGTTAGTTTCTTTATATCTAGCGCTCACAATTCCTATACCATTTATCTCTATTGATAGATTAAAAATCCCCTCTGTTATAACATTCGTCTTAGGTCTTTATTTAATAATCAATATCACAAGCGATTATGTAGAAACTTGTAATAATAAGATTTCATATAAAACTAGCTTTATTTCTAAAACCTTAGGAAAAAAAAATTGGGAGATTTCTTGGAAGGATATTAGGTTAATCAAATCTTTACCAACTAGTCAGGGTAGCAAGGTTTATTACTTTAATACTTATCAAGGTGATAATTTTCTAATCCCACAAAGAGTTGAAAATTTTGAAAAATTTGTATTAATTGTCTCCAAGAATACTGGAATCGCTATTAATGAAATGTCTTACATATCACCACTATGGACATATAAATTACTTACAGTTATGTCATCTTTAATGATTGTAGGTGAATTTTTAACTTTTATATTTAAATATTATCAATACTGAATCTATAACCTTGTTGTCTAACAGTGGTTATTCCACCACCTTCTCCCAATCCAGCCTGTTCTAATTTTCTTCGTAAAGTTAACACCTGAGTATCTACAGACCTAGGCCCTCCACTGAAGGGCGGCCAGGCCATCCTTAAAAGCTCTTGGCGACTCCTTACCATTCCTGGGGGCATTAAAAGAGCGCAAAGCAGTGCAAATTCCCTTGGGCTTAATTCTACAGGCTTCTCGCTGAGAGTAACTTGTCTTAAAAGAAGATGAACTTCTAAAGGTCCAACCTCAACTTTTTCTTGTAATCCTATCCTTCCCCTTTTTAAAAGCGTTCTACATCGTGCTGCAAGCTCTTCGAGTCCAAAAGGTTTTCTGAGAACATCATCTGCCCCTTCATCTAATAAATTTACTAATGCTTCAACGCCTGATCTTGCCGTTAAAACTATAACTGAAGACCCTAATTGATGGGCAAGTCTCATCGCAGTATTATGCTCAAGGATTTCTGCGCTAACTAATAAGTCAGGTGATTGTTCTCTGCATAAGTCAACAGCTTCTGCTGCTGTACCTACTGCTGCAGCTAAATGGCCATCTTGGCGAAGCCTTTGCACAAGGACCGTTCTAAGTGTGGGGTGAGGTTCAACAACTAGAACTCTTGAGGGAGTCTGAGAGCTCGTAGGCAATTGTGAACTGCCAGGAGTTGAAGCTAAGATTTGCTCAGTTGATTGCATTCTTAATTACTGTTTGACCAGGCAATTTTTAAACATCCTTAATAAGGTATAACAAATGCTAATTAAAAATCAGAATCTATCGAATTATGACATCATTTGAAAATCCAAAAGCCATTCGTCATTTTCAATCAATTTGCGATAGTTGCCAGGACTTAGTTACTCGTTTTCATACGCCCTCTGATCTTAAATTATATAGTGACGGATATCTCCAAGCCTTAAGGAATTGCAATAGTTTAGCGCAAAAGGATCAAGAGAAATTAGAAAGATTAATTGAGAGATGGATTTTAGATCCGTCAAGTTTTATTGATCCAGAGGGAGATGGAAATAAAGGTTTTTTTGACAGAAAAAGGATTTAAAATATTAATTTTTATTAATTAATTCAGTATTTATACTTACTAATTGTCTTAAGACGCTAATTCAATTTCTATTTTTTCTTTAAGAGATCCTGAGTTGTACATCTCGATAAGAATGTCTGATCCACCAAGAAATTCGCCTTTTAAATAAACTTGAGGAATTGTTGGCCAATCAGAATATTCTTTTATACCTTCACGTAAAGAAAAATCACTTAAAACATCAAAGGTACCAAATTCTACCCCTAGAGAATTTAGTATTTGAACTACATTGTTGGAAAAACCACATTGAGGCATTAATTTTGTCCCTTTCATGAAAACCATTACTGGATTAGACTCTATCAGTTTTTGTATTTTGTCTTTTGTTAGGTTGTCCATAATTCAATTTGGTGTCTCTGTTTTTAATGCAAGTGCATGGATAGCTTCTGAAGCTAATTCTTCCTTCAAAGCAGAATAGACTAGTTGGTGTTGCTTAACTAATGATAAACCATTGAATTCAGATGCAATTACAGTTACTTGCAAATGATCATTCCCCTTAAGGTTTTCAACAAAAACTTGGGAACTTGGTAGTTTTTTTGTGATTAAATTAATAACTTCAGCTTTGGTTGTCATAATTAATTTTAATTACCCCTTGAATTTTGTCTCAACAAATCCAAGTTGGATTAATCTTTCATAGGCTTTTTTACCTTCTTGGCTATTAGGAGACATTATTCTAATTGTTTCAACAAGTAAGGGTACTGCAACTTCAGGTTCTTCAGCTTTTATATACATAGAGGCTAATCTCTCATTTGATTCTGCCAAGATTTTTAATGTTAGTTTGCCTTTCCTTTGCATTTCATTTGGTATTCTCGCATCAATTCCTTTAAAAGATGAATTTAGATCGGAATAAAAAGATGCAAGCTGCTTTGCTAGTTTTCTAGCATCTAGATAATAACCCTTAGCTTTATCGAAATCCTCGTTATTAATATATTTATCACCTTCCTTTATAAAATATTCTACGTTTGCGATGGAAAGCTTTTTAGTATTATTTGAAAGTGCTTTATAGTCTTCTGGATTTTTGATTTCTGCATGAACTATATTTTTATAAGGGAAATTTCCAAAAAATATAAATAAAATCGGGATAAACTTTAAAAATTTCATTTTTACATTAAATGTTTAAGGTTAATAGTAACTTATTGTAGATTCATCTACCTACATTTTTTAATGCTTTTTCTTCCTGTTGGAACATGTTTTCACTTAGAAATAAATTAAATTCTTTGATAGTAAAGTTCGAGTAATCATTCATTGCTATTGGTTCTCCAAAGGATAAACAAAATTCGCCTCTAAAGTTTGGAGGAACTTTGCTGTAGGCAATTCCAATTGGAATAATAATAATGGATTTTGTTTTTTTTGTAGCTAATCTTGCTAATCTATAAAGTCCTTCTTTGAGAACTAATTTTTTACCATATTTATTAATTTTCCCTTCGGGAAAAACGACTAGTTGTTCTTTTTTTTCTATAAGATCAATCGCATATCTTAGGGCTGAGAGAGATGGGGATAATTGATTTATAGAAAAACATCCAAGTCTTTTTAAAAACCAACCTTGTATTCCTGTCATTTCGGATTTAGTAACCATAAATCTACAATCCTTTTTTGTTACCCTTCTCCCTATTGCCATGGTGAGGATTAAACCGTCCCATCTTGATCTGTGAGTTGGAGCCAGAATGATAGAGGAATTTATGGGAATCGAAAACCCATTATTTAGTATTATCTTTTTTCTAAAAAAGAACCGCAAAACAATGTCTTGGGTAACGAACATTGCAATAAATCCCAATATAGGGTTGATTTCATGCCAAATATCTATGGATTTTCTCTTCAAGTTCTATTTACTATATATTAATAATTTAATTGTTTGCCTTTTTTTATTAGCTATCATTGGGCGGTTAATAGATTGTCTAGAAACTAAGATTTTTAAAATTATGGCTACTTTAGGAGTAAACATAGATCATATTGCAAATGTAAGGCAGGCAAGGAAAACTGTCGAACCTGACCCTGTGCAATTTGCTTTTTTAGCTGAATTAGGAGGGGCAGATTCCATAACGGTGCATCTCAGAGAAGATAGAAGACATATACAAGATAGAGACGTATTACTTCTTAAAGAGACTATAAAAACAAAACTCAATTTAGAGATGGCTGCTACAGAAGAAATGCTAGAAATTGCAAAAAAAATTCTTCCCGATTATGTAACACTTGTACCTGAGAAAAGAGAGGAAGTTACTACTGAAGGCGGGTTGGATTTAAAAAGTAATGTGCAATACCTTAAGAAGGCTGTTGGGAATTTAAAGGATTCAAATATAGAAGTAAGCGCATTTATTGATCCTCTTGGTGAACAGATAAATTATTCCAAAGAAATAGGCTTTGATTTTATAGAATTACATACTGGAAAATATGCTGAACTATCGGGATCTGAACAATATAAAGAGCTCCAAAGGATTATAGAGTCTACACATTTAGCAAATGACCTTGGATTAGTTGTTAATGCTGGTCATGGCCTGAACTACAATAATGTTAAAAAAATTGCATCAATTAACAATATGAACGAGTTGAACATAGGTCATAGTATTGTTGCAAGGGCTTTAGCGATAGGATTAGAAAAGTCTGTACGTGAAATGAAGTCCCTTATCACATCAAATTAAATTTCAAAATGACAAAATACTTTTTCGTTGCGGCAAGTGAAAAGTTTTTAACAGTTGAAGAGCCACTTGATGAAATTTTGAAAGAGAGGATAAGGAACTATAAAGAAAATAATAAAGAAATAGATTTTTGGCTCTTAAAAAATCCATCATTTTTACAAACCACCCAATTTGCTGATCTAAAAGAAAAAATTCCATCTACCCCAGCAGTTGTTTTATCGACTGATAAAAAATTTATAACTTTCTTAAAGCTTCGTTTAGAGTTTGTTGCTGTGGGGGAATTCGAATGTCCTAATGCAGAAATAATTGATCCATTTAAAGTTGAGTAATATAACCATTTAGTAAATTGCTCAATCTTTATAAGTCAAATAAAATTGAAGTAATTAGTGAGCTGTTAGCAGAGGAATTAAAAATATGTCCTCCGCCTATAAATGAGAAATTAGAAATAGTAGTCCCCAATTACTTTTTTGGGAATTGGTTACGCGAACAAATAACTATAAAAAACAAAATAAGTGCTCTTTATGAATTAAAGACAATATCAACGTATACCGAATCTTTATTGACAAATTTTTTCCCTGCAATTGATATGAGCGCATGGAATTTTGAGTCAATTAAATGGGGTATTATTGATTCC
>CABYNZ010000024.1 GCA_902520485.1 uncultured Prochlorococcus sp. | reverse complement strand
AAGAAATTGAAAGAGTAGAATATTTAATTGAATACAGTTCATATTTCAGATCCATCAAATCCGCAAAAGAATTAGAAAAATTAAAACAAAAAAGAGATGAGACAATAATTTTAGAACATCTTAAAAAGATCACATAATGGGATACAAATGCAAAGTTTGTGGCGGAACCCTACAAGTAACCGGTTACTCAGTAACTGCAGTTTGCGAATATTGCAAAACCACAAATGTAGTTGAACGACCAACCTTAAAAATTAATTCTAAAGAAATATCACCACAACTTTTCCAAAAAAAGGTAGAGGATGCTGAAAAATTTTACTCCTCCAAATCTTATAAAAGAGCCTTTGAAATTATTAATTCAATAAAGCAATTTTCTAATACAAGTGATCTAGATTTTCATACAAATTATGCAAAATACTATATTCTTGCAGCAGCTGAAAGTGCTATGGGAGTTGGGGGAGAATCTAGAAATTTATGGAAAGAAGAATGTGCTCATGGCGGCATAAAAGATTTTGAAGAATATAAAGGCTATACAGATTTAGAGTGTACAGAATATTTCACGGAATTTGCGATACTCAAGGAGGATGCTGAAAAAATTATTGGTAAAAAAGATGATAAGACTAGAGGGGTTTTTGCTACAAAATTAATTTCTGCCTTGAATGAATGTTTTTACATATTTAAAGATGGATTAGATCATTTCATAAGTTTTTATAGTTATAAATCGAGGGAAATTTATAATCAAGAAGATGATAAATGGATATTTGATTACTGTAAAAACGAATCTGCTGAGTTAAATATCATATGGCTAATTAATCATTGGGGAGTGTTCTGGTACGACAATGTTCTTTGTCTTCTAAAAGATGCGGAATTAGATATTCATAAATTCGATGAGTTATTCAATATTCCAAAATTATTTATTAAAAACATTAAAATTCCTAATACCAATTCATTTATTGAGTTAGATAAAACTTATGACGAAATTGATTTGCATTATCAATCTGTCTACGATTATTCAAGATATTTAGAATGGATTGAAGAAGATGACTTAAAAACTTCAATTAAAGACGTATTCATAGGCTGCATAGAAATATTTTACGACATAAAATTAGAAAAATATCCTCAATCTTCTTTTGAACATCCCTTGGGCAATGAGAGAGTGACAAGCAATGTATTGGATGATTATGTAAAAATAATCAAAGACTACAGCGGATTAAGTTATGGCGAAAGCTCTCGAGATAAATCAATAAAGAGTCGAGCAAGTATTGCATCAACTATATTGGAACCTCATGTAGAAGATCTCAATATTATAAGGATAAATTCTTTGCAAATTAGAAAAATATCAAAATATTCACTATTTACTGTTATTCCTGCCTGCTTGATTTTGCTCCCTTTCAACCTATTTGGCTCATTATTCCTATTATTTTCTTGGATATTAGGTTTTTGTATTGGTGAATATAATATTTCCGTATTAGATCAAGAGGTTAAAAAAAATGCAATTTTTTTGATTGACCAAATCCGACGAAAGATATAGCTCTTATGTTGTTATTATTTTAAAAATTAATTATGAATACTAAAAAAATAAATAAAGTTAATTTAAAGCCTATAAAACTTAAAAGCATAAATTTAAAATCTAGTTTTTTAATAATTATGATATCGCTATTGATAGGAGGAAGTTTTCTTGGAACTTATATCAATAAAGTTGGAATTCGAGAGTACTTAAGTCCCAAGAGCTATTCAAAATAATACTAAAATTTGTACCTTCGATTTTCGACTTCTCTTAAAACAGGATCTGCTTATTAAGTTTAGAAAAAAATGAGAAATTCAAATATTCCTAAAGATCCATGGTTTGAAAATGGAACTAAAAATTACAAAAGGCTAATATTTGCTTGGGACATAACAAAAGAATTAGGAAAAAATAACTATAAAGATTTAAATTTTCCACCTAGTATTCCGAAAAAGAAAGTAAAAGAAAATTTACCAACCTTAAAAGAATTAAATGAATTATTTGAAATAGCAAAAGATGGTTTTAAATCTTTAGAAGAAAAAGCGAAATCTGAATGTTTTGAATTTGAAAAATTACTAAATAAAACAAAATATGAAATAAATTGCTCTATAGAAATAAAGAAAATCAGAAAAGAAAGCTCAACTAATTTCAATACCCAAAAAATAATTTCAAAGAAGGAATTAAAAAATAATGGTAATTTTAACTTAGTTAAAAAAACGAAAAGAGAAGACTTTTCAAATATGAAGACTGAAAAAGATAAAATCACCAATAATAGTATTTTAAAAAAGTTTTCTAAATTTACTTTAATTACTCTAGCTGCTTTCTCATGGTATTTTCTCTTATACCTTTCAAATAAAAATACAGTTGTTAAAGATATTGATTCTTCACCTCTAGAAAAAAATATTAGTGATTCAAAAAATAAAATAGTTATTAATAAAAATGGAGGTAAACATGTTGGACAGTCGGAAGAAGATTTAGAGACAGCATTTAATAAAAGTATAAATAGAGATCGTGAAGAGAAAGATTCTTATAATAGGTTTTGCCAGAAAGTAATTAATTCAGGACAATTATTAGCAATAAATAAGCATGATGCATATACAGATTATGGACCTCCTAGAACGTATGGGATGAGTCCCAAAACCAATAAGAAAGGTGTATGGGATCCTAATAAAGGGGAATATGTTTTTGATTCAGAAACTGACTATACAATCTTATGGAATGACAATGAAAATAAAAAAATGATATCTATCATAACTATTTATCCAAAAGTATTCGATAAACCTTGTATTTTTAAGACTGGCTATTTAATTGGTGAGAATAACTGGAGTTGGAAGGACCGATCAAATTATGCTTTAGAAATAAATAAGACTTATTACACTAGATTGGGAGAAATAATATTAGATTTAAGCAATTCTGGCAACCATCTAATAGTCTACTTAAAGCATAGGCAAAGTTATGTAAAGAAATTTGGGACTATTAGTAGATGCCAATATAGCTTTGATACCTACGATGGGCAATTAACTCATTGGTCTAAATATAAAAGTCATAACTCATGTAATCTAAAAGAATTAGAGGACATTACCCCATACAATGAATGGGAAAATTTAGTTTCCGGGAAAAATAATCCTTGGAAAAGTTTTTAAGCTTCTTGGAATCTGTATCGAAAAGATATAAAACCCTAAACAGAGCTTCATAAATAAGTTTTCTTATATTTAATTAAGACCGATTAACACTTTCTAGCATATAAATAAAACTATAAAAATAAAAAAATAAAACTTCCCTAATAATTAAGCAAAGAAATTTACTTCACTAATTAACATAAACAATTTCGCCATTATGGAAGCGGTATGGAAGTGGTCATATTAGATAAGAAGATTTAAGTTATAACTGGGATTTCAAGCATCATTTCTTGTTTAGACCCCGTTCAAATCTGGGTCCTGGCACCTTTAAACCCTGTCTATGACAGGGTTTTAAACTTTCCAATTATCGAGAAATCGTTATTTTTTCGTATTTTTATAACTTAAAATTTTTAGTTTTCGACTCTGCAGACTTGACCAATAACACCCAAAATCAGTTTATCTCCATTTGGATCTTGCCAATTAGCTAAATCATTGAAATTACTATTTGCTTCATCTATTGAGACATCTACATCTCTAAATGATTTTTCAAAACAATTTATATCCATTGTATAGAGAATATCCTTGGTAATTTCACTTTTTGTTTTGGGAATAAATTTACTCAATACTCTTACAGAACCATCCTCATTTCTTTTTATACTTTTCCTATCCCATAACTGCTCTCCGTATTCACTTTTAGGGACTCCAACCCATTCATGAGGCAAAGCTTCTGATTTTTTTATTGAAATACAAAAGAAAAAAATAATCGAAAAGACTAAATTAAATATATTCCTAAAAAATATTGAATTAACTTTATTCTTAGAATTAATCATGACTACTTATGGAATACAAATATTTTTTATTAGTAGGAAATATAAGATTAAAAATTTGTAAAAATTTTTATTGATTAGTATTTCTATTATAGATACAATCAAATATTAAATTAAAAATTTACTTCCAATAAATTTATTAGAAAAATAATGAATAAAATACAGAAATTTCTTTCAGTAGTTTTTTTTATAGCAATATTTGTAGTATTGATTTATTTAATCCAAAATTATGGGATTGAACCTCTAAGGAACAAAATAGAAAGTATGGGGATTTGGGCTCCTTTTGGAATATTCATACTCAGAGGAGCAAGTATTATTTTACCTGCCCTTCCAAGTTCAGCTTATTCTCTGTTAGCTGGTTCATTACTAGGATTTCAAAAAGGTTACATGACAATAATCTTTTCTGATATCGTTTTTTGCCAAGCTGCTTTCTTTATCGCAAGAAATTATGGTCGGGTTCCTGTTCGTAATTTAGTAGGCCCGAAAGCAATGCAAAAGATTGAAAGTTTTAATCAAAACCAGCTAGAAGAAAATTTCTTTCTTATGACAGGTTTACTTATGACTGGCCTTTTTGATTTTCTTAGCTACGCAATTGGTATTGGAGGAACTCGCTGGAAAATATTTACTCCTGCATTATTAATAAGTCTTCTAATCAGTGACTCTATACTAGTGGCAGTAGGAGCGGGAGTTAGCCAGGGAGCAGGCTTATTTCTAGGGATTGCTCTATTGGGAATGTTTGCTTTAGCGACTATTTCAGGATTGGCAAAAAATAAAATGCCTAAATAGCAAAACAGTTGATAATTCTGTAATTAAAGATGAAAGATATGACATTTTCGCAAACAATAACTATATAAATAATGATTCATGCAAGAATAGAAATCGATTAATTTTTAAAGTTATTAGATGACTCCATTTAGACCAACTTCATATAATCGCCCTGGGGAACAAATATCAACTACTCCTTCTGGATTAAAAGTAACTTCTGCAAAGAGATTAATGGTGGATTCAATGGTAAGAATGATACAAAAAGCAGAAAATCATTCCGTAGAAGATAAACTTGACGAAGAATCTAACAATAATTAATCAATTCATTGATAAAAGTATAGGAGAGTGGAAATCTATAAGAAGTTCTCACACTTTAGCTTTTCAAGAATTTGAAAACTCAACTAGTAAAATATATATAAAACATATCAACAAAAAAAATAAAAAAGTCGTTGGAATTTTTAAAAATTATAAATGCAGTTTAAACCTAGAGAGCATAGCCATTTCTATAAAATGGCAAGCTATTAGTGATTGGGAAGATGATTATATGAGTAAGGGAGATGAAACTATTCTGATTTTTTTACCCAAAGATGAAAATTCAGGAATTGTTCTAAGAAATAAAGGTTATACTGAATCCTTTATTTCATCATCCAATTATTTTGTTGATGAACAAAATAATTTACATATTAAAACTATTTATAAATCAACAGTTTCCGAAGAAAGAATTTCCTTTTTATCCACTCATGTAAGATCCAGATTTTCTACTATTAGAAATCTGGAAAATAACTCAGTTATACAGACTTCACATACTTCAGAGATAAGGAATTTAGCTAGTTTAAAAGATTAATTATCCTTTCAAATTGAAACTCTGTTTCAGATATTAATTTAGGTAGAAAGCCTTTGTTTCCACTCATATTATTAACTGTTGACTTCAAATCAGAGATAGTTGCATCTCGCATTAATTGAAAAACCCTTCTTGCATTTCTTAAAGGTACCCCAAGAGCAAGATAAGTATTTTTAAGATCCTTCAAACAACTTTTTTCTAAAACTGATTCATCATTAGAAATTAAAAGATAAGCAACAATCCTTAGGATTGTTTCTCCATCTCTTAAACAAACGGACATCTTGTTAGTTGTATTTAAAGATATTTTTGAATTAAGTGAATCTTGATTTTCGCAAATCATTGCTGTTACAGCGTCTGCTGCAATTGCATGTGAATTATTAGTAATTGAGCTTATTGCATCTAATCTTGAGTTTGCACTATTAATAAATTCTCTTATATTACTTAAATCATTTAATTTCTTATCGGCTAACAATAGTTGATTATTCTTTGAAACTGACATTCCTGAAGTAAAAATTTAAAGACCGGTCTTAAGAATAATACAAAGTTAGTAAAAACAATACAAATTCAAACTTACCGCAACGCTTCTTAATTAATAACTTCATTCCAAAGTGATAGTTGAAATAATTCAAATAAAAAATTTTTTTCCGCTAGTATAAAACTACATTTTTAATAAAGTTTTGGATCAACAGGACTTAAAATTATCAAAGAAACTTATTTCCTCATATAAAAAGAGATTGGAAAAAGAAATTCTAGACAGAAGTATGAAATTAAAGATGCCTCAAAATAAATTTGAAGAAATAATTAATAACAATAATGAACTTATAAATTTAAAAAAAGCGTTAGAAGATCTAGAAACGGAATCTGAATCCCATAGTAAAGTCTGATTTTTGAAAAACCCTTCCAAAAGTGCCTCAAACTAACAATTTCCTTTTTAAGTCCCTAAACAATCAACAACTTCAAGCAGTAAAACATGTTTATGGACCACTATTAGTTGTAGCAGGTGCAGGTAGCGGGAAAACTAAAGCTCTTACACACAGAATTGCAAATCTTATTGAAAATAACTCTATAGATCCCTACAACATTCTCGCAGTCACTTTCACTAACAAAGCTGCTAAAGAAATGAAAGCAAGATTAGAGGTTCTTCTAGCCCAAGAATTAGCTTTTAATCAATTTGGTCAGCCTTGGACAACTCTCAAAGAAATTGATCAAAATCAATTAAGAACAAACATTCACCAAGAAAGGCTTCAGAACCTTTGGATCGGTACTTTCCATTCATTATTTGCAAGACTTCTGAGATACGATATTGAAAAATATACTGATCCAGAAGGCCTAAAATGGACAAGACAATTTTCAATTTATGATGAAACAGATTCTCAAACATTAGTGAAAGAAATTATCAGTCAAGATATGAATCTTGACCCAAAAAGATATGATCCCAAAAAGATTAAAAGATTAATAAGTAATGCTAAAAATCAATGCTTAACTTCTAATGATCTTCTAGAAAAAGCAGATAATAATTTTGATAAGACAGTTGCAGAAGCCTACAAGAGATATAGGATTTCGCTCTCAAAAAATAATTCTTTAGACTTTGATGATCTTCTACTTTTGCCTGTTTTCTTATTGAGGCAAAATGATTTAGTCAGAGATTACTGGCACACAAGATTTAAACATATTTTAGTTGACGAATATCAAGATACAAATAGAACACAATATGAACTTATAAAATTAATTACGGCTGGAAATACTGAACCAAAAAAATTCTTCAATTGGCAAGATAGGTCAATTTTTGTAGTCGGGGATGCTGATCAAAGTATTTATAGTTTCAGAGCAGCTGACTTCAGAATTTTAATTGGTTTTCAAGAAGATTTTAAAACTTCAATCAACGATGATACAAAATCATCTTTAATTAAATTAGAAGAAAATTATAGGTCATCTTCCAATATCCTTGATGCTGCAAACTCACTAATTGAAAACAACTCTGAAAGAATTGACAAAGTTTTAAAGGCTACTAAAGAAAAAGGGGAACTTTTAACGTTACTGAGCTGTGATGATGAAATTTCCGAGGCAGAAGCAATTACCAATAAAATAAAATCACTCAATAACTATAATCAAAACCCAATTTGGAAAAATTTTGCAATTTTATATCGAACCAGAGCTCAGTCTAGAGTAATAGAAGAATCTCTTGTAAGGTGGCGCATTCCTTATACAATTTTTGGAGGATTGCGTTTTTATGATAGAAGAGAAATTAAAGATGCAATAGCATATTTGAAAGTTCTGGTTAATTCTTCAGATAACGTTAGTCTTTTACGAATCATAAATGTTCCCAGAAGAGGGATTGGTAAAACTACTATTCAAAAACTTAATGAACTATCTAATCGGTTAAATATCCCATTATGGGAGGTTCTTAATGATAAGCAAAGTCTTGAAGAAACAATAGGCAGATCATCAAAAGGAATTAATAAATTTACTGAAATTATGAATGATCTACTTTGTTACCTAGAAAATTCAGGCCCAGCTCAACTGCTACAACTTATATTAGAAAAAAGTGGTTATTTAAGTGACTTGCTCTCTAGTGGGACTGAAGAATCTGAAGATAGAAGAAATAATTTACAAGAACTAATTAATGCAGCCACTCAATATGAAGAAGAAACAGAAAGTGGAGATGTAGAGGGATTTCTTTCTACAGCAGCCTTAACAACTGATAATGATACAAAGAAAAATAATCCTAACTCCGTAACTCTCATGACTCTGCATAATAGTAAAGGTTTAGAATTTCAAAATGTTTTTATCACTGGGCTAGAACAAGGTCTCTTCCCTAGTCATAGATCAATAGATACTCCCTCACTTCTTGAAGAGGAAAGAAGATTATGCTATGTAGGTATTACTAGAGCTAAAGAAAGAGTTTTCTTAAGTAATGCCAGAGAAAGAAGATTATGGGGTGGCATGCGTGAACCAACAATTCCTTCAATATTTCTTTCGGAAATACCTGAAGATTTAATGGACGGTGAATTACCACAAACTGGTGGTGCTTCAATTAGAAGAGATTGGCATCTTGATCGTTTAACTAGAGTTGATCGAAACAATCCAAATGAATTTGTTAAAAAACCAATAAATGCAGTAAGGAAACTATATTCGGGTCCCAGTAAAGGGAAAAGCTGGATAGTTGGAGATATGCTAATTCACTCAAAGTTTGGGAAAGGTGAAATCATACATATTTTTGGGAGTGGGGAAAAAATATCTTTAGCAGTAAAATTTGGTGATAAAGGAAGTAAAATTCTAGATCCCAGATTAGCTCCAATTCGTTATGTAAGTTAAAACTCATGAACGATATCTCTGATTACATCCAAGGGGAATTAATCAAAACTCCATTTAATCTATATAACCTAATTGCTAAATACATAGAATCTAATGACAATACTAAAGTGGCTTTTGTTGGCGGTTATTTAAGAGATTTATTAATAAGTAAATTCCACAAAAAATCGTTCTCTAAACCTGTAGATATTGATCTTGTTATTGAAGGATCCTCTATTTCTCTTGCAAAATTTATAAAAAAAAATATTGTAAATGTAGATTTATGTTTAATCAAGGAATTTAATTTATATAACACTGTAGAAATAAATATTAATGACTATAAAATTGATATTGCTTCTGCAAGAAAAGAAATTTATTCTGCTCCAGGCTTAAATCCCACAGTAAATAAAAGTACTATTGAGGAGGATCTTAGGAGGAGAGATTTCACTATAAATTCAATAGCCTTCGAGGTCTCGACAAGGAAAATCTATGATCTTTATGGAGGAATTTCTGATATAAAAAGTAAAAGATTGAACTTACTTCACAGAAATAGCATTTCAGATGATCCAAGTAGATTAATTAGATGTGCAAAATATGCTTCAAGGTTAGATTTCAATATTTCAAATAATTCCCTCAAACAATCTCAAGAAACAGTTAGACAATGGCCATGGAAAAGTTCAGAAACTCATCAGAAAATGATTTACCCTCCTGCACTAGGCATACGAATAAGGATGGAACTAGCTGAAATATGCAAACACGATAATTTGACTAATGTGATTTCGATAATACATAAATGGGAAATTATCTCAATCTTAAATGAAAATATTAAAGTCGATAAAAGATTTTTAAGAGGACTAAATTGGATTAAGAAGTTAAAGGGAAATCATATGCTTTACTTATTAAAAGATTCAGAAGATTTAGAAAAAGCATGTCAAAGATTTTTGGTAAATAATAGTGAGATAAAAATATTAGAAGATTATATAAATATCAAAAAGATATTTAATACAAACCAAAAAAATCTCAATCATTTTTCTCCATCAAGTTGGACAGAATTTATTGAAGACAGAAACCTTAATGATGAGACAGTCAAATTATTAATTTGTGATGGAGGACCATACTGGCGTAAATTGTTTAAGTGGTTATTTATTTACAAATTCATAAAATCAAAAAAAGATGGAGAAACATTAAAAAAAGAAGGATGGGATCCAGGGAAGGAGATGGGAAAGGAAATCAAAAGATTAAGATATTTGGAAATTGACAAATTAAATAAAAATTAATTACATTTTTACAACCTCTCCAACCTTGTACCATTTATCCTTTAGAACATTTTCATATTTACGATTGCAACTAATTAACAAGGGGCCACATGTTTGAGGATCTAATAGTAATGATATTCTCTCGTTAAAAGTCTCTTGATCTAATGAATTTTCGTTTAAAAAATTAATTATTCTTTTTTGCTTATTTACTTTATAAATTTTGTCAAAAATTTCTTTATTAGATTCAAAGAAAGTACTTTTAACATCTTTTCTTATTAAATCAAATACTCCAGGATAAGCTTTAAATGCAAATAAATCTAATAAAACTTTTAATGGCTCAAGATTATTGCTTTGCCGATATAAATTAGATGATTCAACCATTTCTTTAAGATGTCCAATAAATCCATATCCAGTAATGTCCGTCGCAGCATTAACTAATGATTCTTTAAATTGATTTTGAAAAAGATAAATTTCATCAAGCAAATATTGCTGACTCTTTACTAAATTATTTATTACTTCAGAGGAACTACCTAGCATATTAATATTTTGCATTTGACCAGCAAAGTAAATCCCAACGCCGAGAGGTCTAGACATCATGAGAATATCTCCAATATTCATTCCAGATTTAAGCCATGGTTTTGCTCCATTTTTTAAAATACCTTGAACTGTTAAAGAAATATCTATTCCTAATGAATATGGTTTATTTACTAAACTTCGTGCCTCGAAAGTATGGCCTCCAAGTAATTCACCTCCATGCTCTTCAACTGTTGATTTAATACCTTGAAGTGATTGAGAAAAGAGGTAACTCTGAAATTCCCTTTCAACTTTTGGTAATGAAATTAAAGCCTGCGCGGATGAAAGTTTTGCTCCGCATGCCCACAAATCTGAGCAAGCATGCAAAGTAGTAATTTTTGCATTAAGCCAAGGATCACTTACCAAAGCAGGAAATCCATCTACACTTTGCAACATAATATCTTGACCATTTTGATATATCTCAACTGAATCTTCAGGTGATAAGGCAAAAGAATTTAAATTAGAATTTATTAATGATTTATTCAAAACAAACTGGGGGATTTTAGCTGCACATCCTCTGCAATCATTCAATGAAATATTTTTTTTACTACTTTTCATAATTAGCCTTTTTGATCTGAACTTTTTAATAAAGTTGAGATCAATTTTATTCTTTAAAATCCAAAAAATAAAAGAAGGGCCGAAAACAAAATTGCGATAAATAGCAAAAGCCTTTGGATGATGGCTTGTAAATATATTTACTATTTGCAATCCGATCTTTTGAGGAAACCACTTTTTTAATGATCTACCTTCTATATCTTTTTTTAGATTTTGTACTAATGTATTTACAACTTTTACTGCAAAAACTCCCGATGCTGGTCTTTTTGCTGAACCTACAACTGCGCAATCACCGACAGCAAAGATTCCAGAGAAACTTTTTATCTGTAAATTCTGATTTGTAATTATTCTGCCATAAGAGTCCGAATCTAATAATTTTTTTTGTGCCCACAACGGAGATGTATTTCCAGTACATAAAAGAATCTTGCCATAATCAAAATTAAGTTTTTCAACTAAATCAATATTGGAATAACTTAAACTTTTTAGAATTTTATTATTAATTTTTCTTGAATCACATAATAGTTTTAAAGGTCTATCTCCCCATCTTTTTCTCAAAGCATAAGATACTTCAATTGCAGCAAGGCCACTCCCAACAATAACAAATGGAAGTTCATTAACTGAATCAAAAATGTCCTCTTTTAGTATTGAGTCATAAGCACTTAAAAAAGGTTTAATTGAAAAAGCATTTCGATTTTTAACAAGTGATTCAAATTCTTTTGGAATTATTGTTTGACTTCCATAATTAAGCACCAACTTCGAATAATTAACTGAAGGTCTTTTACTTAAAACAATTTTCTTTAAATTGAAATCAATATCCTTTACTTCCCCTTCTATAAAAGATACTTTTGCATTTTTTGCTAAAGATTTTATATCAATTAAACTCTCTTCTAAAGTGACTGATTTTGAAATCACGGACGGGAATATCGCCGAATAAACCAAATGAGAATCTCTAGATATAATTGAAACAGGAATTTCTGGCATCAATTTCGGAAACATTAACCATTTCTTCAATAAAGAAACATTTGAGTGTCCTCCTCCAATTAGTACCAGATGATTAAAAGTCATTTACATCACAATGAATAAAGAACATTTATTACCAATTGAAAAATCAAGATTAGGAGTGATTGGTGGAAGTGGATTTTATTCAATGGATCAAATAGATTACTTAAGAGAACTAGATATCAATACTCCCTATGGTAAGCCTTCTGATTCAATAAAAGTATATAATTTTGGAAACCTAGAGATAGCATTCATTCCTAGACATGGCAGAACACATAGTTTAAATCCTTCTGAAATCCCTTACAAAGCTAATATTTGGGCTCTTAGATCAATAGGAGTAAGATGGATTATTGCTCCATCAGCAGTGGGTTCATTACAAGAACAGATAAGGCCACTTGATATAGTAGTTCCAGATCAATTTATAGACCGGACAAAAAATAGACCTGCAACCTTTTTTAATGAGGGAGCTGTTGCTCACGTAACTATGGGAGATCCCTTCTGCACAAATTTATCACGTATATTAAGTGAAATCGGAGAGAAAAATATTCCTGGCGGTAGACAATTGCATAGAGGGGGTACCTATCTAGCAATGGAAGGTCCCGCTTTCTCAACTAGAGCAGAATCTAATTTATATAGGAGTTGGGGATGTTCAATAATTGGAATGACGAACCACACAGAAGCAAGATTAGCTAAAGAAGCTGAAATAGCTTACTCCTCCTTATCTATGGTTACTGATTATGATTGCTGGCATCAAACTCATCAAGAAGTCTCTGTAGAGATGGTTTTGGATAATCTTAGATCAAATACTGAAGTGGCTAATAAAATAATATTTGAAGTAGCTAAATTAATTGAAAAAGAGAGACCAAAAAGCAAGTCTCATTTTTCATTAAAAGATGGATTGATAACCCAAAAAGAAAATATCCCAAACTCCACAAAAGAGAAGCTGAGGATATTTACTGATTCTTATTAGTCTTTTTAGATATAAGTGATTGTCAGGTCAAGTTAAGAATTTATTAGCCTCCAGCTCCCACGCCTTGGTATGAGCCATAGAAGAATATTCCTAAAACGAAGATAACTGCAATTCCACCTGCTGTAGCAACAAGCCATAGAGGAAGAGTTCCTTCAGTCCATCTTCTTTCCCATGCAACTGCTGGCCTACCGTCGGGAAGTCTATCTGGAATTCTTCCATCAGGTCCTTTTAATTTACTCATAATTTTAATTTAATTGAAAAAGTAACTGGAAAATAAAATTCCCAATACAAAAACTGATAATAAGCCTAAATAAAGGCTTGTACGATTAAGTTCAACTGGAACTTTGTTAGGATTTTCGTTTACTTGCATGATAGTTAAATTTATCGGGCTACGAATTGCATAGCAGCAATAGAACCTAAAAAGAATACCGATGGAATAGCTAGAGCGTGAACTGCTAGCCAACGAACAGTAAATATAGGATAAACGCGGACTTCCGCAGCCTGCATTGGAGCTTGAGAATTAGTCATTGTTATTTTGTTCTTAAATCTAGTTGAGATTTAGCTTCATATCTTTGTGTTACAACAGGCGCTTTAGATTCAGATGATTGGAAATAACTATCTGGACGAGGAGTTCCGAAAGCATCATAGGCTAAGCCTGTATATACAAATAAGAAGCCTGCTATAAAAATAGCTGGTAGTGTTACTGCATGAATAATCCAGTACCTAATACTGGTGATTATTTCAAAAAATGGGCGTTCACCCGTTGAACCTGCGGCCATAATCACAATTGTTTACCATATGATCTTACAGTGTAAAATCATAAGTTCGCGAAGAAATTAACAGGTTGGTTACAGACAGTTGCTAAATCTGTAAAAAATTAATTTTTTTTTTACTATTTCCTGAAGTTATTCAAAGTTAACTATTCCATTTAAGGATATAACCACGCTCACCAAGTACAAATCCTTTTTGATTATCTAAAGCCTCTTTATCAAGAAAAACTATTTTAATATAGTTTGTTGGCAATTCAGAAGCAATAGGATCTTTCTTCCAAGTCTTACCCTGATCTTTACTTACTATTAAGGTTCCATTACCCCCGCCAGCCCATATATCACCATTTGGATCCCATCCCATGTCTAAATAATTGTATCCATTAAGAATAGGTATAATAGGCTTTGACCAATTTTCTAGGTCATTAGTATCTTCATTAAATCTAATTTCTGCTCCCCTAGAAAGCATCCATAAACTTCCTTCTGGATTAAAACCAATACTTTGAACTCTTTTACTACTGGCTCTTTGATGAGCTATCCATGCATCACTATCATTTTCCAAAGTAGAAAAGAAATTACCCAGACTACTTACGCTGACATAATCTCCTTTATTAGTTCTTCTTAAATCTCTTACACCTCCAGAACCAGATGCGTCTACAACTTTTGCATTCCATGATTCACCACTGTCTGATGTTTCGTAAATTGCTCCTGCAGTGGTAGCCAATTCAGCAACACCAGCATCAACAGTCGTTATTAGAAATGGCTGGCCTGGTAATTTGTTACCTAGAGATAAGCGAGTCCAATTCTTTCCGGCATCAATTGTATGCATAACTAATGAGGGCTGACCTATTAACCATCCTTCTTCACCTTTAAAGTCAATGTCTAAGAGACGAAAGTTCTCTTCACTTGGTAAATCTAAATTTCTTTTCTCCCAAGTTTCACCACCATCATTAGATTCCATAATAAGTCTGTTAGAACCTACTAAAAATCCATTTTTATCATCTATAAAATCAACATCTAAAGCGTTAGCCTGGTCCTCAAACTGAATTGTTTTCCAAGGGCTGCTATCACTTATCTTTACTCCTGTAGATGAACAACTGCTCAATACAAAGCAAAGAAAAATAGATAAAAGAAGATTAGGAATACTAGTAATAATTTTTTTCATTTATTTATATTAGTGCAAAGAGTACAAAGAAAGGAATATAGCAGCAGCAAACGCCAGCCCTCCAAAAATCAATATATTTTTTTGTCCAGGAGGTAAACTATTAAAACCAAACCCATAAACTAAATTTTCTTCAAAACCACTAGGTTTTGATTTAGGGCCTATGTCCTTATAAAAATTTTTACCAGCTCGACAAACAGGGCAAGCGAAAGTATTGCCATCCAAATCTGAAAAAGGCGTATTTTTAGGTATGTTTAATTTTTTATTTCCTTCAGACGGATCATAAATATATCCACAACTTCTACATTCGAATCTATTATGTTCTAGATTAAGGAGAGGTTGTTCAACATTTACTTTTGAGGAGTTTTCAGAAAGTTTCTCTTTCTCAAGGTCTTTAACTATTTTGTTTTCCTCAGAGGCAGGTTGAATGTTTTCACTCACGGTTTATTATTGTTCTTTAAGAACTTTAAAAGATTTTGCTTAATTAAGCGACTTTTATTCAAAATTAATTTTTAAGATGTTTTTATTAACTGGCTATGAATATTTTTTAGGTTTCCTTCTAATTGCCGCAGCTGTACCAATATTAGCTCTTGTTACTAATCTCATCGTTGCCCCAAAAGGCAGAACAGGGGAAAGAAAACTTACCTATGAATCTGGAATGGAGCCTATAGGGGGAGCCTGGATTCAATTTAATATTCGTTATTACATGTTTGCCTTGGTTTTCGTTATATTTGATGTTGAGACAGTATTCCTTTATCCTTGGGCTGTTGCCTTCAATAGATTAGGCTTATTAGCTTTTATTGAGGCTTTAATCTTCATTGCAATACTAGTTATTGCCTTGGCATACGCATGGAGAAAAGGTGCTTTAGAATGGAGTTAAAAAATTGAATCCACAACTATCCCCAAAAGCAATAAGAGAAATTCGAGAAGGAACTTGTAACCCTCTTGGTGCACCCCAAGTTACTACAGATTTAAGCGAAAACATTATATTGACAAGCTTAGACGATCTTCATAATTGGGCTCGGCTAAGCAGTCTATGGCCTCTATTGTACGGAACAGCTTGTTGTTTTATAGAATTTGCCGCTTTAATCGGATCTAGATTTGATTTCGATAGATTTGGATTAGTACCTAGAAGCTCGCCAAGGCAAGCAGATTTGCTAATAGTTGCAGGAACAGTAACTATGAAGATGGCTCCAGCCTTAGTAAGACTTTATGAACAAATGCCTGAACCAAAATATGTTATTGCAATGGGTGCTTGCACAATTACAGGGGGAATGTTCAGCGCAGATTCTACAACTGCTGTAAGAGGCGTTGATAAATTGATTCCAGTTGATTTATACCTTCCAGGATGTCCGCCAAGACCAGAGGCAATCTTTGATGCCGTAATCAAATTAAGAAAAAAAGTTGGTAACGAATCAATCTTAGAGCGAACAAAAACTGAACAAACCCACAGATACATGACTTCTGATCATGAAATGAATCTTGTTTTCTCAGAAAACACAGGTGAATATCTAAACAAAACTTCAGCTAACGCTATCTCTTCCTCCAAAAAGGAAAAAATAACTGAACTACCTGAGAAGAACGAAAAAACTGAAATTATCAACACTGAACAAGATTAATGGAAAAAGACGATTCAGCGAAATCCTCAGAAATTGCAATAGAAACAGAAGGATTAATAAGTCAGTTATTAACTAAAGATGGAATTCCAAATCAATCATTAGTTAATGATCACTTGGGAATAGAAAATATTTCTGTAGAACCTAGCAAATTATATAAAGCAGTATCATCTCTAAAAAGCTATGGTTTCAACTATCTTCAATGTCAAGGCGGCTATGATGATGGCCCAGGAAAAAATCTTGTAAGTTTTTATCATTTTATAACTGTTGATGACCTGCAAAAGATCGAAAAGATTAAAGAAGTCAGATTAAAAGTTTTTCTAAAAAGAGATTCTGATTTGTCAATACCTAGTTTGTATAAAATTTTCAAAGGAAGCGATTGGCAAGAAAGAGAAACATATGACATGTTTGGTATAAATTTTATTGATCATCCAAATCCCAAAAGACTCTTAATGCCCGAAGACTGGAGAGGATGGCCATTGCGAAAGGATTATATTCAGCCAGATTTCTATGAACTTCAAGATGCTTATTAGTTTATTTTTTTTAATTTACGGTACATAAACATAACTGCTCTTGCAAGTCTCCTTGGATCATGTCTAAGAGTTGGAGTTATTCTTTTTGAATAGAGTGGTGCTTGCAAAACAAAATAACCTTCAGATAATAATTTTTCTTTATTACATAAGACAGGCTCTGCACCTCTACTTTCGTAATAATCTACTAATGGAGACTTTTCAAATTGAATCTGAGATAATACTGAGTTAAAAATTCGAGTATTAATTCCAAAATTTGATAATTGTTTTTCTATTGATTTGATATGTCGATAAACATCAAGTCCATCTGTTTCTCCTGGCTGAGTCATCAAATTACTTATGTAAATTTTAGGAGCATTACTTTTTAATAAGGCATCTACTATCTCTGGTACTAAAAGATTTGGCAATAAAGAAGTGTATAGACTCCCTGGACCAAGAACAATTAAATCAGCTTCTTTTATTGATTCAAGAGCACTAGAAAGAGCTGGAGGATTTTCTGGTATGTAACCAATCCTCGAAATTAATTTTTTAGATTTACTGATCTTGCTTTCACCAAAAATTTTTTCACCATCTTCTAATTCGGCCCATAACATAACATCAATATTTGTTGCTGGCAAAACTTGACCTTGTACCGCCAAAACCCTACTAGAGGCTTGAACTGCTTTTTCTAAACTACCCGTGATTGTTGTTAACGCAGATAAGAATAGATTTCCAAAACTATGACCTTCAAGACCACTCCCCTCTGAAAATCTATACTGAAATAATCTAGTTAAAATAGGTTCTTCGTTTGATAAGGCTGCTAAACAATTTCTAATATCTCCCGGAGGTTGCACACCTAATTGTTTTCTAAGAATTCCACTACTTCCACCATCATCGGATACAGTTACAATTGCTGTTATATTACTGCTGTAATTTTTTAAGCCTTTCAATAAGGTAGATAAGCCTGTACCTCCCCCAATCGCAACAATATTTGGGCCTCTGTTTAATTTACTTTTAACTCTTAATGCATCAACTAAAAATGTATCTTTTTCTGGAACAAGCGCTTTTTGAATAGAATTGATACTTCTATTTTGTCCAACTCCTATTAAAGTTATTCCAACAACAAAGATTAACGGCCCCAACAATGAGACAGGCAAGACACTTGTTAACCCTGTCATTAAACCAAAAAATACTTCAATGAGCCAATAAAGGGGGCTTAAATTTGTCCAAATTGCCAAGCCTAATAAAGAAGTCAAAAATCCTAGTGCAGATGTAATCATCCACCTTTTTATTACCAGTCCTGGCAAAAGCC
>CABYNZ010000023.1 GCA_902520485.1 uncultured Prochlorococcus sp. | reverse complement strand
GACCAATAGAACGTTTATCAAATAAATAAGAATATTTATAACTGCAAAAAATAAACTTCGAAATAACTTAATTCTTACTAAGAAAACGTTTATCCCTTCAATTAATAAACTTCCGATTATCTTAAACCTATTTAATAGAACATTTCTCCCTGCAATTAATAAATCTGGAATTAACTTAACTCTAACTAAAAGAACTTTTATCAAATGAATAAGAATATTTCTCCCTGCAAAGAATAAACTTCGAACTAATTTAATTCTATTTTTTATTAAGTTTTTAATAAAATTTCCTAATTTATTTTTTGCCATAAAAGGTATTTTTCTTTTCTTATAGATAAAATATGAGATTCTTTTTTAATTTATTAAATAAGGAAAAAGAAAAAATTATCATTAAAAGATTCGCAAATAAAATTATCAATGATTCCCTAAAATGAAACTCTCCTTTTGTGATTGAGTCTCTTAACAAGCCTAATATTTTGTAAAGAATATTGTAATCAGTTATTTTTGATAAATAACCTAGATCTCTCTCATAATAAAAAATTGGGGATAATAAGAAAACTAATTGAGTAAATATTGGAATTAACTGATAAATATCTTGAAATCTAGAAGCAGATAGACAGATTAAAAGTGGTAACCAAAGCAAAAGTAAGAATAAATTTAATAAATGTATAGGAGTAAATACCAAAAGATTAACTACTACAACTGGAGATAAGAAAACAAGAAATAAAATAATAATTATGAATGATTGGCAAAATGTTTGAATTTGAAATGCCCATTCTTCTAACACGTAAAAAACTGGATTTATTTTTAAATTTTTAATATTTTCTGAGTTGATTGAAAATATTGTAGGTGATGAATTTAATGAACCACTAATTGAGGACCATATTGAAAATCCTAATCCTAAATAAATGAAATATTCTTTTGGATTTGGGACTTTAAATACAACACCATATACCGAACCTAAAAGTACGCAAAATATTAAATTAGCTATTCCAAGCCAATAGCTTCCTATAACTGTTCTAGTGAATCTAGCTCTACTTCGAGAAGTTGCTGTGAACCACCAAGCCCTTCTTGAATTGAATCCATACTTTATTACATCAAGAGTGCTTTGAATCATAATATTCTATGGCATCCTCTAACTGCCCATCATACACGATTGTCCCTTCAGAAAATACGAGTCCTCTACGGCAGAACTTTTTTAGTAATTCTTTAGAGTGACTAGCAAAAACAAGCGTACCTGATTTTTCTATGAATTCCGTTAATCTAATATTTGCTTTGTTGTAAAATGCCGCATCTCCAGTACCTATCCCTTCATCAAGTGCTAAAAACTCGTGAGAAAAATAAGTCAACAATGAAAACATTAACCTTGCAGCCATTCCATCACTATAAGTTGTTATGGGAAGAGACATGAAATCTCCTAAACCTGAAAAATTTTTAACATCTTCAAGAAATAAGTCAAAGTTTTTGAAGTTATTTTTTATGAGCAGATAATGAGCTTTTGCTGCATCTATCCCGGTAAGAGTAGGAGAAACCAGAAATGATTTTTGAAGAAGTGGATAAATATTTGTTGAACTTTTAAGGATGCCAGAAGTAGGAGTATAGATTCCTGATATCAATCTAATAAATGAACTTTTCCCAGATCCGTTATGACCAATTAATGCGATTCTTTGGCCAGAATAAATTGTCAAATTTAAATTAGAGAGTGCTTTTATAGTGGTAATTCCTTTTTGGGAAGAAACTTTGCCACCAGTGATCGATCTTATGAACTTTTTTTTAAAAGTTAATTCTGTTTTGCTAACTACTGGTATATCAAGACATACATTTTCACATTTTAAAACTACTCTATTAGTTAACCCCATTATTATTAAACTTTTTTTTAATATATCACAAAACAAACATATGATTTAGATCATTTATTTTCCAAGTCTCTCAAGTCTATAATTACCTTTTTTGAATATATTTTGACACCAATCATAATTTTTTAAATACCACAATACAGTTTCTCTAAGTCCTTTTTCTAAACCATATTTGGGTACCCATCCTAATTCATTTTCTAATTTGGAGGGATCTATAGCATATCTTTGATCGTGACCGGGTCTATCTAAAACGTATTTTATTAATTGGTTATGTGGAGATTGATTTGGAATTTCGTCATCCAATATTTCACAAATTTTTAGAACTATCTCTTTGTTTGATTTTTCACCATAACCACCGATGCAATATGTTTCTCCCACTTTCCCTTTTAATGCCGCAAGAAGAAGAGCATCTACATGATCTTCAACAAATAACCAATCTCTAATATTACTCCCGTCGCCATAAAGAGGGATAGGTTCTTTTTGGATAGCTTTTAAAGTAACGAGTGGAATAAGCTTTTCGGGGAATTGCCAAGGTCCAAAATTATTCGAGCAATTGGTAACGATAACTGGCAATCCATAGGTATGGTACCAAGATCTTACGAGATGATCACTTGAAGCCTTTGAGGCAGAATAAGGACTTCTTGGATCATAGGGGGTGGATTCTGAAAAACGGCCTTTTTCTCCTAAAGAGCCAAAAACCTCGTCAGTACTTATGTGGTGAAAAATAAATTTGGATTTTTTCTCTGTGTTCAGAGAATTAAAAAACTTACGACAAGATTCAAGCAAATTAAAAGTTCCCAAGATATTACTCTCTATGAAATGCTCAGGAAATTCTATTGATCTATCAACATGACTTTCTGCAGCTAGATGCATAATTAAATCAGGTTCAAAATTTTGTATTATTTCTTCTAATTTATTTTTATTGTTTAGATCAATTTTAAATAATTTGTATTTATTTGTTTTCAATTGATTGATAGTTTGATCAATACTTAAATGATCGCTAGCATATCCAAATTTATCTAAATTTAAAACTTCGTGATCAGTAGTCGTCAATAATTTTCTTATAAGTGCACCCCCAATAAAACCACATCCTCCTGTTATTAATATCTTCATGAGTACGATTTATTGGATATAAATAAACTTATTGACTTTATCATGATACATATTCTTCTCGACTAGAAAAGAATATATTTTTATAGTTATGAAATTATTCAAGGTTTTTCAGTTTAATTTCCTCCATTACCTTTTTTAGTTCTACACGCCAATGAAATTGATTTTCTTTCAATATATTCGTTGACTCTTCACAATTTAAAAGTGAAAAATGAGGCCTTTTAGCAGGTAATGGATATTCATTCGTTTTAATCGGAATTACTTTTGCAGCTTCAGAAATTAGACCTTTTTCAACTCCAATTTCACCAATTGCAGAAGCAAAATCGAACCAACTAGCAACCCCAGCGTCTGACCAGTGAAGCAAAGAGGGAATAATTTTCGAATTTGACAAAGAGTCTATCATTTTCCAGCAAAATCTTGAAAGAGAATATGTACTAGTTGGTACTCCTATTTGGTCGTAAACTACTCTTAATGGCTCTTTGGCGAGTGATTTCTCTTTATGCAATCGTAACATTGTAAGGCAGAAATTCTTGCCAAAATCTCCATAAAGCCAACTAGTTCTTACAACGTAATTATTTTTCAATTTAAGTACATATTCCTCACCTTTGGCTTTTGATTTTCCATAAACTCCTAAAGGGTTTACGTGATCTTTTGGTTTATATGGTAAATTCTTTGTCCCATCAAAAACAAAGTCTGTACTAATATGGATTAAACTGCCTTTGGTTTTTGAAACTGCATTTGATATAGCATTTGGGGCTTCAGCATTTATTTGGTAAGCCAATTCAGATTCTAATTCTGCTTTATCAACTCCTGTATAAGCGGCAGAATTAATTACAAAGTTTGCGTTCGAACTTAGTATAAAATCATTTATTAATTCTAAGTTCGATAGATCAATATTTGATCTGTTACATTCAATGATTTCTATATTTTGTGGTTTGGTTTTAATCAACGTTTGCCCCAATTGACCTGAAGCTCCTATTAAAAGAATTTTCATTAAAATAAGTCTTTTGAATTTAATTTAGATAGTAATGGCGCTTGAGAATCTTTTGGGCTGATTAAAATTTCATTATTTTTTAGAATTATTTCTGGCCACTCAATATTTATTGATGGATCATCCCACTTTATGCTTCTTTCAGAATTTTTATCCCAAATATTTGTGGTTTTATATACTACTTCAGCTTTTTCTGAGATAGTTAAGAATCCATGGGCAAATCCTTCTGGAATCCAAAGTTGAAGAAAATTTTCAGAACTCAAGAATTCTCCTACATACTTTCCAAAAGTAGGAGAATTAATTCTTATGTCTACGGCTACGTCGAAGATTTCTCCTGATATGCATCTTACAAGCTTTCCTTGTGCATAAGGATTTAATTGATAGTGTAATCCCCTCAATACTCCAATAGAGGATTTTGAGTGATTATCTTGTAAAAATAAATTAAATTCTTGTTTACTTTTTCCCATTATATTTTTCCAATCATTGCTATTCCAACTCTCCATAAAAAAACCTCTCTCATCTTTAAATACGTTAGGTTTTATTAATAAGGGACCATCAATTGTTTGGCCATTTGAATTGCTAATCTTTTGTGATGTTAATGCCATAGATCTATTCTTCAACTAGATTAATTAAATATTCTCCATACCCACTTTTTTTAAGTGATTTAGATAGTGATATTAACTGTTCATCGCTAATCCAACCATTTCTCCAGGCAATTTCTTCAGGACAACTTATTTTTAAACCTTGCCTACTTTCAATTGTTTTAATAAAAGACGAAGCATCCAAAAGCGAATCTGTAGTTCCTGTATCTAACCATGCCATTCCTCTATTAAATAGCTCAACATTAAGAGTTCCTTCTTCTAAATAGAATTTGTTAAGATCACTTATCTCTAGTTCTCCTCTATCTGAAGGAGTTACTAGTTTTGCTTTTTCAACTACTGATTCATCATAAAAATATAATCCTGTTATGGCATATTTGCTTTTTGGTTCAAGAGGTTTTTCTTCAATACTTTTTACTTTCCCATCCTTATCAAAGTCTACAATTCCATATCTCTCGGGATCACTAACTGGATAAGCAAATATGGTTGAATTTTTTCTCAAAGAAGCAGTCTTTAATTGATTCACGAATCCTTTTCCGTAAAATAGATTGTCTCCTAATATCATTATTGAGGGTGATCCATCTAGAAAATTTTCTCCTATTAGGAAAGCTTGTGCCAATCCTTGAGGTTTATCTTGAATTTCATAATGTAAATTAATACCAAAATCATTACCGTCGCCTAGCAACTTTTTAAAGTTCTCCAAATCTTCAGGTGTTGTGATTATGAGAATATTCTTCACACCTGCCAACATCAAAGTAGAAAGAGGATAATAAATCATTGGTTTGTCATAAACTGGAAGCAGTTGTTTGCAAACAGCATTAGTTATCGGGAATAATCTACTCCCTGTGCCTCCAGCAAGAATGATACCTTTTCTAAAACTTGAATTATTCAAAATTTGGATTAAATTACTTTATCTTAAATAAGAGGTGACTTAAGAAGGAAATTAATTGCACATAAATGTATAAATTTTTCATATTTTATTAAATAAAATTCCAATGAAGAAAATCAAGTTTTCTAATGAAGATTGTCTAAAAACCCCAGATTTTCTATAGAAAATAATTCTTTTAAGTGGATTTTTTGAATTTCTAGATTTTTTAAAATTTTCAAGAATTTTTAAATTCTTTGATTCTATTAAATTTTTATTATTTTCTAAATTCGAGAGATTTATATCTATCCAATTTTTAAAACTACCTGAAAAGAACTCTTTAAACCTTCTAAATTTATCACTTTTTCTATCATTTCTTCCTATTAAATTCTTCTCATGCTGCCTGTATTTTAATGTTTTTTCTAAACTAAAAATAACTTCTCCACCCGCACCTGAAATTAATTGATAACAATACCAATCATGTACAGTATATTTATCAGAATTAAGAGACGATACAATTAATTTTTTCGCTTTTTTGTTCATTAGTATAGTATTTCCTCCCAGAAAATTTTGAATTAAAGAATTAGCAAACATTGGCTTTTTTTTAAATAATTTTGATTCTCCAATTTTTTTCGTACAATCCTCATTAAAGTATTCGGTCCTAGATGAAAATAAGACGGGTTTTTCATTACCCTTTTTATTTAAAGCATTTATTGAAATCTTGATTTTATCTTTTTCCCAAATATCATCTTGATCGCTAAATCCATAAAAAGCAAAATCATCCTTAATTTCTTTGAGTGCAAAAAGGAAGTTTTTAGCACTCCCAATATTTTTCTTTCTTCTAATAATAGATAACTTTTTCTTATTTTCTTTGGTTAATTTAAAAAAAGATTTGGTTAGTTTAAAGGTTGAATTATCATCAAAGATGAATAATTTTATATTTTTATGAGTTTGTTCAAAGATACTTTTTACTTGGGCATTTATATATTTATTATCATTGTAAAAGCCTAATACTATTGCTACTGAATCTAATTTTTCTATTTGACTCATAGCAAATCTTATTTAATTATTTCATCTATTTTACAATATACGATATTAACTATTAACTTAAAAATTGTATATTTGTAACTAATTCATTTCTATTGTTTTTAGATAATTAAATCAACTAATTAAAAATTATTAATATTGTTTTTTTTTTTTTTGAAATTTATATTTAATTTTAGCTCCATCGATAACAAAACTATCTAGTTAAAATAACGCTTTAATCTTTTAACAATAATAAATCCTCTAGGCAACTTAAATTTTTGGTTTTGACCCTTTTGCATTGAGGACAAGTTTTATAGTTTTAAATAAGATTAATAAATCTAAAAGAATTGAAAAGTGGCTTATGTAATAGATATCAAAACTTAGTTTTTTTGTCGTATCAAATAGGCTTGCACCATATGGATAATTAACCTGTGCCCATCCACTTATACCTGGTCTAAGTATATATCTGCAATTATAATATGGAATGTTTTTTAAGAATTGACTTTCTATCTCAGGTCTCTCAGGCCTTGGACCAATTAAGCTCATTGTTCCTTTTAAAACGCATAAAAGTTGTGGTAATTCATCTATCCTTGTGGCCCTTATAATTCTTCCTATTCGTGTAACCCTTGGATCAGTATGTTTTGACCATTGGACTCCATTTTTTTCGGCATCAATTTTCATACTTCTGAATTTAATAATATTAAATTTCTCTCCATTTAGTCCCGTCCTTTTTTGTGAATAGAATAGTGGACCTCGATCTTCAATAAATATCAAAATGCTCACAAAAATAAATAAAGGAGATGTTACTAATAATAAAAAAGAACTTACAAGTAAATCACCTATTCTTTTCGTCCTTAATTGATAATTATCTTCAATTCCTTTTAATTTTTCAACTAGCTGGAATTTATTATCGATTATAAAAGTTGGCATTCTATGGAATTCATTCTCAAACCAAGTTAATAGACTTTCAACCAAAATCCCTTTGAGTTTTAGTTTAAAGATTATATCTAAATTTTCTTTTTTTATATCACTTAAATCACCAATAACTATGCCTTTAACATTCTCAAAATTTATAAGATCAAGATTTTTATCATTGGGAATATTTGTTAAAACAATATCATTTTTAATATTCGCCACTTCTTCTGAAATCTGCATGAACTTAGATTCTGAACCATAGAAAATCCACTCTTTTTTTTTGTTGTAAATATTGTAAGTAATAATACTAAAAAAGTATTGAACAAAAAGACTCAATAAAGATATATACAATGATGCCCTTATGAATAAATTACTTAATTCTTTTGAAAGATAACTACTAAATTGAATCTTATCCCAGTAAAACACCAAAGGAATGAACCAATTAATTACCAGATAAATAAGATTACATGATAAATATAAAAAAATAATCTTTAAAAAAGCTTTTAAAAAAGAATTTATGGATATTTTTTCAGTCTTTATATATCTACCCAAAACATAACTTACTAAGATCCAAAAAATTGCCAAACTTGTAGTTACTAATCTGTTTGGATATATCCCTAATTCTTTAAAGTAAATAAAGTTGAATAAAAAAATAGTTATTGAGCAATCAAGTGAACTTCCAATTAGTTTTCTTCTTCTACTAATTATCCAAGGCATTGTGTAGTTCATTATTTCCTTGATTTCTTTTATATTAACTTATGGTGCAAATCTAGAAAAAATTGTTATTCCTAGCTAAATTACTTTTTCCAATTAAATTTTTCTTCCTATATTTCTTGCCCCACCAAGTAATATCCAAAAAACAATACTTATTCTTCCATCAAAATATTGAACATCCACCATCTGGGAAATTAACAATATAAATAGAGAAATAATCCATGCTTTTTCAAAAATCATATTTGGATTATTTTCGTTTTTTATTGAAAAAATTTTTAAAAATGCCACCAATAATAATGTTGAGATTATTATTGTAATTAAAAAAGCTGCTGGTAATCCGTAACTTATCATTAATTCTAAAATAAGATTGTGTGGATGACCTCTAAAAAAACCAGTCTCATTTAAGAATATTTGAGGAAATGATCCAGATCCGCTACCAAAAAGAGGATTTTTAATTATATTTTGAAGAGCACTAAACCAAATATCTATCCTCGTTATGTTATTTTGCTCAATAGAAACCCAGCTTTGATTTGGGATGACAATCTCAAAAATTCTTTTATAGTATTTTCCTAAATCAGGTAGTAGAGAAGTTAAAAAAATAAAAACAGAGGTCAATGATAGATATGGAATAACTTTAATTATTTTCCTACCTAAGATTAATATCGTTCCCAATAATAGTCCTATCCATGCTGATCTAGAATTCGTTAAAACTGTAGTAATGGCTATGCTAAGGGTGAATAAGAAGCCAGAAATAACTTGAAAAATATTAGTTCTGTTCCTTATTAAAAAAGCGAGACAAAATGGCCATACTATATTTAACCAAAGTCCTGCATAATTAGGATTATTAAACAATCCAGTAAGTTCAGTTATATTTTCTAATGGCCTTTGATACCAAATTATTAAACCACCTAAAGTTTCTAAGGGGCCATTCCAGTTAAAAAAAGACTGACCTAATCCAGAAACAATAACTGGAAAGGTGCCTAAAATAAGTATTAACCCAAAAATTTTTCTTTCATTAGGCGTTCTCAAATAAAATTGAAAACCATAAAAACAACAAAAAAGTGGAATCCAATTTGCTAAACCAATCCAAGATAAACTGGAATCCCAATCATTAGCAATTAAAAATTCATTTCTAAATGAATGTACCGTGGAACAAATTATTAACCAAAAACTCCCTATTAATAAAAAAATATTATATTTATCATTTAAGATGTTATTCTTATTTCTTGAGATACTTGATATTAAAGAGATTAATAAAAAAACTAGTGATAAAGAAAATGCTGAAGATAATAAGAATATCCCTATTAAGAAATTTAATTTGCCAAAATTATTTTTAATATTGTGTTTTACTTGATTTGAAATAGACAAAACTCTAATTTAATAAGTTAAAAAAGAACATTTATTAAAAATAATCATTAGAAATTACCTTAATTCAATCTGAATTTAAGTTAACGCTTCCTGCAGGATTCGAACCTGCGGCCCACTGCTTAGAAGGCAGTTGCTCTATCCAGCTGAGCTAAGGAAGCAAAGATATTTTGAGAATTTACTTGTAGAACTTCCGCAGAGAAAATATCACTACTTTTAAAAGTTGTTGGGCAAATAACTCAAATTACTTATATATTTTATATCAACTACGTACCCCCTAACTAGTAAATCTTAAAAAATAATTACTATAATTATTAAATAAATTCTTTTTGAAAGATCTTAAATTTGCTTCTTATTTTGGAACTTTAATTATGATTTTAAAGCTTCTTTAAAATTAAACTATAATAAAATTATTGTTGTTATTTAATTTGGCTAGGAGACTCACTGAAGAACAAATTGAAGAAATAATCAAGTGTTTTGAAAATGGTACAAACATAGATCTTTTGTCTCAAAAATTTAGTTGCACCAAATTGACAGTAATAAGAAATCTTAAGAAAAATCTTGGAGAATTAAAATATATTGATTTATTAAACAAAAATAAATCTTTAATAGGAAAATCTAAAACAAATCAAATTCAAAGTAGTGATTTATTAAAAACATGTATTGATAATGCAGATTTAATAAAAGATTCAAATGCACCAAAAGTTTTTAATGAAAATGTAACTGCTTCAAATTTTGACCCATATGATCCTTTTTTAGAAATTGCTCCTTTAGATTATGAGATTGATAATTCATCTCGAAAAGAGTTAACTTCAGTTCCAATAACAGAGATAGATTTCCCGAAAGTTGTTTACATGATAGTGGATAAGAAAATTGAATTAGAGATAAAATTATTAAAAGATTTCCCTAAATGGGATTTCTTGCCTAATAATGATTTGAAAAGAAAAACTATAGAAATATTTTTTGATTTAAATCTTGCTAAAAGATCCTGTAATAAAGAGCAAAAGGTACTAAAAGTTCCAAATACTGATGTATTTAGAATCGCAGCACCAATTCTTCTCGAGAAAGGAATTTCAAGAATTGTTTGTCCAGAGAATTTAATAGCTCTTTGAACAAATTTTATTCATTATTCATATTTAAAACTAGAAAGCTTCCTATAATTGAACCTGCTATAAAGCTAGAACCTACAATAAAACTAATTGGTAGTTCTATCGTTTCTTCGACTAACAAGTTTACTTTACTTTTGTTTGAACTGTTTTGTATCCCAATAAATAAGAGGAAAAATAAACAAGAATTAAAAATTGCTGTTAACAATAATTTTTTAATTATGAAGCTCATATAAATTAATTCTTTAATATAAATTTTAAATCAAATTATAAATTTCGCTTTTTTTTATTCCATTTTTTTTTGCTAAGTATTTAGAAGCTGCTGATAAGCTTAAGCCTGCATTTATTAATTCATTAAGATCTTTTTTTATAATGAATTTATCGAGATTAAAATCTTTTTGTTTGTTAATTCCTTTTATAACTATTGTTATTTCACCAATAACCTCTTTATCTTTAAATAATTCTGAGACTTCATTAATATTACTCCCTATATGTTCTTCAAATTTTTTTGTTAATTCTCTGGCTACCATAATTTCTCTATTACCTCCGCAGAAGTCAAATAATTCCTTAAGTAATCTTTTTAGTCTTTTTGGAGACTCATAAATTATGGTCGTTTTTATGTTTTTGCTAATTTCTAAAAGAATTTTATCTCTTTCACTTTTCTTTCTAGGAAGGAAACCCTCAAATACAAAACTAGAGGAAGGTAAACCACTTGAGACAAGCGCTGTTATGGCAGCACATGCACCTGGAATGCAAATTATATCAATCCCTTGAGATCTTACGCTCTTTGCAATATCTTCACCTGGATCGCAAATTCCTGGCATACCAGCATCACTTACAATCGCTATTGATTTTCCTTCTTTAAGATCTTTTATTAAGTTTGGGATTTTAATTAAAGAATTATGTTTATTAAAACTTATAAGTTTATTTGAAATATTAAACTTGTTCATTATTTTTTTTGTTTGTCTTGTATCCTCACAAGCAACCAAAGAGACATTTTTAAGAATATTTAATGCTCTTTGGGACATATCATTTAAATTGCCAATTGGCGTGCCAACTAAATATAAAATACCGTTTTCCGGTTCTGATTTTCTATGCGATAATAAGGAATTACTTGTCATTTAATGATTAGATTACCTTTTGGTTTAGATATTAATAATCTTATCGATGATATAAGAATTTTCAGCTGGCAAGCAGCAGATATTTTGCTTTATTACTCAAATTTGTTAGAAGATTCAGATGATAAAAGAAGCATAATAAAAAATAATAATGAAGATGACCCTGTAACCTTGGCTGATCTAAAAGTTAATGAATTGATTATTAAAGGAATTAATGAAAAATATAAAAATATTAACTGGGATATTTTGAGTGAGGAAAATGTAAAAAATTCTTTAGAAAATTTTGATAGTAAGAATGATTGGATCTGGGTTCTTGATCCACTTGATGGAACGAAGGACTTTATTCAAGGCACTGGTAATTATGCAATGCATTTGGCATTGAACTATAAAGGTAAACCGTTTATTGGTTTTGTACTGTTACCAGAAAAGAATCAATTGTGGATTGCAGATGGAGAAAAAACATGGTGTGAAAAAAGAGATGGATCAAAACTAGAACCAATTCTCTTACAAAGTAAGAAACTTCAAGAAATGACTTTAGTGACAAGCAAAAATCATGGAAATGATGTTTTGAGAAATTTAATTAATAAAATTAATTTCTGCAAAGTCGAAATCATGGGAAGCATTGGATGCAAAATAGCATCCCTAGTAAGAGGAGAGAGTGATATTTATATCTGTCTAAGTTTACCTGGCAAAAGCTCACCAAAGGATTGGGATTTTGCTGCTCCAGAATCTATTCTGAAAGCGGCTGGTGGAAAAATAACAAATTTGGATAATCAAGAATTATCTTATGGCAAAGCTAATTTTAATCAAGGAGGCGTTATAGTCGCAACAAGTAATGGAAAAACTCACGGTAATATTTGTTGCGAAATTAAAAAAATTATTGAGGAAAATGAAATTTATCCCCTTTAGATCTTAATTAAGCGGAGCAACTGGAGTTGGGGTTGGTTGGGGATAAGACATCCCATTATTTTGTCCTACTCCTCTCAAAGTAAGATTAATTCTTCCTCTGCTATCAATCTCTCTTACTCTCACAGTTACTTCATCACCTTGTCTAACTACATCTTCCACTCTCTCAACCCTTGCTTCAGATAATTGAGAAATGTGTACCATACCTTCTTTCCCAGGTAGTATTTCTACAAAAGCTCCAATAGGAATTATTCTAGTTACAACACCAGAGAAGATCTCACCCTCGTGAACTTTGCGTGTTAATCCTTCTATTATCTTTTGAGCTTCTTCTGCAGCAGCCCCGTCGTGAGAAGCAATAGTTACAATTCCTCCATCTTCTATATCTATTTTTGTGTTTGTTCTTTCAGTAATTCCTTTTATAGTTCTACCTCCAGGCCCAATAACAGTTCCTATAAGTTCAGGATCAATCCTAAAGCTTAAGAGTCTTGGAGCGTGAGGAGATAAAGATTCTTGAGGCTTGTCTATGGCCTCTTGCATCTTTTCTAAGATATGTATTCTTGCGGGTCGAGCTTTTTTAATTGCTTCGGAAATGATAGAGACTGGTAAGCCTGTAATTTTCATATCCATTTGTAAAGCAGTTATCCCTTTATCGGTGCCAGCAACTTTGAAGTCCATGTCCCCAAGAAAGTCTTCAATTCCTTGAATATCTGTAAGAATACGGACTTCTTTATCTTCTTTAATTAAGCCCATAGCAGTTCCACTTACTGGACTTTTTAAAGGGACTCCCGCATCTAATAATGAAAGAGTGCTTCCACATACAGATCCCATCGAAGTTGATCCGTTCGAACTTAAAACTTCGCTAACTACCCTTAGAACATAAGGGAAAGTTTCTTTACCAGGCAATACAGGAATTATTGCTCTCTCAGCTAATGCTCCATGGCCAATTTCTCTTCTGCCAGGAGTTCTCATTGGTCTTGTTTCTCCTACAGAAAAAGGAGGAAAATTGTAATGATGTAGATAAGTTTTTTCGGTACTTGGGTTGAGGTCATCCATTTCTTGAGCATCACTAGGAGTACCCAATGTGGTTGTAGATAAAACTTGGGTTAACCCTCTTTGGAATAATGCTGAGCCATGAACCCTTTTTGGAAGGATTCCAGCAGATGCCGAAATTTTTCTAACTTCATCGAGATCCCTCCCATCAACTCTTTTCCCATCATTAATGATTTGGGACCTCATTAATTTTTTTGTTAATTTTTTAAAGTCGGAATGAATTAATTTTTCATTTTCTGAGGTTAGAACTTTTACTTGATTGTCATCTTTAAGTGAATCAATTTTGCTTTGAGCTTCAGTTTTAATTTTTTCGAGTTCAAGATCTCTCTCTTCTTTTGAAAGGTCAAATTTCTTTAAAACTAACTCAATAGGTTTTGTGCAATTTTTCTCTAAATAAGAAGGTAATGTTTTATCTTCTTCAGGGTCAGATGGTTTAATCTGTTTTATTCCTAAATCTTGTAGTAGATCTTCTTGCGATTTAATAAGTTCAGTAACAGCTTCATATCCGAAATCTATAGCTTCGATTGTATCTTGCTCTGATAATTGATTTGCACCTGCTTCAATCATGACGATACCGTTTGGTGATCCTGCAACAACAATGTCTAAATCTCCTTTCTCGATCTCTCTATAGCTAGGATTTAAGATGAAATCATCCCCTATAAGCCCAACTCTTACCGCAGCCATTGGTCCAAAAAATGGAATCTCTCCAACTAAAGTTGCTATTGAAGCCCCAGTAACAGCTAAAACATCTGCTGGAACTCTTTCATCTAGAGAAAGGCAAGATGCAACTATTTGAATCTCATCCCTCATCCATGTGGGGAAAAGTGGCCTCATTGGCCTATCAATTAATCTTGCAATTAAAGTCGCTCTTTCTGGTGGGCGACCTTCTCTCCTCATAAAACCACCAGGAATTCTCCCTGCAGCATAAAGTTTTTCTTCATAGTCGCATATCAGAGGTAGAAAGTCTGATGGTTCTTTTTTGGCAGTTTTTGTAGCTGTAACTAATAGTGAGGTATCACCACACTCAATCATTACTGATCCACTTGCTTGAGGAGCATATAGTCCTGTAGTTAGTCGTATCTCTCGTCCGTCAAACGTGATCGACTTATTTTGTCCTTCCACTTTTTAAATTATAAATCTATACATAATTTATTCTTACATTTAATAGGGACATATTGAGTAAATTATTTAGATAAGCTATAAAAATTTTTAAAAATGTCCTAAAAATGAGTTTAATCTCTAAAAGTATTTTTTTTTCTTGAGAAATTTCGTACTTAAGTTAAAAACTTATACTACCAACTTGATTTAACTACTCCAGGAAGTTCACCGTTATGAGCTCTCTGTCTTAACTGATTCCTGCAAAGACCAAAATCTCTATATACTCCTCTAGGTTTACCAGTTGCCCAACACCTATTTCTTACTCTATTTGGTGCAGAGTTCCTTGGCAGACCTTGAATCTTTCTATGAATTTCTAACCTTTCCATTGGATCTTTTGCGGCATTAAATTCATCTAATAATGCTTTCCTTTTTGCAGCATATTTCTCCACAAGTTTTTTGCGTTTAACCTCTCTCGCAATCATGGACTTTTTCGCCATTTAGTCAGAATATTTAAAACTATTTATTATATTAACAGCTTGGAGAACAGTTTTTAAAATTTATTTATTGGTTTAATAATCTTTGTACAATTAATAGTTGACTTGTATCTCTGATAATAAGTAGAACGCTTAGTCCAACTAATAGAAAAAAACTGGACTGAGTAACAACCATTTGTACCTTGACTGGAACAGGTTTCCCTCTAAAACCTTCAATTAAAGTGAAAACAAGTTGTCCTCCATCTAAAAGTGGTAAAGGTAATGAATTAAGTACTGCTAAATTAATAGAAATTAAAGCCGCAAATAATAATATGCCCGTTCCACCTTGTTGAGATAATTGTGCACCAATTTCAACAATTTTTACCGGCCCACTTAATTGTTGAGCTGTAGAGGAGAAATTCGTTATTAAACCTTTATAACCTTGAATTGTTTTTACCAGAAGTGATGAAAATTCATTATTAGTGTATTTAAAAAGTTCGAAAACGTTTTTTGTCTTTTTAGTTTCTTTTGTTATATTGGGTTGCAATTGAGCACCTATTGTTCCTTTCCCATCAATATTTTTTGGTACTAAAGTTAAATCTTTCAAACTCCCGTCCCTTTCAATTTGTATTGAAATTGGTTCTTCTGATGAATTTTGAATCTCTCTAACCAAGGCAGAAACAGCTTGATCACCTACTCCTAAAGTACTGCTTTCAATTTTTAAGATTTTATCTCCTGCTTCTAATCCAGCAAGAGCAGCAGCCTTTTCAGGTTGAGTAGCCAAAACTAAAATTCCTGGTTCTGGATCAAATGGAATACCAACAGTAGTTACATTTATAATCAAGATTGAGTAAGCAAGTATCAAGTTGGCAAATACTCCAGCGGATATTACAATAACTCTTTGAATTATTGGCCTATTTTTTAAAAGATTTGGATCTTTAGGGTCAATATTATTTAGTTCTTCATCAGGGAAGGATACAAAGCCTCCAAGAGGAAAGGCTCTGAATGAATAAGTAATATCTCTAAATTTTTTTTGAATAATTGAAGGCCCAAAGCCAATTGAAAATCCATCAACATAAATACCTTGTAAAATTGCAGCAAGAAAATGCCCCATTTCATGAAAAAAAATGAGAAATCCAAGAACTGTTATTGAGGTTAAAACATTCATTTTTTTTATATTAAGCAGTTTTTAAAAAATTTGATCCAAAATATGGAACCAGAGCATCTGGAATCTTAACGCTTCCATCTGTTTGTTGGCCATTCTCAAGAATAGCTGCCATTGTTCTTCCAATAGCAAGACCACTGCCATTTAAGGTATGTATATATGTATTTTTTTTATCAATTTTTGATCTTATTGATGATCTACGTGCTTGAAAGTCAAGACAATTACTGCAACTTGAAATTTCTCTATAACATTTACTACTGGGAAGCCAGACTTCAAGATCAAAAGTTCTACTAGAAGAAAAGCCTAAGTCTCCAGTACAAATATCTACTAATCTATAGGGTAAGTTGAGCTTTTTTAAAATGCTTTCTGCATCAGAAGTAATCTTTTTATGAGCTTCTGAAGATTTACTTGGATCACAAAACCAATAGAGTTCAACCTTATTAAATTGATGAAGTCTTATTAAACCTTTAGTATCCCTTCCATAACTTCCAGCTTCTCTCCTAAAACATGGACTGTATGCAACATACTTAATAGGTAACTGCTTGGGGTCAATAAGCTCGTTTCTATGAAAAGCAGTTAGTGGAACTTCAGCTGTTGGAGAAAGCCATAAATCGTCATTAGAACACTTAAAACTTTCATTTGAAAATTTAGGTAATTGACCTGATCCGGTAAGACTTTCTGAATTTACTAAAGCTGGCGGAATTAACTCCAAGTAACCATTTTTAGTATGCATATCGAGCATAAAATTAATTAATGCCCTCTCTAATCTGGCACCATTGCCTATAAGAGTGATAAAACGACTTTTTGATATTTTTGTAGATTTTACAGAGTCAAAAATATTAAGACTTTCACCTATATCCCAGTGTGATTTTATATTATCTTTAATTAAAGGATCCCCCCAAGTTTTTATTTGTAAATTATCACTTTCATCTTTCCCAATAGGTGCGTCTTTGCTAGGAAAATTTGGCAAATTATAAATTTCATCATCTACTTCTTTGTCTAATATTCTTTGTTTCTCTTCGAGTTCTGAAATTTTAATTTTGTATTCGTTTCCCTTCTTTTTTAAGGAAATAAGTTCTGGAGAATCATTGTTTTTAGATTTGCTGATTTCTTGACCAATTAATTTGCTTAACTTTTTGCTCTCAGATTGAAGACTGGATATTTCTATATCAATATCTTTTTTCTTAACAGTTAATTCGTGTATGTGGGATATATTATAAACTTTCCCTCTCAAGGATAAACACTCTTCAACAGACGTTGGATTTTCTCTTATTAATTTTTGATCTAACACTCTTTTTTTTTTTATACATTAATTAACATAGTTAATCTGAATTAATTATTTGGGTTTTTTGATTAAAAATTAACTAAATTAATGATTCCTGACTTATGGAATATTTTAAAAATTAAATTTATTTACGATGCAGAGCGGGCCCGTCCTGTCGATGACCATTCTTTTAGTAAATTAATTTGCTCCTTAGCTGTTCTGGATAAGGGAACTAATTCAGAAACCGCCTTTATTAAATCTTTCTCCATAAGTTCTCTATTCTCAGAGAATGAAATATGCATCCCCTCTATTACTGCTTGTTCAAGTTCTGCCCCTGAATATCCATCTGTTCTATCAATGATAGTGGATAGAGAGAAACTGTAACTTGGTCTTCTTTTTTTTAAGTGCAAATCCAAAATGCTTAATCTTTCTTCAGAATTTGGTAAATCAAGGAAAAATATCTCATCAAATCTTCCCTTTCTTAATAATTCAGCAGGAAGCTTATCTATAGCGTTAGCTGTAGCAATGACAAATACGGCGGATTCTTTTTCAGCCATCCAAGTTAGCAAACTTGCCAAAACCCTTTGACTTGTCCCTCCATCACTTCTGGCATCGCCACCAAAGCCCTTATCAATTTCATCGATCCAAAGGATACAAGGAGACATTGCCTCAGCTCTCGAAATTGTTTCTCTTGTCCTTGCCTCGCTTGAACCAACAAGGCTAGAAAATAGTCTGCCAACATCTAACCTAAGCAGTGGCATCGACCAACTCTTAGAAATTGATTTTGCAGTAAGCGATTTCCCTGTTCCTTGCGCCCCAACGAGTAAGACTCCCTTTGGAATAGGTAATCCATAGTCTCTAGCTTCTTTAGAAAAGGCCCTATATCTTTGATTTAGCCAAAGTTTTAAAACATTTAAACCACCAATATCATCTTGACTTGATTTGGCTTCGAAAAATTCTAAAATTTCACTTCGCGCTATCACTTGTTTTTTCTCTTCAAGAATGTCTTTAATATCTTCTTTACTTATTTTTCCTCTTTGAGCAAGAGCCTTTGCAGTTACTTGCTTTACTTTTATTTCGGTTAGTCCACTTGAAGCTATAGAAAGTTCATTTAAGTCTTGTTCCTCGAGATTTGAATTGGTATTGATAGCAATTTTTTTTATTAGATTTTTCAATTCTTTTTGATCAGGTAAAGGTAAATTTAAAATTGTCATTAATTCATCCAACTCTTCT
>CABYNZ010000022.1 GCA_902520485.1 uncultured Prochlorococcus sp. | reverse complement strand
GATTTATGGGACTACAGTCAAAGATGGGGATTAATAAATTTAGAAAGAGAAGACAGACAGTTTTTAAAGAAAGCAGAAAAGTTACTCCCAAAGATTCAAAATAAAAAGACATCCGTTAAAAAAAATATTGAAGAAAAATCATATTATTTATGGTTAAATTTTTACCTAGATGAAATTAAAATATTTAGTATTTCTAATCTCCCTAAAAATAAACATGGTGTTTGGACAATATTAATTGAAGAGGAAATAAAACTTCTTAGGGAATTACAACCAGTTATGGGTCTTCCAGATACTCTAAAAGCAAAGAATCTATTCGAAAATAGAAAACAGCTCATAAATAAAGCTTTTAGCGAATTTGATGCTCAAAGCAATGATAAGGTGTTCAACTTTGATGAAGTTTTAAACATCTCTGAAAAAGATGTTGGTAAGAATTGGAAATCAATTACTGAAAAAGATCCTGAGGCTAATAAAACTTTTCCAATAATTGAAACTGCAAATGTTGATAAACTCAGATCTGCTATAAAAGAGGATTTGAGTACATTTATGAAAGATAATTACCCCTCATTAAAAAAGGATTTATAAATATTTATCTTTTTTTTGTTTTTTTTTGGAACTTTTCTAAGTTAAATAGATAATAGTATTATTTAAAAAATTTTGAGCAACCAAAAGTTCGAGACACTTCAGTTACATGCAGGCCAAGTTCCTGATCCAACTACAAATTCTAGAGCAGTACCCATTTATCAAACTAGTTCCTATGTCTTTGATAATGCAGAGCATGGAGCGAATCTTTTTGGATTAAAAGAATTTGGAAATATTTATACTCGACTTATGAACCCCACCACAGATGTCTTCGAAAAAAGAATGGCAGCTTTGGAGGGAGGAATGGCAGCACTTGCAACATCCTCAGGACAAGCTGCTCAATTTTTGGCAATTGTGAACTGCATGACAGCAGGCGATAATTTTGTCTCAACATCTTTTCTATATGGTGGGACCTACAATCAATTTAAAGTACAATTTCCAAGATTAGGGATAGAAGTTAAATTCGCAGATGGTGATAGTATCGATAGTTTTAAAAATAAAATTGATGATAAAACCAAAGCAATATACGTCGAATCAATGGGAAATCCTCGGTTCAACATTCCAGATTTTGATGGACTTTCTGCTTTGGCGAAGGAAAATGGAATTCCTTTAATAGTTGATAATACCCTTGGTGCTGGTGGTGCTTTAATAAGGCCAATTGATTTTGGAGCCGATGTTGTTGTGGAAAGTGCAACGAAATGGATCGGTGGACATGGAACAAGTATCGGAGGAGTTATTGTTGATGCCGGAACGTTTGATTGGGGAAATGGTAAATTCCCACTAATGAGTGAGCCAAGCGCTGCTTATCATGGGCTCGTTCATTGGGACGCCTTTGGTTTCGGTAGTGATATCTGCAAATCTTTGGGAGTACCTGAAAATAGAAATATAGCTTTTGCTTTAAGAGCAAGACTTGAATGCCTGAGAGACTGGGGATCAGCCCAAAGTCCTTTCAATTCGTTTTTGTTATTGCAGGGTCTTGAAACTCTAAGCTTAAGAATAGAGAGACAAACTTCTAATGCTCTTGAATTAGCAAAATGGCTGGATTGTAATTCTAATGTAAGTAGTGTTAATTACCCAGGCCTAGAATCTGATCCATATTACTCAAGTGCCAAAAAATATACTACTGGAAGGGGTATGGGTTGCATGCTTATGTTCTCTCTTAATGGGGGTTATGAAAATGCAGTAAAATTTATTGATTCCTTAAAATTAGCCAGCCACCTTGCTAACGTAGGAGATTCAAAAACATTAGTAATTCATCCGGCTTCGACAACTCATCAGCAATTATCTGAAGAAGAACAATTATCTGCAGGCGTAACCCCCACGATGGTAAGAGTTTCTGTAGGAATTGAACATATTGATGATATAAAAGCAGATTTCGAACAAGCACTTTCACAAATCACATAGGAAACGAGATTTATTGGCTTTAATAATTCCTAGTAACTATCACAAGATTAGTGATGTTGAGAAAAATCACATATCTTGGATAGAACCAGAATTGGCAAAAAGACAGGATATACGTCCTCTCAGGATTGGTATTTTAAATATCATGCCTCTTGGGAAGCAATATGAATTTAACTTACTACATCCACTTGGTTTATCTCCTCTTCAAATTGAGCCGGTCTGGATAAGACTTGAAACTCATTCTTATAAAACATGGGATCTTAATCATCTAAATAATCTATACATAACTTGGGAAGAAGCAAATAATCCAGAACCGCTAGATGGAATCATTATTACTGGAGCACCTATTGAGCACCTAGCCTTTGAAGAGGTTAAGTATTGGGATGAATTTGTCAAAATTGTAAATGAAGCAAGAAATTCTTGTGCGAGTACTCTTGGATTATGTTGGGCGGGCTTTGCACTGGCTTATTTGGCGGGGGTTGATAAGCAAGTTTTTGATAGGAAATTATTTGGGGTATTCCCTTTAAAAAGTCTTGTTCCAGGACACCCTTTGATGGGTACCCAAGATGATGAATTTATATGTCCTCAAAGTAGATTTGCGGGATTACCAGATTTGGAAATGGAGAAGGCCCAAAAAGAAGGGAAATTGAATTTGTTAGCTTATGGAGAAAACGTTGGATACACAATATTTGAATCTAATGATCAAAAACAACTTATGCATTTAGGTCATCCTGAATACACGGTGCATAGAATTATTAGTGAAATTGAAAGAGACAAAGAAAAGGGAGATGTTCCTCCTCCTGAAAATTTTGATCTAAATAGTTCAAAAACTGCTTGGAGATCTCATAGGAATTTGCTTTTTCAGCAATGGCTTTGGTTTTGTTATCAACAAGTTAGTCTTAATTAACTTTTTTTAATGAGCGCTTTCTATACCACCTAGTCTTTCAAATAAATTAAGACTTTCTTTATTTAATCCTACAATTTCAACTTTAGAACCACCATTCTGGAACTTTCTAATAATTTGCTCAAGAGCAACAACGCCACTTTGATCCCAAATATGAGCTAAAGACATATCAATTTTAATATTCTCAGGATGTTCATGAACATCAAATCCTTGTAGGAAATAAATTTTACTTACAAAAAATAATTGTCCTTTTACTTTGTAGATAGTCAAATTATTTTCTTTAGCTCTTGAGACAGTTATAACTTTTGCGACTTTTCTGCTGAAAAGAATTGCAGCTAATGCAACTCCTGCAATAACTCCAAGTGCAAGATTATGAGGTTTTGTCAGCATTGTAACTGCAAAAGTCATAAGCATTACTGCAGTATCACTTTTAGGTATCTTTCTAATATTTTTTAATCCATTTATATCTGCTGTACTTATTGCGATCGTTATCATGATTGCTACTAATGCAGCCATTGGTATTGCTCCAATCCAAGACTTTAAGAGGATAATCATAATTAGTAGAGATATACCTGAGGAGAGAGTAGATAATCTAGATTTGCCACCATTTTCAGTATTCATAACAGATTGTCCAACTAAGGCACATCCTGCCATTCCACCAAATAAGGACGCCACAATGTTTGCGATCCCCTGTCCTCTTGCTTCTTTATTTTTATTAGAATTTGTATCAGTTACATCGTCTAAAATGTCCTGAGTTAAGAAGGTTTCCATTAAACCTACTAGAGATATTGCAAGTGAAGTCGGTAAAATAATTCCTAATGTTTCAAGACTAAAAGGTACTTTCCCATTTTCTATAGATCCAAAAGGAAGAGAAATACTTGGTAATCCATCAGGTAATTTACCCAAATCGCTAACTGTTGGGACATCTAGATTCAAGAATATGCTTATGAGAGTAATTACTACTATCGCGACAAGTTGAGATGGGACTACTTTTGTGATTTTTGGAAGTCCGTAGATAATTATTAATCCTAGGATTACAAGAATCCAAACAACTGGGATCTGAGAGTTAACTGGATACTGACTTAAAGTTTGTTCAATTAATCCTTTTGATTCTTTAATACCTATTCCTAACTGCGGTAGTTGTGCCTGAAATATTAAAAGCGCCAGTGCATTTACAAATCCACTTAATACTCCCGTTGGCACGAATCTCATTTGGTAGGCAAGTCTTAAATATCCCCAAAGAATTTGGAAAATTCCAGTTAATATTCCAGCTGCAATAAGATATGGGACTCCTAATCCAGGAGCTCGTGATTCTCCATAAGCAACAAGTCCAGTCATCAAAAGAGCTGTTGAACCTGTAGCTGAAGTGATCATCCCCCTTCTTCCTCCAACAATCGCAATTGTTATAGATAAGCAAAATGCACCAAAAAGACCAACTTTAGGATCTACACCAGCTATACCTGAAAAAGCAATCGCTTCTGGGATCATTGCAAAAGCTACTACTAAGCCAGAGAGAATATTTGACTTTGGATCATCTAACCAATTTTTAGATAAATATCTTGAGAAATTTGACATTTTTAGTTTCTTTATAATTAAGAAGTTACCTCATAAAGGAGGCAAAATACCTTGTGGGTCAGAAATATTCTTTAAAGTTTTTAATTCATTCATTCTGTTTCCAAAGGCTAATCTAATTTCTTCCTCATGAAAATCCAAATGATTATGCAATTGGGCTAAGTGTATATTTGGGTAAAATCTTTTTAGCTTGCTCCACGATTTATAAATCCATTCCAAAGCGACTTCTTTTTCTTGAAGATCATTTTTTTTCCATGATGCATATATCCATGGTTTCCAAGTACTTTTTCTATAAACAAAAAAGCTTGAGCCATAATTTAACTTTTTAGTGTTGCAACCTAATTGTTGAGAAGCAACATAACAGGAATTATTAGGTTTGTTTCCCATTATTTCGTCCAAACATTTTATGAAAATTGGGATATCATTTTTTAAATCTTCTCCAAGAAGACTAATTACCTCAGAATGGTTATTTGCATTCAGCTCATACAAATTCAATTCCTTTGGGAAGAAATTTATTTTGTTAAAGTTCTCATAAATTTTTTTTTCTAGAGCAGGAAACTTGTCTAGAAGCATTAAGTATTCTTCTGTTCTTTGATCCTCTAATTTATTTTTGAGTTCAGCAAAAATATATATATAGATTTTTTTGGCATAAATCCATTGAAGACTAATATTTTCTGGAAATTCCTCTGATAGTTTTATTATTTCTGAAAGTTCATTTAGATTTACAAATCCTTCAATAACCTTTATTGGATTAGATTGGATAGTCTTAAGTTCTATTTCGGTAATAATTGAAAAGAAGGGTGCTGCGCCTTTAATTGCTTCCCAAATCATTTGTTCTTCTGGATTGATTTGATTTTTTTTTAAAGATATAAATGTGCCATTTCCCAAGAAACCTTTTATTGATTCAATATTATCAATGGCTAATCCGTAGGCTCTACTGAGCGGGCTTACTCCACCAGTAAGTATATAGCCTGCTCCAGGTAGTTTAGAAAGTCCGATTGGAAAACTTCGACTATGTTTTTGTAAATAATTTAATAGATCTCCCATTATTACTCCACCTCCAATTGTTACTAAATTGTTTTTTCTATCTAGGTGAATTTTGCTGTAATTTTTTCTTAGATCAAGAGTTGTAAAACCATTTTTCGCACAGCTAGAGGTTGTACCCCCACTACATACGCAAAGGTGTTCGATTTCCTCATTAGAATAGTTATCTCCGTAAAACAAGGAGTCTTCAACGTCATAAATTAATTTCTTTAATTTTGCATCCTTTGAGTTGATATTTGGAACTTCAAGCAAACTATTATTTTTCACTACATGATATTGTTCTTTACTATTATGGTATAAGTAATAACTAGATTTTGGATAATTTAGATTCGAAGTTAAATAATCAAGTCGCGATACTTATCTGCGGACACGGTAGTAGAAATAAACTAGCCATTACTGAATTTCAAGAATTAACTAAGTTCATCCAAAAAAGATATCCAAACTTTTTGGTTGAATATGGTTTCTTAGAATTCGCTAAACCTTCACTTGTTGATGCTCTAGACAAGTTAAGAGATCTTTCTATAAAAAAAGTAATTGCAATACCCGCAATGCTTTTCGCTGCTGGCCATGTGAAAAATGATATACCTAGCTTGCTCATGAATTATTCAAGTAAAACAGGTATTGAAATAATTTATGGAAGAGAATTAGGTATTAATAATTTAATGATTAGTGCAGCTTGTGAAAGAGTTAAAGATGTATTTAAACAAAATAATAATCTCAAACCTGAAGAATCATTATTAGTTGTGGTTGGTAGAGGTTCTTCTGACCCAGATGCTAATTCCAATGTTTCAAAAATTACGAGAATGATCGTAGAGGGTATTGGTTTAGGGTGGGGGGAAACAGTTTTTTCTGGAGTAACTTTCCCTCTTGTTGAACCTGGCTTGAAAAATGTTGTGAGACTTGGTTATAACAATATAATTATTTTTCCTTATTTCCTTTTCTCAGGTGTCCTTGTCACAAGAATAAAAAGGCAAAGCGATTTAGTTGCGATTAATAATCCAAATATTTCATTTATACATGCAAAATATCTTTCGTCACAGTCTTATGTGGTCGACACTTTTGTAGAAAGGATTGAAGAGGTTCTTAATAACGAAGGTAATAATTTTATGAATTGCTCAACTTGTAAATATAGATCAAATTTATTTGGCTTTGAAAAAGAAGTTGGAATGGTACAAGAAAGTCATCATGACCATGTAGAGGGCTTGGGTATCAGTTGTGATTTATGTGATACTGAATGTAATGGTTCTTGTGAAATACAAAATCAAATACCTACTCATAACCAAGAAAAATCAAACTCAGAAGGAGATTACTTAGCACATGAACATGTAAAGGCTCATCAACATGAACATAATCACCATCACCATAGTATTTATCCAAACTCAAAACACCCTTTAGGACCTGTCACGCTTCGCTTGCCCAATAAAGACTAAATCTTAAGAAAATCCGTTGAAAATCAATGAATCACCTGTCTCTTTCTCGACTTAGTCTTAATAGACTCAGTATATATAAGTATTCTTAATATAAAATCGTGAAAGTATTTTGAGCTAGATTTTCCACAATTTGTAAGTTGTTTTCCACGTCCAAATCCACACTGGATTAGGAATGCCAGTATTTTCCAAAAAAAACTGGACTTCAACATTATTGTTGACTTTTTTTAAAGATCTATTCAATTTCCTTATTCGAAAAAGAAAATTTATAAAAACCCACTTATAACATGAGTCTCATTTGATAATTTGAAAAGTTCTTTAGCGGATATTTTTTGATTTTTTTAGAAAAAAATACCATTATGGTTATGCAGAAAAATATAAATTTAATGGATCAGATCAGCCAATCAAATTTAACTGAGAAGAAACTTGTCGAGTGCTCTTCAAATAAAGTCTCTTTAGAAACAGAACTTTCAGAAACTCTTTATAACACTATGAAAGATTTCGTATTAAGTAATCCAACTTGGGATCAATATAAGCTTATAAATTCAGCATTAGCTACTTTTCTCTTTCAAAACGGATGTACAGATAATTCTGTTTCAGAAATTTATTTAAATCAATTATTTACACCTTCTAAGTCTTTTTAATATTTAAACAAGCTCTTCTACTTAGGGCCATCATTGTAAGTGTAGGGCTTTGCCAAGATGAGGTGGGCCAGCATGCTCCATCTAGTACAAGTACATTCTTGCATCTCCATAATCTATTAAATTTATCAACTACGCTATTTTCTTCGTTTATCCCCATTGGTGCTCCCCCTACTTCATGAATGTAATATCCAGGGGGAGGAGGACTATCTGAAAATGAGATCAATTTTTTTGTAAATAAACTCCCTAATGGGATACTAATGAGTTCATTAATATTTTTTATTTCTCCATTTGCAGCTGTGATTGATCTTCGGATTGTTTTTTCCATATGTTTAGCCATGTTTAACTCATTTTCGCTCCATTCGAATTCAATGTAGGGAATTGGGATGCCCCATTCATCTGTTTTTCTTGAGAGAGAAACTGAGTTTTTCTCTCTAGGAAGGACTTCGCCATGGGCAATAAGAAAGCCAATGGATGTGTTTGTGTCTTTTTGTAAAAATTTAGGTATCCCTAATCGATCAATTGCCCCCCAGATTCCATAACCTCTATGGAAATTTATGTCGTCAATTTTTGGCAAATTTGAACCGAATGGAATAAAGAAGCTTCCTGCTCCAGAAAGATCGGGAGGATTATCTATTGGTTTTCCTGAGTTTTTTGTTTTTGGGACTGAAAAAAATCTACAGATAGATATATGATCCATAAGGTATTTACCTAATTTCCCAGAATTATCTTTAAAACCCGTGGAATTTGATTTATATTCTGAGTTCAGTAGTATTCTGAGTGTTGAAATTGTTGATGCGCAAAGAAGAATTAAATCACAATTCAATACTTCTTTGTGTCCATTTTCTAAGTTTACGATCGTTAGTTTTGATGCAAGCTCTGTTATCTTATTAATCTCAAAAGATTCCACTAGGTGATTTGAAATTATTTGAACATTCCCAGTATCTAAGGCTTTTTTAAAAGTGGTTCCTATACTTGATGATCTGGGCCATTCTTTATCTTTTACTGATGAATTACGGTCAAATCCTCTTGATTGCATAAATGGATAGTTTAATTTTGATTTAACTTTGTTGCCAAAAATATTTTCGTTTTCTGTAAGAGGTATTTCATCAATATATTTACCGTTTGGGACTGCTTTAATGTCATCTTTTCGTCCATAGATGCCACAGAAATTTTCAATGAAATCATAGTGAGAGGATAGTTCATCGTATGAAATAGGCCAGTTTGGTCCGAACCCGTCTTTTTTAGCCGGTTGAAAATCTTCTGAGGAAAGTCTTAATGTTATGCCCCCCCACGTTAATGATCTCCCACCAAATTGTTTACCTTGGGTCCAAAGAAATGGCTTTTTTGGAGGGAAGTCATAAGGATGCTTCAATTCATTTGAATATAAGTCAGGATTATTTTTCCAATAACCAGGATGTTGGCATTGATTAGCATGTTTTTTTGTTAGAACTCCTGATAATCTTTTTAATGTACTTTTAGGCTCATGATTACTAGCTACATGTCTTTTAATTTGAGGCCCTGCTTCTATTACTAAAACTTTTATTCCCTGCTCTGCCAATGTAAGTGCTGCTATTCCTCCAGTAGCTCCAGAACCAACGACAATTGCTTCATAAGGACTTATATCCAAAACCTAGCTCGTAATTTGTTCTAAATAAATATAGCATTCAGTAAATAATAAATTTTTAGATATCAGCTTAAGAAGTTAGAATTTATTGAAATACTACTCAAAAAATGAGATTTATAATTTTAACTGTTTTAATGATTGTTTTAACTCTCCCTTCTAGAAGTTTCGCTGCACTGGATTATGGTAAACAATCATTAATTGGAGCTGATTTTTCTGGATCTGATTTAAAAGGGGCAACTTTCTATTTGACTGATTTACAAGATGCAAATTTATCAGATTGTGAGCTCCAAAATGCTACTCTTTATGGAGCAAAATTGAAAGATACTAATTTAAGTAATTCCAATTTAAGAGAAGTAACTTTAGACTCGGCTATTTTAGATGGAACAGATTTATCAAATACTAACTTAGAGGATTCATTTGCTTATAGTACTCAGTTTGAAAATGTAAAAATCCAAGGCGCAGACTTCACAAATGTTTTTTTGCCAAAAGATATTGTCAGGAAATTTTGTGAAAGTGCCTCTGGGACTAATCCATTCACAAATAGAGATACCAGAGAAACTTTAGAGTGCGATTATATTTAAATTTATGCACATAAAAGTTCTTTTTTAATTTTTCTTTGTTTATAAAGTGATCTCCCAATAGGCCAACCTAAAGTAGATAAATGTCTCATTAAAGAACTTGAGTATTTAAAGTAAAGATTGTCTGAATATTTGATACCAAGCTCTTTTAGAGTAGTTATTAATAAAAATAGTTCCTTCTTATTGCCTTTTTTCATGTCCAATAATATAAATGTCTTACTTGATAATTTTTTTTCAAGAACTTTATCATTTTCAGCAAAACCAACTTTAAGTGAATTAAATTCATCAGAATAAAGAGTGTAAATTATTCCATCTTTGAACTTATCAGTAGAACCACATACATTAAAACTTGATGATATTAATGTTTTGTATCCTTTTATGATTTTTTTGTTATTCATAATTACTTGATTTCATTCTGTGCGATTTCGTATTTCTCCAATAAATTGTTTACTTCTGCTAATGCAATCCTTTTTTGACAGGCCGAGTCATATCTATTTACTGCTACTGAAGGTATTGAACCTTTGCTTTTCATTTCCCTTATGCCAGTTTCTAAACACTGAAAAGCAACACTCGAGAGATCACGACCCTCTGCTGCGGCCCAAACTTTCAAAAGATAAGTGAGATTTGAAGGTACTGAGATTTGTACTTTGTTTGAGTTTGAAGTATTTAATGCAATATCATCGAGACTAATTTCTTTCGAGGAAATAGTTTCTTTAACCTTTTTCTTCAAAAATTTTACTTGACTTATAGCGTCCTCTTTATTCTTAATTTTTTGTTCTATTTCAAATAACTCCTCTTCAGAATTAATTAAAGCTTCTAATGCCCATTTAGCATCATCTTTCGCAACCGCGGTTCTATCAAGCCATTCATCTCTTATTTTTGACCAATTACTAGGCATAAGCTTTATGCGATAATTATATGATATATAAATCTGTATAGATTGTCTACTTATTCTGAATAGAATTAATATAGATTGTATAAAGTTTTAATTTGATTTTTTATAATTCCTGATCTTAGAAATAATCCTTAAAATAATTGAAACTACAGAATCTAAACAATATGATGTTAGAGATATTTTTTCGTTAATTGAAAAAGATATTTTAGATAATTTAATCTTTTTGAAGACTAAGTTATTTGTTTATTTAATTAAAGACTTCAAAGCTTTTAATCTCTTTCAATAAGTTCAATTTTATAACCATCAGGATCCTCAACAAAAGCTAATACAGTAGTACTGTTTTTCATTGTTTTAGGTTTGGTTGTTATTTTACAACCATTATTTTCTAATCCTTGGCAAATTAGATGAATATCTTTTACTCCAATAGCTATATGACCATATTTATCTCCAAGCTCATAGTCTTCAGACTTTTTATCCCAGTTATAAGTTAATTCAATTACTGTGTTTTCTTTCTCTGAGCCATAACCAACGAATGCCAAAGTGAATTTTCCATGAGGGTAATCCTTTTTTCTTATTAAATTCATTCCTAATCTATTGACGTAGAAATCTATGGATTTATCTAAATCTCCAACCCTCAACATTGTATGTAGGATACGCATTTTGAATTATGAACCTTAATTAATTATCTAATATTTGATAACCATCTGCCAAAGTTGATTTTTTCTAAGCTAAGTCTTTATATTAAGTTTAGAAAAATTAGGTTAAAATATGAATACGAAATTTCAATAATATATTGAATCAGATATTCCAGAGACTCTCATCAGTATTTTTGTATACTTTGCCATTGAAGGCATCAATACCTTTTGGATATTATTTGTTCTATAAATATTCATTTTTAAAAATACTTTTATTACTAACTTTCCCGATAGCAATAATTGAAAAATCTATGCCTTTTGGTAGTTTTTTATTATTTATTATTTTGTTTGCTGGATTAGCAAGAAATCCAAATGTTCCCTATTTCGTTAGATATAACGCATGCCAAGCATTGCTTATTGATATCGCTTTGATAATAATTTCATATTTCTTGAGAATATTTCCCATAGTTGAATTAAGCTCAATAATCTTTATATTTACACTATGTATTTTTATTTATTCGATTTCTCAATGTATTTATGGAGTTGAACCTGAAATTCCCTTAATTAGTAAATCTGTAAGAATGCAAATTTAAAAAGATTTATAAATTTACTGACTTTCTTCAGCACTCATTCAGAATAGATTCCCATCTTTGTTGACTTGCCTGTATTGCTTGCATTGGTGGATTAGCTCCCTCTATTTCAAAGGCTTTAATTAATGATTTATTAGCTAAAAGTCCTAATCTTGCTGCCTCTCTTTGCCTTGAGCATACCTTTTCCCTTGAGCCCTCTTTTAGGCTATTTTCGATTTCTTTAAGAATCTTGCTAGCTTCATTCGATTTAGAATAAAAATCATTCATGTAAACATCAAGTGCCGTATCAGCAAAGATTTCAACTGGAGAGATTATTGTGATTAAGCAAACTATAAAACTTATAAATACAAATATTTTCATAAGAATATTAAGTAAATATTTTTTTAGATCTCTTTAACACTAAATAAAAGGTAAGAACGCTAATTGTCCCAGATGGGCCTATTAAAACATGCCAAAATTGATCACCACTTGTTGAGAGCTTTGTTCCAAAGAAAGTCGTAAAAAAAATACCAAAAATTGGGTAAAGGATAAAAAGCCAATCTTTAAAAACTCTTTGCCAATTTATTATTAAAAAGATACTTATTATTACTTGGAAAAGAAGAGCAATAGTTTTATCAAATAAAAAATATGAGATTATTGAACATAAAGAAATTGAAAAGTTAGTTGTTTGAATAAATTTATTTTTTAAAACTGATATTGATAAACATGTTAGTCCTAAAGATAGGAAAGAATAAAATAACCAATTAAATAAAGAGGAATGATCTACATAAATCCATGATGTTTGAGTATGATCTATCATTTCAGAAATTGATGCTAATCCTAAAAAAATAAAACCAAAAGGTATCAATTCGTTCTTGCGAATGTGTTTAAATTTTTTGATCGATCTAATTCCAAGTAATATTGGAATGATGGCCGCCTGAAAATGGGCTAATAATAAAATTGAAAAAAACAAAATAAATTCTCAAAATCAATTTATCTAAAATTTAAATATAAAAATTCAGTTTCAAGTTATCTTAGTAGAGATAGATACCATTGCCCTATTACTATTATCAATATTGTAAGAACAAATGGGAAAGCAGGATATCTTTTCTGAAAATTAGCTGGTGGCCAAGGAGACCAAGATATTAATCTTCCTTGAGGTTCATTTGAAATACTTTTTTTTTTGGAATTTTTGGGAATTAAATTATCTGTGGCGAATCCTTTATTCATAGTTAAATAAAAAATATTTTAACAAAGACGTATAAAAAGGGCGTTTATTATTTGGTTTAATTGCAAGTTCTTTTTATTAGAACGTAGGGTTTTTATAATATCTAAGTCCATCAGGAACAATATTAAGTGCTCATATCAAAAACTTTTTTACGAAAAAAAAATCTTCAGCTAACATTCCACCCAACACTTTTTTACAGACTTAAAAAATCTTATATTCACTAAAGTATAAATATCCCTTTTATATGGACTTCATGGGTATATGAGGAACTCTTTTAGTAGCTCTAGTATCTGACCAAGGGTTGGAATTAGAACTCACGGATTCCTTAAAGTCACACTAGTTTTCAAGTCTAGATGTTTCTTAGTTATATCAATAGATTTACGTTGCTTTAAGTAATAGATATTGAGGAAATATGCCCGTTTTAAAAAGAAATTATTTCAATAAATATCTTAAGGATTTTGCAAATAGTGAGAGTTTCATTTAATAATAAAATCTCTTTGTAACTTTTGAATCAAGTCTTTGGTTTAAGTAAATTTTATTTTCTTCAACATTTTTATATTCCCATCCTAAGAATTGCATTGTTTCTTTATCGTATTGACAAAATCTAGATTTTTTAGAAAAAGTACCCCAAGGACTTCTCGTCTTATAGTTAATCCCATCATCTGCCCACTTATCGCAAGCTCTTTTTGCTTCAGTAAAAGAACCATATCTTCCAAACCAATTTAACCAATTTGCTTCAACAGCAGTAGGTAAAGCAAGAGTAGCTATAAAAGGAATTAAAAATCTTTTCAAAAAAAAAAAAAAAGAAGGTATTTGTTGTTTATTTTAAATCGAATGTCAATAATTTAAAAAATCTAGTCTAAATTGACCGTATTTGTTCCTTAATATTTGGGAATTAAAGGTAATCCTAAGAAACTTAGTTAATTCTCTAGGAAATAAAGAAACTCCTTGGAGTAGTTGTTTCTTTAAAAGTCAGTTATGTAGTACGGAGGGGGTGGGATTCGAACCCACGGTGCCCTTGCAGACACGCTAGTTTTCAAGACTAGAGCCTTAAACCACTCGACCACCCCTCCAGGCGAAAAATATTTATTTTTAGCTTTTTAATTATATCAAAAGATGGTTGAATTTTTCGGAACTGATCCGGAACTGCACGTCAAGTTAACTTCCAAATCACTGGTATAACTAAAACAAAATCTAGATTTCAAGACTAGAGCCTTAAACCACTCGACCAACCCTCCAGAGTTTTATTAAATATTTACGTGTGTTTGAAACAATGAGAAAAAGAAAATAAATTAATGGTAATTAAAACATTTATTTTCAAGAATTATTTTTTTTGCTAATAATAGAAAGCCAATACAAAATAAAAAATGCTTTACGTTCAGCATTGGTCATTTAAGACTGGATATCATCAAAAAGGTGCGGAAAAATTTCTTGGAGGAGGAGGAGATTATCCTGGAGTTGAGATGATTGGAAGATATCATGCTCCAGGATCTCTAGAAGGGTGGATAGTTTTAAAGACAGATGATCCAAAAGCAATATATCAGCATGCAGCTGAATGGGGCGAATTCCTTAATTGGGAGACCACTCCAGTATTTACTGATGAAGAAGCTGGTCCAATAGTTGCCAAAGTCTACTCATAATTAGTCATATAAATTTAATATGCAATAAGGGCAATTAACTCCTTTTATTATGAACACACTAATCATTTCAACTTTTAGCTGCACATTTGAAGAATTCAAAACCGACGTTTCTGGATTTATAACAGCAATGGGTCAAGAAGTAGTTTCAGAATATGAGTTTGTAAAAGCTGGCGAACATAAATCTCATTTACTTATGGACGTCCTAGATATGGAAGCACTTGAAGCTGAAATGACTTCAGATGCAGCTAAAGAGTGGGACAAAAAAAATAATTGTAAGGATACCGTCTATGCGATTGAGATTGTTAAATAAAAATTAAACGCTCGCTAATACCACTATCCGAAATTCACGTTTTCTTGGAATAAACCAAATAAGTTATTACCAACTATGGCAGCAATTATTAAAACAAATGCAACTATAGCAAAAAGAGCACTTACATCTTTTATGTCATAAGGTGCTTTAAATAAAGGTTTCTGGTCTGCCATGGTTATTAAATCTATAAATGCAATTAAATCATATTAGTTTAATGATTATGAGCAGTATTAAGTGATTTTCAGTTTAAGATTAGACAATAAAAAAGCCACTTTAAGTGGCTTTTTGTATTTTTTATATAAGTGAACTAACTTGTATAAGCTTTGCCTCTGTAAGTAAGTTCGTTATGCTGCTTCTTAGCAACTTCTTTGTTCTGGACGTACTTTTGTCCTCTGTAAATTAGAGTCATTTTTTTAGCTCCGGTTTCGCTTAAGTCCCCGTTCCATGGCTTAAGTCGATTTGCGGCTTGCTACAAGCAAGTTGAACGTTTTGGTAGCGGTTGCTACAAATTTATACTAACAGTAAGTAAAACTTATTGTCTAGGTCTTTAATAAATTCACTTAATACTTTAATAATAAAGTAGGCTCTTACAAAAAAAATTTATGTTTTTCTTTGTGTAGTTTCTTACAGGTTACATTTTGTTCGTTTTTGAGAAGTATTTTTTTTTTAATGAACTTTTAAATGTAAAATTCTTAAGATTATAAAATTTGTTTTATGTTTTCTAGAAGCAAAAAACCTACAGTAAAAAAATCCGCAATAGTTGAAGAGACTCCATTATTTGCTCAATTATTACCATTCGCAAACAGAATGAATGATAAGGTTCAATTGGTAAATGCTCTTGCTTTTACTTTTATTATGGGATTCTCAATTTTTGGGATTGCTCTATGGAAACTATCCGGGCTGACCTAACTATTTAATTTTTGCAAAGCGTCAATTTTTGATTCCTTGTCTTTAATTATGGTTATTAACCATCTAGAGGCTAGCACTCTGGATATTGATCTATTTTTTAGTAATCTACATATATAAACGTGTAGATTTTTTTCATTTTTGGAGTTAAATTTTTCCTCAAAGTCTAAGATATCCTCCTCTGATGTTCTTTTTCTTAGCTCATCCACTAATGCATGGCTAGAGGAATCATTAAATAAGTTCCCAATATTTAAGCTTAATGTCATAAATAATTTATGTCCCTATTAAAGAGGTAGCCATAAATTAAATTTTTAAAAACTAATTTATATTTTTTATTTACAAATAATTCAAAATTTAATCTTTTGGTTTAGCCAGAGGAAGTAGGCATTTATCTGAATCACAACCTGCTGGTCCTGCTTCAGATAGTTCTCCAACATCATATTTATTAAGAGCGTCAAAGAAATCGTTATTAACTTTCCTCTCTATTACTTTATTTTGCAATGATATATATTCCTCTTTACTTATTGGTTCAAAGGGTAATCTTGGGAAAGTAGCGTTAGCACTAAATCGAGCTAGTAATGCCGCTGAAATATATCCCTCATTATTTTCTATTGCATTATGAATAGCATTGGCTAAATCCTCGATTTCATTTTCTCTAAATTCTACGGTCGCAGAGGTATTATGCTCTGTGTAAAATTTCTGCACTTGCATGTAAAAATCAAACTGAGCTAATGCGGAGAAGTTATTAATGTCTATTTGGTCTGCTCCATCTATATTTGCCCAACTAACTTCTGTAGGGATTTCAACTAACCATTCTGTACATCTTGGATCAAATGGATTATTGAGCAAGCAACCATTTTCATCTTTATCAGATTGAGATGGAACAACTGAGTAACCATAATCCATACAAGCTAAAGCTATTGGATCATTTTTCCTGAAAGTTATTCTTCTTATGAATCTTTGAGCCTTTGGAGGATGCCATCCTGGAGCTGCTCCAGTCAGAAGACTTTTAGTGCCAGCTGGCTGAACTGTTGTACATCTATTTGGTCTCCTTAGATTATGATTATCACAATATTCCCATACAGTTTCTTTTACTATTTTTCTCCAAGAATCTAAGAATTTAGCTTCCTTTTTTTTAAAGGCCTTCCCTTCTTCGCTATTTGGCCTTCCTGCTTCCCACCATTTCAACCATGGCGTCCCAAAGGCATGGACACAAAAATCAAATAATCCAGTGAAACTTACTCCTACAATAGGATCATATTCCCTACTTTTTCTGTAACGCTCAACTTCAAATTCATGATTAAGTAAGCAAGCTACAGAAAGAGCGGCTGCTTTAAAGGCTTTTTTTTGCTCATCAAAATTTCCTGGATCAATCTGATTTAAATGAACTTCAGCCAAATTGCAATGGAAATCATTTCCCAAGATCTCCCCACAAGGGTTAAGTCCATATCGGCTCATCCTGTGGTCTAACTCTTCTTCTGAAAAAGGACCATAACTACTATTAATCCAATTTCTCGCTTCATCCTTGCCTTGTTCTGAGTAGATCTCAATAAATTCCTTTCTTAATTCATCATCTTTGAGAATATCTGCATTTGACCTTGCGATTGCTTCTGGAGCAAATTGAATGGCTCCCTCACCTGAATGGAATTGTTTTGTTACTGCATCCAAAACAGTTTGGTAAGAGGGTTTTGTATGGTAAACCCTAGTATGATTGGCCATTCTGAGGGCATCTTTTTCAGGATCTATTCTCCAATTACCATTCTCATCTTGACTCCATAAATTTTCTTTTGCTGATGCGGCTTCTTTATCATCTGAAGCAAATTGTCTCATTCCAGCACTTCTTCTTATATTCCCAGCAACTATGGTTACTGCAGCTTCATCAATTAGTAAACAACACTCTACTGTACTTAATTTCCTGCCAATTGCCTTTCCAAGAAGTGATGCAACTCTAGAATAAAGATCTTTCAATTTAATAGGATTTGCCATACCACCAAAACCTTTTAGTGATTCTCCAGCAGGCCTAATATCTTCCAAATCAATATAAACATCAATTTCTCTTTCAAGACTCTCGTTACTTGATGCCTCAAGAAGATATTTATAACTATCTACCCATCCTCTTCTGCTATCTCCAACTTTGATATGAAGATCTTTTCCGTTGATTTCTAATGTTGATTTTTCTGCTCTTTGATCTTTAGGAGTTATTCCAACTTCACTGACTGATTTAATATTTATTTTGTTAATTACCGTAGGTAGATTATTTATAAAATGAGGCTCGATTATTGCACCTGTTCCACATCCCATCATTGCTAAGTCCATCATTAATGCGAAAGCTTCCCAATCAATTAAGTTTGTTGAGGTACAGTTGTATGCTCCTGAGAAATTTTGATTCTTATTAATCCAAGGGGTTCCGCCTATCCATAACCATCTTCCTGAAGGTTGGGCTTTTTGGTTACTTTGCATTTCTCTCATTAGAATTAATTCTTCTTCAGAAAGTTTCCCTAATTCTTTTAATCCTGACAAATTCCTTTCTCCTACTTCGCTCCAGTTCTCCCTTTTGCCAGATGAAGTTTTTCTACTATAAGATCTGAAAAAAACTGGATAAGCAGCTGGCGCAGTCTTTGGAAAATCATCTTTTTTAAGATTATTGGAATTGCTCTCTGAAGAAGCTTTATTTGGTGCAATAGTCACGATAAGAAAATGTATGTAAATAACCCGTACTGGAAGAATAACTCTACCTGTGGCGTCTGCAACTATTCTTACCACTATTTAACGGTTTGTGTAAAATTATGTTTAATATGAAATCTTTGTTTCAAGAAAGGATATGGAAAGAGTCCCCGAACCTGAATTAATGGAAGAAAAAGAGCAGGTCATTTCTTATGACGAAGCTGATTTTTCAGAAGGGGAAGTTAATCTAATTAATCAAATAAATCAATATCTTTTGAAAAAAAATATTTCTTTAAGTGAAAAAGATTTAATAGTTGATTTAGGGTGCGGCCCAGGAAATATTT
>CABYNZ010000021.1 GCA_902520485.1 uncultured Prochlorococcus sp. | reverse complement strand
CTGACTATAGCTCTTATTTTGTCTCTAAAAATGAGTTCATTTTTCAATCAGTTTTATCAATTCAGAGTAATAAAGAAGAAAAAAACTACAAATTTAATCAAAGTGATGACTGTTTTTTATACAATGGAGAAATATATTCCAAAGATTATGGGATAATTCAAAACTATGATCATAGTCTAGATTCAATTCATAATCTTTCTAAAGAGAGGAATCTATCTCATAAGTTAAGATCAATAGATGGAATGTACGCAATTTGTAAAATAATAAGAGTAAATAATCAATCAGTTGGAGTAGAGATTTATAGAGATCCTGCAGGAGAAAAACACCTATATTACTATAAAGACTCTGAAAAACTTGTCATATCCTCTGTTCCTGGTTTTATTAAAGAATATTGCAATTTAAATAAATTAAGTAATGAAATAATATTTGATTATTTAAGCAGACGTCATTTAATAACTTCACATAAATTATGTATTGATGGAATCAAACAACTTAAGTCTGGCCATAAAATAGAATTTAATTTGAATTTAAATTTCGAAATTAAAGAAACAATTTTTAAAAAAATTACGGAATTTTTTGATCCAAATTTATATTTACAATTAAATTCTTTTAGCCATCAAAAATACGAAAAATTACTTGATGAGGTCATCGATAGTACAAGCAATAAAATGGTAAGTGGCGCAAATAAAAATAATAGTGTTGGCATAATAAGTGGAGGAATAGACTCTTCTCTTTCTGCTTACTATTTGAACAAAAAAGGCATAAATCTAGAAAGCTCGTTTTGCTTAGATTTTAATAATAAAGAGATACCTACTGAAATATCAAAAGAAATTTCTATCAAAAGCAATATTAATATCCACAATTATATAAAACCTAATATTGAGGATTATAAAGATTCTTTAGAGAGATGTATTCGCTTATTAGCTGGACCAATAAATACTCATTCATTCGCATCCAGTATGATTATTGCAAAAGAAGCAAGGAAAAATAATGCGCGTGTGATTTACGGCGGAGAAGGGGCTGATGAGCTCTTTCTAGGTTATGGATGTTATGGTGATATGATTTCTAAATTTAATGGCAATATAGAATTATTAAGTGACTATTCTAAAAATTTGAATAATAAATTTTCAAACGAGACTCAATTTGAACTTAATAAAGATTTATTTTTTTACTTTGAAAATTTTAAAAAATACATGTCATCAAAAGAAGCTTTCATAAAAGCATCAGCATTAATAGATTATTATTATCAATTATCTTCAGTGGGTTTTCTAGCAAATGATTTAGCTTTTTCAGACTATGGAATTGAAGCAAGAAGTATTTTTGGTAGATCAGAGATAATAAGATTAGCATTATCTACTCCTTTAAAATTTTTAATATCAACCCAGCGTAATGATAGGATGCAAAAACTTTGCCTCCACAATCTTTTTATAAAGAATTTCAAACTGAATCCTCCTAAGAAGAGTGGCTTTGCAGGTTTCCCAAATGAAACTAAAGTATTTCTAGGATCAGAAGAAAATTGGAAAATATGGGATTTCTTAAATTTGAAGGAAAATATTAATGAAGTAAGTAGGGAAAGAGCATGGAAATTAATAAATCTTGAGTGGTTTATTAGAAGTATTTGAAAAGTAGTAAAGCAAATAATGATGAAACTTTTCTAACGAAGATGACATTATTTTTTTTGATAATTATTTTTTAAAATAAATTATTCAATCAGTTTTAAAAAATATAGATAATGAACATTTAGGATAAAAAGAAAAATTAATTTACATTCGGCAAAAGAGGTGTAAAATCTTTATGAATAAATTATTTATAGAATGTATATCATCGCTGAAGTTGGGGTGAATCATGATGGTTATTTAGATAAGGCCATTAATTTAATAACTGCTGCAAAAGAATGCGGTTGTGATGCTGTTAAGTTTCAAAGTTTTTATGCAGATAGACTCGTTCATCCTTCGGCCAAAAAAGTAGATTATCAACTCCGGTCTGGAGATGAATCAGAAAGTCATTATGAGATGATAAGAAAATTAGAATTTAATGGAACAAATTTTAAAAAAGCTTTCGAATATGCTTCTAAAATTAATATTGACTTTATAACAACCCCATACGACCCTTTTTCAGCTAAAGAAGCCTATGATTGCGGGGTTAGAAAATTTAAAACTGCATCTGCTGACTTGTCTGACCTATATCTCCATAATAAAATATCTTCTTTTAAGGATGTTGAAGTTATTATAGCCACTGGCATGTCTGACATAAAAACCATAAAAAATACAATATCAATTTACAAAAACACAAAGCCCACCATACTACATTGTGTATCTGAGTATCCATGTTCTGATGGATCTCTAAATTTAAATTGCATAAATCTTCTTAAAAAGAATTTTAAAAATCACAAAATTGGTTTTTCTGATCACAGTATTGATAACGTACCTTCTTTAATTGCTGCTTCAATTGGCTATGAATATTTTGAGAGACACTTTACTTTAAATAAAAAAGATGAAGGTCCAGACCATTATGCCTCCTCTGATGTAAATGAAATGAAAAATTATGTCCAACAAATCAGGAGATGTAAAAGAATTAAAGGTTTACAAATAAAAAATATTCAAAGAGAAGAAATGGGAATGTCAAATAGATCCAAAAAAGCAATTTTATCTAAGGTTAATTTAAAAAAGGGTACGAAAATAAATTTAGACAACACTTATGCGATTAGACCTTCAGAAAACGGCATTAGTATTGATAAATTGCAAGAAATAATTGGCAAAGAGCTTGTTAGTGATGTACCAAAAAATAGTTTTATTCAATATTCTGATTTAAAATGAAAATCTTATATGCAGGTCATGGAATAATTGGCGCTGTTGGTCTAACTCATTTGTTTTCGCATGGCAACACGAATATTAACGACATAACTTTATTGATAGATAATTCAAAATCATCTCTTATGAAGATTTACGCAGAAAATTATAGTTTAAGGTTTTATCAAATTGAAAGTAATAATATTTTTGAAGAAAAATTTGATTTACTGATTTCAGCACACTGGAGAAAACGAATTGGGAAAGATATTTTGAATTTATGTCGCTTAGGAGGAGTAAATTTACATCCATCACTATTACCAAAATATGCAGGTTGTTCTTCGTTAGCCTGGGCAATTTTAAATAAAGAAAAGGAAGTTGGCTATTCGTGGCATCTAATGGAAGATGATTTTGATGTAGGAGATATTATCATCCAAAAAAAAATACCCATATACAATTCAGATACTGCTTTTTCTTTATGGAATAGGGTAAATATTTTAGGAATTAAAGATATTAATAAGCTAATTTCTCTCGCCGATGGAGGTTTCAAAGAGAGAATAAAACAAGATTTATCAAAAAGGACATATTACTCGAGAGGGTTCCCAACTTTTGAATCGCTTTTAAAAGAAAATCCAAATTTGCCAATAGATCTTTATGAGAGAGCAAGTTTTTTTCCCAAGTTTAATTAGGAAATATTATTTTTCAGACTAAATTTTTTTGAATTAAATTATACATTTCTTCGATTCTCTCTGGAGACGCTTGTTGAGTTTCTATTGCTATATAGTTTAGATTTTTAAATATTTTAAGATAATCTAAAATCCAAAATTCCTTATCAAAAAATTCATTAGTATCCTCAAGTCCCTTATTATCACTAAGATGCAATCCTTCTACAAAAGGTGATAATTTCAAAACTGATTCTTCAAGATTAAAGTTTAAATTATTAGAAGATACTTTTAAATGAGCAACATCTAGTAATAATCCACAAAAAGAATACATTCTGTCAAAAAAAGATTCTATTTCATTAACATGAGACAAAAGTAACAAATCCGTTTTTTTTAATTGTTTATTTCTAAAACCAGCCACATTATTCTCTATTAGTAATCTTACATTTTTATTTGCGGCCAATTCTGAAAAATATTTGGTTCTTTTTGTAAATAATTCAAAAATCTCTTCTCTTGAAGAATATGCATCACTTGTTATTTCATTACCTAACATTAAAGGTGAGATATCTGAAGCATAACCAGCATGCAAACTATAATAAGGGGCACCAAGTTTTTGACTTAGTTCAATATTTTTAATTATCATTTCTTCTGTTAAATGGTAATTTTCTTCATCAATAGAAGCAAGATTTAATACAAAAGGTGATTTGGGTCTTGGTGAATAATTATGAACAAATAATGTATCTTTAAATAAATTAATATTTTTTTTATTCGGTAAAAATCCATGATTTGAAGAAAGCTCAATATTTGCTCCTAACTTCTTAATTATTTCAGGAATATAATTTAAATCTTTTAAGCCTAAAGAGGTTGTAGTTATAGAAATATACATTAATTTTCAAGAAGAAATTTTGCGAATTGAAAATCTTCAAAAGTATCTATATCGATAGATCTTTTTTTTGTAATGTAGTACGTACTAGGAAAACAAATTAATCTTTTTTGTAATAATACATTTTTTGTAATAGATATTTCAAATTCACATGTAGGAAAAAAACACTTAGGTAAGGATTGAGAATTAGGATAAAGAGACTCATTTTTATCTTTTATAATTGGGATAAGGGAACCATCATCCCCTATGAATTTCATCCAAAAAGGATGATCGCTTACTTCTTGTACTGATCTTAATGATAAAAAATCATTCTGTTGATTAAAATATTCCAAAGCTGAAATACATTCTCTATGATCTCTTATTGGCGATGTTGGTCTAATCCACAATATAATATCCTTTTCATCTATAAGTTTTTGATTAAATATTTCATATATAACATCAAAATCTTTTGCATTATCTCCAGAACTTTTTGTGGATCTTTGATGGAAAAAAACTCCAGTTTTATTTTCTAAAGATTTATAGTATTCTAAAGAATCTGAAGAAAATATAATTAATTTAGAAGGTATTAATAATGCAAAATTTAAAGCCCTTTGTATTAGAGAAATATGATTTATTTCTAAAAGGTTTTTATTTTTTAATCTTTTAGATTTTGATCTTGCAGGAATAATTATAACTGGATCAGACATTTGCCAATATTATCGAAGTAATTTTATCAATTTCATTTTCATTAATATTTTGATGGCAAGGTATATCCAACATAATTTCAAAACTTCTAACTGTTTTATCGAGATTATTTAGTGATATACTTTCAAGATTTTTATGATAAGGCTGCAAATGACATGGAGGGAATGATATTCTAGTTTCAATATTATTTTTCTCTAAAATATTCATAATTGAATCTCTTGTTTTTTTGCTTTCAAATAGGCAGGTAAGATTGTAGTAAGGATGTAAATCAACATATTTTGGTACTTTTTGAAATTTTACTTTCTCGCCCATTAAATCCTTTATATTTTTAACCACTTTTTGTCTCTTGGAAAGAATGTCATCCAATCTTGAGACTTGTGTAATACCTATTGAGGCTTTCACATCTGTAAACCTATAATTAAATCCCATAGAAATATGCTCATATCTTATATCTCCTTGACCTTGATTTCTTATGATTTTTAATTTTGACGCATAATCTTCACTGTTGGTTGTTACTATACCGCCCTCACCAGTCGTAATAGTTTTGTTTGCGAATAAACTAAATGAGTGCATTACAGCCTGGGAACCAACTTTTGACCCTTTATAAATTCCTCCTAATGATTCAGCACTATCTGCTATGTGTACAGCTCCATAGACATCGCATATTTGATTTATCAAATCATAATCGCAAGGTAAACCTTTGAGATCTACGCTCATAACAGCTTTTGGACTGTACTTTTCTAATATATTTTCTAATTCTTCAAGATCGAGCAATAGAGTTTCTTGATCTACATCACAATAAATAGGAATTGCTCCGCACAAATAAATTACATTTACACTACTAATATAAGTAAGTGAAGGAACTACAACATAATCACCAGGACTAATACCCAGACTTACCAATGTTGAATGAAGCGTAACTGTTCCATTACTCATGGCTATGGAATAATTTACATTAATAAAATCTGATATCTTCTTTTCAAAATCTTGTGTTCTCTTACCTTGAGAGATCCAACCACTCAAAACCTGTTCATAAACTTCCTTAGCTTCTTGCTTTCCCACATCTGGAGCACCCATTCTTATCCAATTATTCATAAGTAATTTAAATACCAATCGTGAGTTTTTTGTAAGCCTTCTTCAAGGCTATATATAGGAGAATAGCCTAATTTTTTAAGTTTTGAAATATCTGGACAACGTCTTTCAGTTGACCCAAGAGGTAAGTCTTCCGTAATCAAATCAAATTCCTTTTTTGTAATTTTAGAAAAAATATTTAAGATATCTAAAATTCTAACTTCTTTATCTGTACCAATGTTGAATATTTGATTCTCTCCCCCCTTATCCCACATGATTTTAAATGCTCTTCCAAAATCTTTCAAATAACAAAAACTCCTTGATGACAAACCGCCTCCTTGTACTTTTATAGGGTATTTGTTTTTAGAATTAATATTTGATTTGTATATTTTTTTTATAAATTCAGGTATCACATGTTCAAATCCCATATTTGGTCCATAAATATTATGTGGTCTAAAAATTTGATATGGGACTCTATTAGGTAAATAATGAACACACATAAGTTCTCCAACAATTTTCCCTCCACCATATGAATATCTTGGATTCATTATGTCAGGTATAACTAATCTAACTTTTTCAGAAGTTGGTACGTGATCAGGACTCTGATAAACCTCAGAGGATGAGGCATATATAAATTTCTTTACATTGTTCTCATCTATTGCTTTCATAACATTAAGTTGTCCCTCTAATGCAACTTTAAAAACATCTCTTGGCCTTTCATAAAAATTTCTAGTTCCATTTATAAATGCAAGATTAATAACAACATCAATATTTCTGCAAATAGAAGATACTTTATTGTAATTGGTAACATCTAGCTCTTCATGACTTACATTATGATTAATATTCCCTTTTTGCTCATTTCTAGAATAATTATCAGCACATATAACATTTTCTGTTTTAGAAACTATGTTGCAAATTTCAGCCCCGATGAAACCTGATCCACCAATAACTAATACATTTTTTTTAATCATAGTTTTTTATAAATTAATTGATACTCTACCGGGATATTTAACCTTTCTAAAACTCCCCATCCATCAATTATCAATGCTCTTTTAGGAAGTTTTAGAAGAGCTTTATTCCAATCCTGAGATTTAATAATACTATTATTTGTCATTATTATTAAAACAGCAGAATTTATGCAGAATTCTTCAAATGAAGTCAAATTATATTTATTTATTATTAATGGTTCTTTTATTAAAGGATCGTAAATATTGAATTTTAAAAACTTAGGTAATTTCTCAATTAATTTCAAAGTTGAAGAATCTCTTATATCTGAAGTCTCTGGAAAACCTTTGAATGCTAATCCAGCAATTGAGATATTATTCATTTTTAGGGATGCGCAATGATCACTTATTTGTTTTGATAAATGTTCCATCATAAAACCATCTTGTATCCTCCCATTTAAGATAAAATTATTGTTAACATCCAAGTTGCAATAATCTAAGCCTTTTTTAAAAATAAAAGCATCTTTTGAAAGGCATGGTCCACCCACCCCTGGAGAAGGTTTAGCTAAGTTATTTCTAGTGTAATTACTATTCATAGCTTCTATTAAATCTGACCCTACAATATTAAATTCTTGAGCAACAGTAGCAATAAAATTTGAATAAGCGAAAGATATATCTCGATATGTATTATCCCCAAGTTTTGCGAGTTCAGCAAATTCAGGATTATTTGATATATAAATATTATCGGTTAACACATTAAATAACTTAAAACACACTGAGGCTGCTTTAATCGATGAAGTTCCAATAATTTGTGGATTAATAGATAGTTCCTCTATCGCTTTACCTTCAATAGTTCTTTCTGGACACATAACAAAATTTACTTCCTTCTCAAATTTTTTCTTTGTATATTGTTCTAATTTTCTACATGTTCCTAAAGGTACTGTTGACCTAAGGATAATATTCTCTAGATTTTTAAAATTTTGGAATTTAAAAATATTATTAATAGCATCATAAAGATAATTCAAATCAACTTCATTGTCGGCTTTCAAAGGAGTACCAACTGTTAAAATTATATTTTCAGTATCAAAAAACTCTATTGATTCATGGAAATTTAAGTTATGAAATGAAACCTCGAAAGCTTCCTTAAGGCCAGATTCAAAGAAAGGTAGGACCTTATTTTTTAATTTATCAATAAGATTTATATCTTTATCAAAGCAATTAACTTTTATGCCTTTTTTTGCGAAGGCAATTGCCAGTGTAAGTCCAACATAACCAATTCCAACGATGGTAATTTCTTTGGGAACTTGCGCTAATCTTAAAACTTGTTCTTTTGGCCTATATAAAACACTTTTAAGAATATTTTCTTCATTAATTACTGGAATATATTCTCTATTAAGACCAACTTGAGAAGAACCTTCATATATTGTCTGAGGATTTTTGTTAATTATTTCTTTTGGATTCTTTCTTAAATCAGAGTCACAACTTATTCCAATTAATTTTCCATTATTGTCCACATGACATATTGCTTCGCAACCAGAACTATTAATTGCATGAAAAATTTTTTCTTTATCTGATGTCTGAAGTATACAAATTTTTTCTTTATTTCTAATTTCAAAATGAGGTAATCTAAATTCTTGCATTTTAAAAATAAAGGGCAATCAATTTTGGGTACTTTAACATACCAATAATTAATAAATATTTGAGTATTTATTAATAGATTATGAATCTAATTTTTTTTTCAAATCAATAAATAAAATTTACTAAAGTCTTAAAGCTTTTAGCCGACTAGGTAAAAAACCCTTAATATCAAAAATGATACAAGATTCATCCATTATGTGTTTCCAATCATCAAAACTAAATGCTTTAAATTGATCATGAGCTACAGCAACAATAATGCCCGAAAATTTTTGATTTTCATTAATATTATTAAAAACCTTGAAACTATATTTAGTAAAAATTTCTTTAGGATCTACAAGAGGATCAACTATTGATAATTTTAGATTGTATTTCTGAAGTTTTTTAATTATCTTAATTACTAAAGAATTTCTAAAATCAGGACAATTTTCCTTGAAAGACACTCCTAAGATTAATATATTAGAGTCAATAATATTTATTTTGTTCTTTAATAAATTCAATATAAATCTTTCAACAATATAGTCAGTCATTCCATCATTAATTTTTCTTCCAGAGAGAACGACTTCTGGCGTATAGCCCAATTTTTTTGACTTAAAAGTTAAATAATAAGGGTCTACACCGATACAGTGACCACCAACTAATCCAGGTTTAAAATCTATAAAATTCCACTTTGTTTTTGCTGCTTTTAAAACATCATTTGTATCAATCCCTAACTTATTACAAATCACTGCCAATTCATTTATTAAAGCGATATTAATATCTCTCTGAGTATTTTCAATAACTTTTGCTGCTTCAGCAACCTTTATTGAACTTGCCATAAAAGTTCCTGCATCAATTATTGTTGAATAAATTTTATCTACGATATTTGCCGCTTCTTTACATGATCCACTAGTAACCTTAACAATATCTTTTATTTTCCTCTTGGGATCACCAGGATTTATTCTTTCTGGACTATATCCGCAGTAAAAATCCTTATTAAATTCTAAGTTACTAAATTCCTCTATTAATGGCACGCATACTTCTTCTGTAGCTCCTGGATATACAGTACTTTCAAAAATAATTATAGGCTTTTTAATATTGGGATTAAACTTATTTTTGCTAAGATAATTAATTGATTTTCCTACTAGTATGCTTGCCTCTTCTAAGAATCGCAAGTCAGGATTTTTACTATCGTCTATGGGTGTAGGAACACTAACTATAAAGACATCAGATCTTTCAAGAAGATCACTATCACAAGTAAAAATTAATCCTTTTAAATTTTTAAATTCCTCATTTTTGAATTCATTTGTTCTATCAAAACATGTTTTTAACTCTTCTATTCTTTTTTTATCAATATCAAACCCTATTATTCTAGAGAAAAACTCCTTTCCTGTTTTTGGATTGATATCATTTTTCTTATCTAATTGAAAAGCCAGAGGCAAGCCTACATAACCAAGCCCTAAAATTGAAATTTGAAGATCACTTAGATAAAAATCCGGACTTTCGATTATCAAATTATTTATTCCCATGAAATATATTTATCATTAATAAAAATTATAAGATATCATAAAATTTCCTATACCATTTTATAAAAGAATCTATCCCTTTCTCTAAAGATGTATTTGGTTTAAAATTTATCCAACTTTCTAAACTACTTGTATTAGCATACGTTGTTTGTACATCTCCCGGTTGTATTGGAAGATAATTTTTATCAGCTTCTTTACCAACATATTTTTCAATAAGATTTATATATTCGATTAAAGTCTTTGGATCAGAATTACCAACATTAAAAATATGATGAGGAACATTCTTTATAGTTTTATTATCACTTTTCTTTTTTTGCATTGAAGAAGGTGGTTTTTTAATTACTCTTCTTAAGCTCTCAATAACATCATCAATATATGTAAAGTCTCTTGTCATATCTCCATAGTTAAAAACATCGATTTTTCTTCCTTCGAAAATTGCTTTAGTAAATATGAATAAAGCCATATCAGGTCTTCCCCAAGGTCCATAAACCGTAAAAAATCTTAGACCAGTAGAAGGTATTCCAAATAGATGACTATAGGTATGAGCCATTAATTCGTTTGATTTTTTTGTTGCAGCATAAAGACTTACTGGAGAATCAACTGGATCAGATTCTTTAAAGGGAATATTTGTATTACCTCCATAAACAGAGCTACTTGAAGCATAGACAAGATGTTTTATTTTTTTTTTCTTACTTAGTTCTAAAATATTAATAAAGCCACAAATATTTGAATCAATATAAGAATAAGGATTAATTAATGAGTATCTTACGCCTGCTTGAGCTGCTAAATTAATTATAAAATCAATATCAAATTCATATAACTTCCCAAACAAATCTTCCTTATCTTCAATATTTAATTTATAAAAAATAAAATTGGATGGGAATTTACTTTTTAATAAATCTAGTCTACTTTTTTTTAAATTTACATCATAATAAGAATTTAAATTATCAACACCTATAACTTTTTTACCCTCTTCTAATAATTTTAAAGAAAGATGAAATCCTATGAATCCTGCAGCACCAGTAATTAAGTAAAACATAATAATTTCTAAAAATTTATATTTTCTGGATCTTTAATTTCACTCAAAGCGAGATTATTTCCTAAAGATTCTTTTATAGAAATTAATTGCTCTAAAAGGTTTTTTAATTGATTTAGAGGCACCATATTTGGACCATCACTTAAAGCATTATCAGGATCAGGATGTACTTCCATAAAAATACCATCTACGCCTACAGCCAACGCGGCTCTGGCCAAAGGAGCAACAAACTCTCTTTGACCTCCACTTGTTACACCATTTCCTCCAGGCTGCTGAACTGAATGAGTCGCATCAAAAATGACAGGCAAGCCAAATGATTTAAGAATCGGTATTCCTCGAAAGTCTACTACTAGATTATTGTAACCAAATGTGGTGCCTCTCTCTGTGAGCCAAACTTTGTCACTTCTCTCTTTTAACCCCATATTTTGAAATTTATTAACTACCTGTTGCATATCCCAAGGAGCCAAGAACTGGCCTTTTTTTATATTGATTTTTTTGTCGGTATTTTCAATAGCTTTATATGAAGCTAAAAGTAAATCTGTTTGCCTACATAGAAATGCAGGTATCTGGATAATATCAACTACATTTGCAATTTGTTCAGCCTGTTTAGATTCATGAATATCAGTGAGAACTTTCAAATCAAACTCTTCTTTTACTTCTTTCAATATCTTTAACCCCTTTACTATTCCAGGTCCTCTAAAAGATTTATTTGAACTTCTATTCGCTTTATCAAAACTAGATTTAAAAATCAAATCAATTTCTAAAGAAGCGCAAATATTCTTTAGTGTATTTGCAGTATCAAATACAATCTTCTCACTTTCAATAACACATGGACCAGCAATTAACTTTAATTTTTCTTTTTTCATTAACTTTAATTTTTTAGTTTAGTTCGTTATTTCTATGGATGAATATCTCTGATTTTTGATATTTAAAATTCTATCACAAATTTCTCTTACAGCTCCATCGCCTCCATTTCTTATCGTGCTACAGTCAGAAGATTTTCCTAAAATCTGAGATGCATTATTGGGAATAATAAATAAATTAACGATTGGTTTTACTATCAGATCATTTAAATCATCACCAACATAAATAGTTTCAGATTTTTTAATTGATAAAAATTGTTGTAAATCCATTAATACTTTATATTTATTGAGAACTTCTGTATAACAATATTTCACACCAAGATGTTTTGCCCTACTATGAATTGTTTCACCTTTACCACCACTTAAAAATGCTACTTCTACACCACTTTTAATAAGCATCTTTAAGCCCAAACCATCAAGTACAGAAAAATTTCTAATAATTTCATTTTTAGAATATACTAATGAACCATCAGTAAGGACACCATCAACATCAAGTACTAATAATTTACATTTTCTTAGAGCTCTTTTTCTTAACATCCAATTTAGTTGTTTAAACATAAAAAAAATCAGAACCCTGCTTGAATTAAATCATGAATCCTTAAAAAGCCAAGAAAAGAGTTTTGTCCCACGCCCTTCTTGACGATTGGTAAAACTGTAATTTCATTTTCAAAATCTTCCATAATTTTTAAAGCATTAATAGCTAAGCAACTTTCATCAACTACTCTAGGATTCTTAGACATAAGATCAGAAGCTTTTATATTTGCCCAATCTTTAAAATTATTATTTTCTAATCCTCTTCTCAAATCTCCATCAGTTATTATTCCTAATAAAGTATCTGTTTTTTCATCTTTTACCCATCCACAACCAATACCATCCTTCGTAATTGAATTAATTATTTCTTGAAGATTTGAATTTAACATTAAGGGGTTAAGATTTTCTTTCGGTATCATTAAATCCAGAGAGGTAACAGTTAATCGTTTACCCAAAGATCCCGCAGGATGATTAATCGCAAAATCATGACTAGAGACTCCTTTTCTCTCAACCCAGTTTATTGCCAGCGCATCTCCTATAGCCATTGCAACAGAGGTGCTGGTTGTAGGGGCTAGATTCAAAGGACAAGTTTCTCTTGAAACGAAAGACTCTAAATTAACATCACTATTTTTAGAAATGTATGAATTTCTTCTACCTACCATTGAAATTATTGGAATTTGCCTCCTTTTTATATGAGATATGAGAGAAATTAGTTCTTCTGTTTCACCACTATTTGAAATTAAAATACATAAATCTTTCGAACATAAAACGCCTAAATCTCCATGTAATGCATCTAAAGGATTTAAATAAATAGAAGTTAGGCCAAAAGAAGAAAAGGTTGCTGCTATTTTTCTTGCAACAATTCCACTCTTTCCAACACCACTAATTACTAATTTCCCTTGTAATTTTGAACATTCTTCTAACAAACTTAAAGCGTTTTCAACATCTATGTCAGACAATCTCGAAGAGACATTCTTAATTGCCTCGGAAGCATCTAATAGAGATTTTGTTAATGCAGTCATAATTTATAATTATGAATTGAGATTCGAACTTTTAGCAAATTCTCTAGCCTCTTCAAGCTGTTCATAAGTATCTATAGATAGAGAGTCTTCTTTTACTTCAAATGTCTTAAAGCTGTAGCCATTTTCAATTAATCTTAACTGCTCCAATTTTTCCGCTTTTTCTAATAAAGAATTTTTCATTGAATTCCAACTTTTTAAGATATTTGCTCTATATCCATAAATGCCCACATGCCCCCAATAATGAAAACTATCACCCCAATTTTTTTTCTCATGATCCCTTAAATAAGGTATAGCACTTCTTGAGAAATATAAAATTCTATTATTATTGCTCAATAATACCTTAACCACATTTGGGTTGTGAATTTTAGCATTAACTAATTTATATATAGGCGTAATAACATCAAAATCTTCTTCATCTTTTTTTGCTTCATTAATCATATTTTTAATTATTTCTGGATTTAAAAAAGGTTGATCAGCCTGAACATTAATAATTAGTGTTTCATGCATTTTCTTTTGCTTTTTATCATATTTTAATGATGAGAAATCACAGCCCCATAATATAGAGAGTAAATCATTTATTACTGAAGAGATCCTATCACTGCCTGAAGAGCAATTTTCTGAAGTCATAAAAACTCTAAAACCTTGATCAATTGCTAAATTCTTTATCTCCTCACTATCAGTGCAAACAAAAATTAATTCTTTAGGCATAGCAATCTTGCATTTTTCTAAAACTAAACTCAAGATTGTTTTTCCATCAATTCTTTCTAAAACTTTTCTTGGTAATCTTGATGATGATATTCTTGCAGGAATAGCAATTGCCATTTTTGTAAATTTCATAATTTAATCCCATAATTCAATTACTTTCTTACGCATATCAAACCATTCTTCCGCTAATTCACCACCACTATTTCTTTGCTTATTGAACCAAGGGCCTCCAAGTGTCCAATGTAATAAAATAGCATTCTTAGATTCTCTATCTGATTGGACATCCACTAGATAATTCCATTTTTGAGGAATCTCTCCAATTTCATCATCATTTTCCAACCAATTAAATCTATGTAAATCAAGTCCTGAAGCTGTGTTAACGTAATCTACATTTAAAGCTTTACATTTTTTAGAATTAAACAGTATCATTGAGCTCCAATTTTTTCTAGGGTATGAACTTTGTATTTCACCCTGAAATTTTTTTTTCTCAGAGGGAATATGGTTATGTTTTACACACATCAAAGAATATTTCTCATCACGCAAATTCCATAAATCTCCTATGTCTCCACGACTTAACATGTCACAATCCATGAAAATTGCCCAACCCTTAAATCCCATAAGATAAGGAACCAAGAATCTTGTAAATGAAAAATCTGTACTTTGTTTAGGGTCTCTAGATCTATAGTAAATCCCATTTTTTCTTAGTTGATTTGTAACGAGAGGAATTATTGATAATGGATAATTTGAATTTTGATATAAACTGTCAATTAAAACGTTTGTAGCAGCCCTTTCCCTGTAATCATAACCAATAAAAATTGGTATTAAATTTGTCATAATTACTTTTTTTTTACATGATAATAGCCTATTATTAAAAAAAATTTTTACTTTGTCTTGATTTATATCCTTTATCTAATATAAAAAGTAAAAATTTCACAAAAGAATGCATTTATATTAATTATGAAAAATATTTCATTAAGCCAAAAAAGTTACTTAAAAATACATCAAAAAAATGAATCATTAAAACAGGTTATTTTTAATATTTTTGTCATTACTAACAAAAGAATGAAAGTAAAGATGATAATAAATATATTTTTCTCATTTTTAAGTGGAATTTTAGATAGTGTAGCAATCGGATCTATCATTCCATTTTTATATGTCTTAATTTCTCCCGAAAAAATCTACGAAAGTAATTTTATTCAAAGATATATTCCATTTTTATTGGATTTCGAGACTAATAAAATAGTTTTAACCTCCTTTTTATTTGTAATTTTAGTAAATATTTTAAGTTCTATTTTTAAAATATACATCATTAAATTTACTTTAAAGATAAGCGCCGAATGTGGTTCGTTTTTTGCTAAATATGCTTTTAAAAATATTATTAATAAAGATTTAATAAGCTTCAGGAAAATGGAAATTACTAAGTATATAAATATTCTTATTATGCAGACAAATAACACAGTAGCTTTTATCGACTATATTCAGTTTCTTTTATCAGGAGCAATATTAAGTCTAATGATAATAATAACGTGTTTATTTATTAATCTAGAGGCATCACTTATTTGCCTAATAGGTTTGACTTCAGCATATTTAATTATTTCATACTTCACAAGAAAAGAAAATTTATTCTTAAGCAAAAGGGTTCTTCAAAGTTCAAATCAATACTTTAAAACCGTCAAAGATAGCCTATCGTTATATAGACCAATCAATTTAATGAATTTAGATTCGTTTTATGGCAATAATATTTACGATCAGTCTTTGAATTTTAGATATCTAACAGCTAGAGGTGCTTTTACATCAAAATATCCAAAATTTTTAATTGAGGCATCCGCAATTGTGCTTATTTCTTCAATTTCTTTTTTCGCCTTTAAAAACAATTCAGATGCATCGCAAGTTCTGTCTTTAATGGCTGCTATTGCACTAGCAGCGCAAAAACTTCTTCCAAATCTTCAGCTGGTATATCTTTCATGGTCTAGAGCACTTCAGAAAAAAACGATGGCATTTAATGTAGTAGATAACATAATAGAATTTTTTCTTGCTGAAGAGAAATTAAATAGAAAAATAAAATTACAAAGCTTTTCTAAGTTAAGGTTAAGATCTGTTTATTTTTCTTTTGACTCGAAAAAAAATTACATTCTAGAAAATATTAATTTAGAAATTAAAAAAGGAGAATTTATTGCAATTAAAGGGAACTCAGGAGAAGGTAAAACAACCTTAATGGATTTAATGATAGGATTTATTTCACCTACCAAAGGGGAATTAAACTTTAAAAACAAATTAAATCAATATCAAAACATCTCCCTAGAATTAAATGAATGGAAAAGTATAATTGGATATGTGCCACAAGAAATTGATCTAATAAATACATCCGTAGCAGGTAATATTGCACTTAATGAATCTCTCAATACTCAAAAAAGGAAAAAAATAATAAAATTATTAGAAATTGTAAATTTAAAAAAACTATTTATTAATGAAAACGAGATATTTGATAGATTCATTGGAGATTCAGGGGTGCTTTTAAGTGGTGGTCAAAGACAACGTCTTAGCATTGCAAGATCTCTTTATAAGGATCCAGCAATTCTCTTCTTAGATGAAGCTACCAATGGATTAGATAAAGAAACAGAATATGAAGTCATATCTAATATTAGATATAATTTTCCTTTAATTACTATGATTACAATTTCTCATAGAGATAGTTTGTTAAAACTCTGCGATAAAATATATCTATTGAAAAATAAAAATCTAGTAAAATTAGAAAAAGTTTAGTGAACATTAATTTCCTTTTTATTCCTTTATTTTTTATTGTTTCAAACGTTATTTCATTAAAAACAATACCTTTACTAATTTCTAAAGGGAACAAATATAGTATTTTAGATAAGCCATCTTGGAGGAAAACTAATAATAAGAAGGTTGTAAGAATTGGAGGGACTTCCATTTTAATAGGTTATCTATTTAGTACCTTATTAGTATTTTTGTTTTTAAATGAATCTTTAGGACAAGATCAAATTAATTTGATTATTATGATTAGCTTAGGTTCTATAGGATTTTATTCTATTGGTTTAATTGACGATATTTTTGATATAAGTCCCTTTCCCCGACTTACTGTACAAATATTTTTTTCATACTTTATTTATCTAAGCGGAATAAGTTTTTTGAACATAGATAATAGCTTTATTTTTGCAAATTTAATCAATCTAGTAAGTACAGTTGTTTGGGTTGTTGGGATAACAAATGCCATGAATTGGTTCGATGGTTTGGATGGCTTAGCTTCAGGAATAAGCATAATTACTATATCCAGTTTTGCACTTATTTTTTTTGCTAATCAAGATTATTTAAACGCTTTTATCTGCATATCTTTAATAGGTGCAATTACAGGATTTCTTAAGTTCAATTTTTATCCCTCAAAAATTATTATGGGTGATTGCGGCTCTAACTTATTAGGATTTAATATGGCCACTATAAGTATGTTAAATATTTCAAATCCTTCTTATATTAATTCTTTTACAGATAAAAATAGAATAATAATTTCTTTGCTTTTTCTCTCAATCCCTTTATTGGATATGATTTACGTTATTTTCAAAAGATTAAAAAACAAAAGGTCTCCATTTTACCCAGATAATTATCATTTACACCATAGATTAATGAATATTGGTTTTACACATAGAGAGACTGTTTACTTAATTTATATAATCCATCATTGGCCTGTATTCTTAGCCTTATACTTTTCAAAAATTATACCTTTAGGAGTAATTTATATTTCGACAATAATTTTTATATATAATGTTATATTAATTTTTAAGAAATTACTCTATTATAGAAAACATAAATACAAAAATAATGAATAAATTTAAAAGTAAATTTTTATAGTTTCTTTACTAGGTCGGTATTATTTTTTGTATTAGTATAAATTAATTAAGGTCTAAAATTAAATTTATCAAAAAGAAACTCAATAATTTTAAGATCTTGATAAATTGAGCTAAGGAAAATTGCAAATGAAAACTAGAATATTTTTTGTTTCCAGGCACCCAGACATTGATCACATTTGCTCTTATATATATTTTACTAATAGTAAAAAATTTAGAAATATTATAATCCCAAGAGATTGGGATTCTCAAACTAATCATTATTTAATAAAAGAATTACACAAAAAAAGAATTGCAGAAATTATAAATAGGCTTGATATTAAAAACTATAGATTAAAAGTACTATTTTTATGTTTATTAAGTAAAAAAATTGTATTAGCTATATTAAAGAGAATAATAGGTGCAAAAATATCACAAAGAATAGAAATTTTTGCATTAGATATTCTTAAAAATAATCTTAATACAAGACTTTCTGATATAGCTAAAAACTGCGAGCTTTATTTAGACCATAGAAATTCTAATAGGGGAAGTGATTATATACTTGATATTTTCAAGGCATCATGCAAAAAGATAATCTCATTACCACATGCCTTACATTATGTAGAAAATCCTACTAAATATAGGAAAGCATCTTTATCCTTTAAAAAATGTTTTGCTGATGAAATTTTTTTTTATCATGATTCGCATAAGAATCAATTGCAAAAATATCTACCATCTCACATAGAACAAAAAAAAATAAGCGCCTTTCGTTATTTCCAAAAATGGTTTGAATTTAGAAAAAGGGCATATAACAGGAATACCTTTAACATCAATAATTTGATAATTCTTAAAAGTTTTACAAAAAAAGAGACTGTTGTTTTTCTTGACACCCCATTTGAAGGGAACGAAATTTTAGACCAAAAAAAAAATTCCTTATTAAATGCTATTGAGTCTAAATACAGATTAATTATTGTTCCACATCCAAGAAGTAGCGCTATGAAGACCACTTATAAGGGTCAAATTTGGAGAGGTGAGATAGCATGCCTGATATCAAAATATAAAAAATTTGTTGGTATTTTTACTACTTTATCTATAGATTTAGCTCAAGCTCATAGGCTTTACATAACATGTCATCATTTAAGAGATGAATCTTATAAATTTGACTATAAATTAAGAGATGAAGAAATAGGTGCAACAAAATTAGCCTTTAATAATAAATCTGTTTTAGAGTATCTAGATACAAATGTTGATTTAATGGCACAAAATAA
>CABYNZ010000020.1 GCA_902520485.1 uncultured Prochlorococcus sp. | reverse complement strand
TCAGCGAGGTTATTAAGGCAATCATTAAATAGGATTGAATCGCTCAGTGATATCAACGAAATAGATAATTTACCTTTAAGGCATAGATATGATCAAGATCCTATAAATTTCATTTCTTGTTAATAGTAAAACTATAAATTTTTTCTTGAATCTATTTGAAGTAAATCTCTTATTTTTTGAACTTGACTTGCAATATTTGGATCAATAGATAATTTTTTTTCAACTTGTTCAATAGCATACATTACTGTTGTATGGTCCTTGCCCCCAAACTCATCTCCAATTCTTGGTAGGCTTAGATCGGTCCCATGCCTCATAAGATACATACCTATTTGTCTAGCTTGACTTACTGGTTTTCTTCTACTTGAACTGATCAATTCATCAGTAGAAACTTTAAAGAAATCTGACACTTTATTAATAACTTGTTTTGGAGTAACAACTACTCCAACACTATTCGGATCAAGCATTGGAGCAATTGATTGGACTGTCATTGGCAAGCCTGTTATTGATGCAAATGCAACAGCTCTAGTAAATGCTCCTTCCAATTCTCGAATATTCGAAGTAAATCTTCCTGCTATAAATTGAATTAAATCTCTTGGAAGACTCATCCTCTCTTGTTCTGCCTTTTTTTGAAGGATGGCTGTCCTCGTCTCAAGATCAGGTGGCTGAATATCTGCCGTCATGCCCATTGAGAACCTAGAAATTAATCTCTCTTGAATTCCCGACAATTGATTTGGTGGCCTATCACTTGCAATAACTATTTGACTTCCTGATTCGTGAAGAGCATTAAAAGTATGAAAAAATTCCTCCTGTGTATACTCTTTGCCTTCTAAGAACTGTATATCGTCTATTAAAATCAAATCTACATTTCTATATTTATCTCGAATAGCTGTCATTCCATCTCTTCGAATACCACTAATAACATCATTAGTAAAAGTTTCTGTAGATACATATTTAACTTTTGCTTCTGGATCTATTTCTACTCGATAATGGCCTATTGCTTGCATTAAATGAGTTTTACCGAGACCTACTCCACCACAAATAAATAATGGATTAAATTCTCTCCCGGGTGATTCGGCAACTGCTAAAGCCGCTGCATGAGCCAACCTACTATTTGGACCTACAACAAATCTTTTAAAGACGTAGCGTAAATTTAGACCATTGGGATTTTTGGATCGATTTTTTGAAGAAATATCTTGACTATTCTTAGGAAACGATTTTGTTTTATGACTCACAATCTGTTCATCTAGGTTCTCTTTATTTGTTGAATCGCTGCTTATATTTGTTTCAGATTTAAAAACAACTTTTACATCATGGCCGCATATTTCTTTTGCAGCCTTTTCGATAGTTTGACAATAATTCTTTCTTAACCAATCACTGGAAAATGTATTTGGAGCAATTAAAGTTAATAAGCCATTTTCAAAACAATTAAATTTAGCAGGCCTTATCCACGTCTCAAATGAAGGCTTACTTAAAGTTTTTTGAAGTGATTGTTGAACTTCCGCCCAAATAGGATTAATTGCTTGCAAAATTTTATTCTCTAGATTTTTAATCTAGTTGGAATTTAATAATTGGCCATTAGGAAATCACAAGATCACGACAAATTTAAAATTACTTAACAAATAATCATACAAATTTATAAGAAAAATTTTATTTTTTATAGGCATATAATTATTTTAAATCGCAATAAATTTTTGGATAAAGCATTACTTATTATCATGGCAAAATGGCATGCTTTTGGAAGATGCAAAACAAGATTATCTAAAGATATAGGTAAAAGTAATTCTGCAAAGGTTCAAAGTGTAATGACCAAACACACTATTTCAGTGGCAAAATTTCTCCAAGAAAATAAACTAATTGATATTTCTATTGCGATAACTGGTTTGGGGGTAGGTAACTGTAAAAGATGGACTAGAGAATTAGGCATCAAAAAATTTAATTTACAGGGGAAAGGCTGCTTGGGAGAAAAAATGAAAAGGCAAATAATTATCAACAAAAAATTTTGTGCAAGACATAAGATCAAAAATATTATTTTTATTGGTACCGACCTTCCAGATTTATGCCATCAAGATTTATTGAATACTCTAAAAGAGCTTCAACAAAATGATCTTATTTTAGGACCATCTAATGATGGAGGATATTGGCTTATTGGTTTATCAGAAAAAATAATGTCAACGCATTTATATTTACCTTTTATAAATATAAAGTGGGGGAAAGAAAATGTTCTTCAAAATACAATTGATAATTTTGCTACAACAAAATTTAGATATAAGTTTTTAGATAAAAAAATTGATATAGATACAATTATTGATATTGAAAATAGAAAGTAATCAACTTGTCAAAAATCTCAATTATTATTCCAACCATTAATGAAGCTAATAATTTGCCATTATTGCTTTCAGACTTGTCAAGTATTCAGAAAGAGTGCGAAATCATAATTGTTGATTGTGGAAGTGAAGATAAAACTATTGATATAGCAAATATTTATGGAGCAAAAGTATTTATATCCAAAGAAAGGAATCGAGGTTTACAATTAGATATTGGAGCTAAAAATGCAAAAGGAGAATGGCTCATATTTTTGCATGCAGACACAAGATTAACTCATGATTGGTTTAGAAAAACAAGTTCAGTTTTAAAGGGAAACAATGATAATATTTACTATTTCAGATTTAAAATTAATAATAAAAAGATAATTTTTAGAGTCCTGGAGATTCTAGTAAATCTTAGAAGTCAATTTTTTAAACAACCTTATGGTGATCAAGGTTTAATTATTCATAGAACTACTTATTTCAAGAATAACGGTTTTAGAAAGATACCTCTAATGGAAGATATAGACTTTTTAAGGAGATTAAACAATAAAAAAAATTTAAAACAACTAAATTTACCAATTTTTATAAGTTCAAGGAAATGGGAAAGAACTAATATTTTTCTACAAGCAATAAAGAACTGGCACTTTAGAAGAAGATGGTTAAAAGGCGAATCGTTAAAATCTATTTATTTTGACTATTACAAAAAATGATTAATTTGCATACCAAAAAGCACATTTAGAGCCTCTTGGTTCTAATATCCAACCTTGTCTTTTGTAAAATGAAACCACTTCAGCATCGGCAAAAAGGGTCACTTTAGAAATTCCAATATTTTTTAATTCTTTTAGGATATATTTCATTAACTCTTTCCCCAATCCAAGGCCTTGATAGACAGGGTTAATAGCCACATCCCAAACTGTTGCTTCTAGAATTCCATCACCAGTGCATCTTGCAAATCCTATAAGTCTAGGGAATTTATCATCATGACGCCATAATCCAACCACCAGAATACTAAAATCCAAAGCTCTTTTAACTCTCCTTATAGGTCTTCTGCTCCAACCAACAGTTTGCAAAAGTTGATCAAGTTCTATTAGATCTAAATCTTTATTTTTACTACATACAAATATTTCTTCTTTTTTTGTTTGAGTGAACTCATAAGAATTTAAACCATAGAGATCTATTAGCTCATCTCTTGATATGCTGTTCGATTTTTTTATTAAGGATCCTTGGTTTCTAAAAATCATTAAAAATTCGCGAATCCTTTTTGTTGAAGCTCAGATAGCTGAAAATATAAACCCTTTTTTTGTCTTAATTCACTGTGAGTTCCCTCTTCAACTAACGATCCCTCCTTTAAGACTAAAATCTTATCAGAACTTTCAATAGTTGCTAATCTGTGAGCTATTACTAATGCTGTTCTTTTTGAAAGAATTCTCTCAAGATCCCTCTGCAAAGTAGCTTCTGTGGAAGGATCCATAAACGCTGTTGCTTCGTCCATTATTAGAACAACAGGATTTCTAATCGCTACTCGACCTACTGAAAGAAGTTGTCGCTCTCCAGAAGAGAGATTTCCCCCTCTCTCTCTTAGTAAGGTGTTCAAACCTTCAGGTAATTTCTTCAACAAATTATCTAACCCCAATTCGTTACAAAGATTTTCCAATTCAAGATTATCTACATTCGAATTTAATCTTAAATTATCTGCGACATTTCCACTAAAGATAAAGGTATCTTGCAAAACTACTCCCAACATATTTCTAAGAGTTGAGATAGGAATATCTTTTATATCTATATCATCAATTAAAATTTGGCCTGATTGAGGTTCATACAATCTACATAAAAGTCTAATTATTGTAGTTTTACCTGAACCAGTTGGCCCTACAAAAGCCACATGCTCTCCAGGTCTGATAATGAAAGATAAATTTTTTATGATATGTTCTCCTTCGTTGTAGAAAAAATTAACATTCTTGAACTCAATTTTGCCTTTAAATTTCTTATTTACATTTTTAGCATTTTCTAAAAAATGTTTTGCAGAAATAGAGTCCTTAATCTGTATTTCTTCATCCAATAATTCGTTTATTCTTTCTACAGCTGTTAAACCTCCTTGTATCTGAGTAAATCTTTCTGCGAGCTGCCTTAAAGGTTCAAAAAGTCTTTGGGAATATAAAATAAAAGTTGTTAATGTTCCTAAACCAATATTTTCAGAAGTAACAAGATATCCTCCAACTGCCAAAACCAAGGATACTGCCGCAAGAGAAATCCATTCTATAAATGCAGAAATACTACTATCATAAAAAATCGTCCCGTTTACTGCTTTCTTATAAGCAACTCCAGTTTTGGAAAATTTCTTGCTATTGAAAGCCTCCCTTCTGAACATCTGAACTACTTCTAAACCTTGAAGATTCTCTTGAAAATCAGAGTTGAGTTGAGACAATTCTTCCCTTACTTGATAATTGGCTCTCCTATAACGTTTTTGAAGCCAAATAATGAAATATGAAACTGGGATTTGAGTTAAAAGTAATAAAATAGCAAGTCCTCGATCAATTGACAGCATTGTCAAAGAAATTACTATCAGACTGACGAAGTCAGCAATTACTCCAACTGCACCACTACCAAAAACCTCGGCTAAAGCATCAACATCATTTGTTAATCTCGTTAATAATTTCCCTACAGGCATTTTATCGTGATACTTAAGAGATAAAGATATTGAATGATCAAAAAGTTCCCTTCTTATTCTTGCTGTCAAACGTTGGCCAACTGCTTGGATATTGTAAGTTTGGTATCCCTGCAGAACCAATCTAAATAGAACAGTTATAAATAAAGTAAAGATTATGGCATTTATTGACTGCCCAAAAAAAGTTTTACTTAGCCAAACATCTGTAGTTTCATTTTTAAGAATGGTAATTGCTTGGCCTACCAATAATGGCTGAACAGCTCCAGAGAAAGAAACGGGTAACAAAACTATCAAAATAAGATAGATAGTTTTTTTATCTTTAGTTAAATATTTACCTAACTTTTTAATCCTTCTAAAATCTTTAAAAAACATTTAGCTAATCTTCTATAAAGCATTAGTTGATTCTATTGATAAAATTATATCTCTGAGATGATTGTCATCTAACCTCATAGATAAAGGATTTCCAATTAGTCTTGCAGTCGAGTAAAAAAGATCATCTATTTTAATTAAACCATTTTCTTTAAGAGTCTTTCCCGTTGCCACCAAATCAACTATTGCTTCTGCCATACCTGTAATAGGGCCAAGCTCGACTGATCCTGTCAAATGAACTATTTCTACAGGAATATTTAATTCTTCAAAATAAGATCTTGCTGTTTTTATAAATTTACTTGCTACTTTACAATTCGCTGGAAGATCAGTTGGTTTTGAATAATTGCTATTTTTCTTAACCGCCAACGACATATGACAACCACCAAATCCTAAATCTAATAACTTTGCGACTTTTAATTCAGATTCTCGTAAAACGTCATACCCAACAATACCCAAATCAGCCTGGCCATAACTTACATAAACAGGAACATCTCCATTTCTTACTAATAAAGCTTTTGCCCGTTTGCAATTTGATTCAAAGGTTAATGATCTGTTATTTTCGTCCAACGCATCAGAGAAATCTAACCCAGCTCTTTTAAAAGTTGAAATTGATTCTTTTAACAGAGCTCCTTTTGGTAAAGCTATAGTAAACATAGATCAATTTCTTCCAAAGATTCTTCATTCTAAGTTAATAATGGATTTTAATAAAGCTCGAAATATAATTGGACTTAGAGTTTTAAATGATAACGTCATTTGGTTATGGGTAAAAGATAAATCCGTTGTGGTTGTTGATCCATCTGTTCATGAACCAGTAACTAGATATATTAATGAAAACAATTTTCACTTAGAAGCTATTTTCCAAACTCATCATCATTCAGACCATATTGGAGGGACGAAGTCTCTTATTGAAAGATGGCCAAATGTAAAGGTGATTGCTTCCTCCAGAGAAAAAAAACGAATACCTATGCAAAATGTATCTGTAGAAGACGGAGAAGCTTTGAATATTTTAGGTGAAGAAGTAAAAATAATTGAAGTATTAGGGCATACAAGCTCACATATTGCCTTCTTCTTGAATGGGAAAAATCCTGTTCTATTTATTGGTGATACATTATTTTCTGGAGGTTGTGGAAGAATTTTTGAAGGAACTTATCAACAAATGTATTCTTCACTAGAAAGAATCAAATCTTTACCAAAAAATACTCTCATATATTGTGCGCATGAATATACTAAGTCAAATATATTGTGGGCATTGAATCTCAAGCCTAAAGATCAAGATATAAAAAATAAACTTTCGGAAGTAGAAAAAAAACTTTCTCTGAATGAATTGACAATCCCATTTTTACTTGATGAAGAGATGAAAATAAACCTTTTCTTAAGAGCAAAAAATTTAGAAGAATTTACTTTTTTAAGAGCAAATAAAGATTTATGGGTTTAAATAGATTAGGTATCTTCTTAAACAAATGTCCTCCAAACAAGTAATTAAAACATCAAATGCTCCAGATCCAGTCGGACCTTATAATCAAGCAATAAAAGCTGGAGATTTTATCTATTGTTCTGGTCAAATTGCAATAGACCCAGCTTTAAATGAAATAACATGTTTAGGTGATATAGAGAAGGAAACTATTCAAGTTTTAAAAAATCTCGCAGCAGTTCTTAAAGCTGGTGGAGCAAAAATAGAGGATGTAATTAAAACAACTATTTATTTAACTGACTTAAGTAATTTTCAAATTGTCAATAAAGTATATGGTGATTTTTTTAATATTGAGAATCCTCCAGCAAGGGCCTGTGTGGAAGTTTCATCTTTACCAAAAGATGTTTTAGTTGAGATAGATTGCGTCGCATTTCAAGATTAATTTCCAATTATTGAGAAATTTGAAATATGAACCAATTGTGCACCATATTTGTATAGATTATTAGATGATAATTCATCATTGATCTATGTCAGCAGCAAAGCTAAATATAGATGAACTAGAAGCAGGTTATCCTTTATTTTGCAAAGCTCTTAGACTATTAATTTTAAAAGGTAACTCAGTTAAAGATATAGAAAAGACAGTGTGTTGGAGTCATCTTGAAACTTTAAATAGATGTCTACCTGGTAGATATAAAGCCCCCACATATTTAATGGCCTTAATCAAAAGAGATATTGCAAAGCCAAATAGTTATTAAAAAGTACTAATCTTCTAAATAAAATTTATCTATATCCTTTGAAAAGTCTTTTTCCCTATCTGATATTTTTTTATTATCTAAAAATATTGAAAGACTTACAAAATTCTTTCCGAAGCTGATATTTGGATAGATATCCCTCTCTTTACATAATTTCTCAATTTCCTCCATGAATTTACTAATTTTGGAGTATTGATCAAATTCAAATCTTTTTTCAATCCTCAAAGGTGATTCTCTTTCTTTCCACATTACATTCTTTATTCAAGACTAATTACACTATACCTTCAACAAAGTTTCTCAATAAATTTTTGAAGATAAAATTTTTAGTCACTCTCCCAATAATCAATAATACCGCCAATTGTTAAATCGGTTTGAACTTCAGGATTAGGGCATGCAAATCTAGCGGCAGAACCACTAGCAGTAAAAACCCAATTACCTTCTCTAGCTCCAACAGGATCAACAGCAACTAATTTCTTTCCCTTATTATTTTCTAAAATTCGTAAATTCATATGACCTAAGCCAGCGACTCTTTGAGTGCATACCATTCTTCCTAATACCTTCATAATTTCCACAATTTATATCCTCCTTTTTATGACTTATCAGGATCCCAATGATCAATAATTCCAACAATTGTTAAATCGCTTGGATAGGATTTGCTGCCCGCAGCTTCTCTAGCAGCAGAACTTCCAACACAAATAACCCAATCTCCTGGCTTACAGCCAACAGCATCAACTGCAACCTTTTTAGAAGAACCATCTAATACAACCTGCAGATGTTTATGTTCAAAACCAGGAATCCTATTGGTAGAAACTAGTGGTTTAACAACCTTGCAAATTAACATAATTAGTGAGCCTCCTCTGTTTTTTTATCTAAAGACATTCCAATAATTTGGGCGGAATGAATGTTGTCCCTATCTCTAATAGTAGAGCAAGTATGTAACAAACCTTGATCAACTAAATTTTTATATCTAATTGATATCGCATTATTAACTCTTTCACAATCATTTATTGCCCTCTCTTTTGCGCCGGGTACTTTCCCAGAGTAATCAAATCTTATTACTACCGGAATAGGTAGATCTTGAGAAACATTTAATCCTGTAAAAATCTTCACTCCTACATCTAAATCTGGAGCCCCTTCTTCGACTGTATCTAAATGAGCAAAATAAGTTAAATTTCTGAGATGTACTTCTTTGAAACCTATACCTACACCAATAAACCTCTCTGCATGTCCAATATCTTCATAAGAACCATCATGAAAACTCTTAACATAATCAATTTGAGAAATATTATTGACAATTAATTTGTAAGTAAATTTATCCAGTCCACTGAGTTTATCTTTTGAAGATTGATTAGAAATTGTCTGGCAAATTTCTCTTTCCGCATCCTCTTTTGAAAAATTTATTGTTGAATTATAAATTTCTAATGTGGAAATAGTTTTTTCTAAATCTATACCGCCATCCCTAGTTGATAAATGTATTTTCAATGAATCAGTGTCTGTATCAAGTCCAATTAACATTAAATCCACAGAAGCTCCGCAGCAAAAGCTATTCTCTACAGCCTCTTTGAAAGCATATAATTTATCTCTACCTTCTGCTGCAGCTAACTCGTCATTACTCCCATGAGCTGCGCATCCCTGATGCAAAGGGTCTACTGAACTAAAATGATAAGTTACAACTTTTAAGTACCTGGTATCTTTATGTGCTTCATTAGGAACATTCTCTCTATATCTTTTATGTTCAGTTTTAACCCATCGATTAACGGTATTTTCAATATCAAACAAGGCTCCAGCATGGGATCTTCTTCTTACTGAACTAAAAGGTATTCTCATTACATAAGCAACTGAATGAGCTAATCTTCCATCTGAACAAGGAGTTATATCAAGTAAATGTATTCCACAATCTAAAAGAAATTTTTCAAAGTCTTCCGCATCCCTACTTCCAGCAGCGCCTTCAAGTGGATCATTGTTAAAAAAATTGTCGCTAAGTTTCTCATGCTGTTTGAAAGCACACCATGCATATAAAGCCCTCATATCAAGAGGTTTAACCCAAGATTTATCTAATACATTTAGGGGTAAATCTATTCCCAAATTTTTTCTTGATATTTTCTGAGCCTTATTTATAAAATCTTCATGATGTTGAATTCGGGCAATTTCCTTGAGAGTTGGAACAATTTCGTCAAAATCACTTTTTATTTTGCTTTCATACCTAAATAGATTTTCATTTTGAATATTATTGGTTAATTTATGAGACTTTCCAGAATCGCGTAAATTATTTGATTCTTTAGTTTGTATATGGATATTTTCAGTAAAAGTTTTCATTGGAGCGGTTGGCCCCAATGTGAAGTTCTTGGCTTTAGCCAGTCCTCTTAAAGGCATTATTTATTTAACCTCTTGCACCACCTGAAAAGGTAACAAGTTGTCCTTCACGAGTATTACCACTAGATCCAGTTATCAAGAAATCTGGTTTTTCTGTTTCATCATTTCTTTTAACTTCCATAGGGGGCATTGCGCTCATAAATCCCGCTCTTGATGGATTTCGCTTTCTAGAAGAAGCTCCCTCTGTACCTGTTACCTTATCACCGCGATCCCAATCATCACCAGTTACGTTTCCCACTGATTGTCCTTCACCAGTAATCCTTGATGCGACTCTTTTTTCTGGCGTCTTTGCAGCCCGGTCTGCCTCTTCAATTTCCATTTTTTGTTTATAAGTAATATTTTTATTCGGTTCAAATCTAAATTTTTCAGTACCAGTAACCTTATCAACTGCCATATCAAAAGGTCCTGTTACCTTTGAACCATTTTCATATTCATTACCCGTGACACCTTGAGTATTCTTTTCAGAATATTTGTCTCTTGATGGTGATTTAACAGAGAATTCATTCCAAGAGTTACCTGCTGACTTTTCCGGATTCGCATAAGCAGTATCTTGAGGAGGATTATCACAAGTTTGTGAGAACTGATCTCCACCAACATAAGGAGTACCTGTTAGGTTTTTACAAGCACCTTTCTTAGCACCTGTCATTACTCCGCCAATTCCTGGTTGTTGTCCTGTTAGTCTGGCATTTGAATTATTTCCAGAATTAACTGTTGCTCGTGATTTCATATCTTCAGAAGTTTCATTATTGCAATTCTCATTAATCTGATCTAAGCCTGCGTATGGTGTTCCCGTTAGCACTTTGCATGAACCTGGTTCATCTCCAGTTACTATTTCTGATCTTCCTGTCATAGTGCCGCTTATTAAATTTGACTTTGAAGAAAGGCTTAAACCTACTTTTCTAGCTTCTGGTTTTGGTTTTGAACCGCAAAACTTCTCGTATTGTTGAGATCCTATATACTCATCGCCAGTTACATTCTTACAACTCCCATGTTCATTGCCTGTCATATGGTCTGATCTTCCAACCCCTGTACCAGTTACATTATTCCCATTAAGAGTGTTGTAACTACCTACTTTTTCAAATGCTTTGCCTTTTGGATTTGGCTCAGAGCCAAGATATTGATCTCCAGTTAACTGATGTCCAGAACCTGATTCATCTCCAGTAACTAGGGTTGATCTACCAGGAAGTGACCCAGATACTTTTAATCCATCGGTTGTAGTACTGTGTTTAACCTTTGAAGGATTTTTTCGAACATCACCACAATACTTCTGTGATTGATTAGAAGATACATATTCAGTACCTGTAAGGTTTTTACAAGTCCCTGGCTCATCGCCTGTGACCCTATCAGATCTACCAACTTCATTTCCAGTTACTTTATTTCCTGATGTTGTTGCAGTAACAGCAGATCTAAGTGGTTGTTTATAACTTGGTCTATCTTGACAAAATTGATCAACAATTTCTGCTCCCATGTATTGGGTGCCAGTAACTGTTCTGCATGTACTTGCTTCATTACCTGTAGTTTTTACAGATCTATTAGCTTGTGTTCCAGTCACTATTTGACCTGAATCAGTTTCACTTTTACCAACTTTCCAGCTAGCATCTGCAATATTTTGTTTGGCGCCATTTTTGTTTGGACCACATGGTCTACATTTACCATTACCTTTTTTGCCTGTAGCACCAGTTTTACTTCTTAACTCTCTCACTCTCTGAGAAATTTCTCTACTACTTAAATCTGGATCTCCCCTTCTAGCTAAAGAAGCGGCACTAGTATTTTGTTTAGTTGCTGATTTACCATGCTTAGATTGAGCTTCTCTTCTCGCTAAAACAATATCTCTACTTGTATTAGTTATAGGCTTTCTCTTCTGATTAATTCTTCTCTTAACGCTGGGTTTGAGAGACTTAGATTCTGTATTAATTGAATCCTGACTTTCTTGATTTTTATTTATAGTTGATTTAACTATATTTGCAGGATTTTCTTTTTTAACATCAGTACGTGTTCTATCGGATGAAGTTATAGCTGATTTTCCATGGGTAGACATTGCTTTTCTTCTCTCTATTACTAACTCTTTACTAGATAAAGTTGCTGAAGAATTTCTGTTTACTTGAGTTTTTGGAATATGTTTTGCAGCTGGTTTTGAAATATTATGATTATTAGGAGAAGACTGAGTCCCAGAAATATGTATATCTTGAGAAGATCGAACTCTATCTTTGGTAGTTGAAGAATAAGCAGCAGCTTTTTTACCGCTATCACTCATAGCCTTTCTTCTTTCAAGTGCAATCTCTCTGCTAGTTTTTTTTGACATAATCTTCAAGTTTGAAATTCTTTAAAAACTTTTTTGAAAAACTTTCTCCAAAAATATTTTTTGGAGAAAGATATTAACTACGATAAGTAGCTTTAACGTCCTTGGAAAACTACAAAAGCTGTTCCTTGACTTTGAGTGTAAGCATCGTATCCGATGATTCTTACATGATGATCAGGGTATGCTCTATGACATGCCTCTAATTCGCTCACGATCAAGTTAAGATCTTTTTCCCCAAAGAATGGGAGTTTCCAATAAGACCAATAAGTTTGCATACATCCAGTTGGATGAACATGCTCAATAACTGGACTCCAACCTTGAGCAATTATGTACGCAATTTGGTCATATATTTCTTCCTGGGTCATCGGTGGTAAGAAACCGAATGTTTCCAGGGTTGCAACTGTTTGATAGTCGCTTACTGTGCTCTGGAAAGGCATAATTAATCAAAATGTGAATGTAATTACTCGTAAAAACGAGATTTTAATAAGTTTGAGGAGAATTAATCTCCTCAATTTCGGAACTTGAGTTATCCCTGAACGTCAAGCTTGTCGACAGTGTCAAACTCGAACTTAATTTCCTTCCAAGTTTCTAGAGCAATAGCTAATTCAGGACTATGCTTAGCAGCTTCCATAAGAATGTCTCTACTCTCTTTTTCGATTTCGCGACCAGCATTACGGGCTTTTACACAAGCTTCTAAAGCAACTCTGTTAGCTGCAGCGCCAGCAGCTGAACCCCATGGATGACCATGTGTTCCTCCACCGAACTGAAGACAAGAATCATCTCCAAAAATTGCTAAAAGTGCAGGCATATGCCATACGTGAATACCACCTGATGCGACGGCAAATACTCCTGGCATTGAACCCCAATCTTGATCAAAGAAGTTACCTCTGGATCTATCTTCAGGAACAAATGACTCTCTTAAGTTGTCAATGTAACCAAGAGTTGTTTGACGATCACCTTCTAGTTTTCCAACAACTGTTCCAGTATGTAATTGATCTCCTCCGGAGAGTCTCAAACATTTTGCTAGAACTCTGAAATGGATACCATGTTTTGGATGTCTATCAATAACAGCATGCATAGCTCTATGAATATGTAGAAGCATGCCATTTTTACGACACCAGTTTGCTAATCCAGTATTTGCAGTAAAACCGCCAGTTATATAATCATGCATGATGATTGGCATATCTAGCTCTTTAGCAAATTCAGCTCTTTCGTAGAGTTCTTCAGGAGTGTTAGCCGTACAGTTTAAGTAGTGACCTTTAACTTCTCCAGTTTCTCGCTGAGCAAGCTTAACTGCTTCTGCAACAAACTCAAATCTTTCTCTCCAACGTTGGAATGGTTGAGAATTAATATTCTCATCATCCTTCGTCAAATCAAGACCGCCTCTAAGACATTCATATACAACTCGACCATAGTTTTTACCAGATAACCCTAATTTAGGTTTGATGGTACAACCAAGTAGAGGTCTTCCGTATTTGTTAAGTCGATCTCTTTCAACTACGATTCCATTTGGTGGACCACCGCAAGTTTTAATGAAAGCAATTGGGAATCTAATATCTTCTAGACGTAGATGTCTTAGAGCTTTAAATCCAAAAACGTTTCCTACAAGAGATGTTAATACGTTTGTAATTGAGCCTTCTTCAAAAAGATCTAAAGGATATGCAATAAAAGCATAGAAAGCTTCAGGATCGCCAGGAACGTCTTCGATTCGATAACAACGTCCTTTATAAAATTCTAAGTCTGTAAGTAACTCGGACCAAACTGTTGACCAAGTACCTGTTGAAGATTCGGCGGCAACAGCTGCTGCAACTTCTTCTCTTGGAACACCTTCCTGACCTGTACATTTGAAACAGGCTAGTAAATCGGTGTCTAGGGGTACATATTCTGGAGTCCAGTAGGTATCTCTGTACTCCTTTACCCCTGCGTCATACTTCTTACTCATAAGGATAAATTTAGGTCTGTGTAGGGAAAATAATTATTTTGCAAAATTTATAAATCTTGCTTTATTTAATTAGTCCTTTTGACCAAGAAATTCACCATTACCTAGAGCAGGTTCAACTTCTCTATGAGGACGAGCAATAATGTGAGCTGCAACTAAACCGTCACCAACTCTTTCACAAGCATCGGCACCAGCTCTTACAGCTGCGTTAACTGCGCCTGTTTCGCCTCTAACTAATACTGTGACATAACCGCCACCAACGAATTCACGACCAATAAGGCGAACTTCTGCTGCCTTTGTCATTGCGTCTGCTGCTTCGATTGCAGGTACAAGTCCGCGTGTCTCGATCATGCCGAGAGCGATACCCATTGTTTCTGTAGCCATTGTCTACTAAATACTAAATGTGGAATGTTCAATTCGAAGAATGCTTCATTAAGTACTTATAAGTCAAGCGTTTTCGACAAAATCTCCATTAATGTTTTTTCTATCATTCATAAGTTAAACTTATCACCCTTGGTACTATTGATATGTCAATACTTATGCAAATTAGTTAGTGCATCAAAACATACTGTTGTGTTAAGAAAAAATTTACATTATGTTATTTCCGTACGAGACAGGCCCTGTCTACACAGGTGTGGAATGTTCAACCTTTCCTGTCTCCGTATCAAGCTTTGAAGTAAGATAATATTCACAATAAATTTTTTATATTATTTTGAACCTTCCAGTTCTAACTATTGCGAGTGGCAATCAAAGAAAAGTATTTGAAATCTCAGAGATGCTGGATGTTTTGTCTTTAAAGGTTGAGAAGCAACCAGAATATTTAAATGTCGAAGAAACTGGGAAAACATATTTTGAGAATGCACTACTTAAAGCCAAGGCAGCTTCTCTAGAGACAAAAACTTGGGCATTAGCTGATGACTCGGGTCTTGAAGTAGATGTTTTAGATGGTCGACCAGGAATTTATTCTGCTCGATATGCCAAAAATAATGATGAGAAAATTAAAAAATTAATTAATGAACTTTCTGATAGTCCTTATAGGAGTGCAAGATTTATAAGTTGTATGGTTTTGTGCGATCCCTCAGGAAACTTAGTTAAAGATACAACAGGAATATGTTGGGGAGAAATTCTTAAGAACCCCAAATATCCTAATGGGGAGTTCGAATCTATTTTTTGGGTTAAAGAAGCTAATTGTGTTTACGGTGAGCTCTCACAATCACAACTAAATAAATTAGGTAGTAGAGGTAAAGCTGCAAAAATTATGTCACCTTTTTTAAAAAAAGAGATGGGTTTAAGTTAAAAAAAGGTTTAAATAAAAATTTCTCAATAATTTGAAATTTCTTCAATTGCTCTTATGGCAGCAGCTGCTGCCTCTTCTACATCTCCTTCTTTCCCTGCGAGAGTTAATCTACCAAAAGCTCCAACTGCTTTAACATCAACAACAGTTATATTAGATGCTTTTTCTGCTTCATTTGCTGCTTTTAAGACATACCCAGCCGGTTCAGTTTCTAATATAAACATACTCATCCCAGATTGAATCATTGATCCACTCCTGTTTTGTCTATTTATTAAAACAGCATGATCTGGAGTAATAGCTCGAATAACTTCTGTCCAACTTGTTGAAGGTTTGGTTCTTTTTCTAACTTCACTACCAATAGCATCTAGAACAACATCCCCGGAATGCAAAACAGTACTTTGATCTTTATGGTATAGGGCAAGAGAACCAAATGCTCTCTCAACGATCATCTGTCCAAGTCTTACATTACTAGCCTTTAAGGCAATATCAGTGACTCTATGCACGGCCATCCCAGGTGAAACTTCCATCCATAGGCATGAATCTCCAGGGATTGGCAAAAAACCTCTACTAACAGTTCCCATATATGCAGCCAATTGAGGCTGAAGAGAATCTAAAAAAACATAAGTTCTTAACTCAATTTGTTCTACTTGACTTGCTTGTCTGGATACCAAAGACTTTTCTGAGTCAGTTGTAATAAAACAGCTTGCACCACTAGCCTGAGATTGCACCTCAGATCCTGTGACAAGAGAACTCCCTTTCTTTCGTTCCCCTCTGTTTAAGCTAGAAGTTGGTTCCATTCACGCGACTATAACGGATAATGGTTCATTTTTTCCATTAAATTTACTTGCATGCTTCCCACAAAACGATAACTTCAAGTAAAAGATATGCATTTTTATGGGAATTTCTCAAAAAAAAGAACCAAATGTTTCTGGAACTGAAAAAGAATTAACTCCTGATCAAACTCTTGGATTAGTCAGCCTAAGCTTGATGCAAAAATTATCTCAGAAAGATCCATCTTTTAGTTGGTTAGAAGAAGATAAAATCGAGAAGGTAAATCTTAAGAACCTTAGAGATAGATTGGAGTTAACGCAATTAGCTATCAATACTGGAGCACCTTTAACTACTTCAGAAGTGACAGCTTTAATTGGAGCAAAGCCCGGAAAATCTAAGTTAGAAAGAGCAGGATTATTAGCAACGAAAATAGCTAGAAATGTATGGAAAATCTCAAAAACAAGTCAAGGAAATTCCTTCTACAGAAATTAAAATACGCCCAAAAAGTTTTTTTTCATAATTCCCATTTAAGTATTTAAACATTCATATAAGTTTTTTAAATGTGTTCATTTTGTAAGAGAACTTATTAATTACTTTCTTAAATTAAAAAGTTTATGCAAGCTTGAAATATAAGTTCTTGAAAATTTTTAATGAGTAAAGTTGAATTTAATAAGGAAACTGGACCGAGGGAAGTTTTTTGCGGTTTAACTTCAATAGTTTGGCTCCACAGAAGAATGCCTGATGCGTTTTTTCTGGTAGTAGGTTCAAGGACATGTGCTCATTTAATTCAAAGCGCTGCTGGAGTTATGATTTTTGCTGAGCCAAGATTTGGTACGGCTATTCTTGAAGAAAAAGATCTAGCTGGTCTTGCTGACGCTCATGAAGAATTAGATCGAGTGGTTAATGATCTTATTGCAAGAAGACCAGAAATAAAAACTCTTTTTCTAGTTGGATCTTGTCCAAGTGAAGTAATTAAACTAGATCTTGCAACTGTCGCAGAGAAATTAAATAAAAGATTTTTAGGTCAAGTAAGATTCGTTAATTACTCTGGCAGTGGGATAGAAACAACTTTTACCCAAGGAGAGGATGGCGCCTTAAAAGCTTTAATTCCATTAATGGAGTCATCAAATGAAGAAAAATTATTATTAGTTGGGACTCTCGCAAATAATGTAGAGGATAGGTTTAAAAAGATTTTTAGAAATTTAGGAATTTCAAATATTGAGAGCTTTCCACCACGGCAATCAACAGAATTACCAAAGATTGGCAAAAATACAAAAGTATTATTAACGCAGCCTTATTTAAGTGATACGGTAAGAGACCTCAAACATCGGGGTTGTGAAATAATTTCAGCTCCATTTCCTCTAGGTATCGAAGGCAGTACAAAATGGTTTTTAGCTGCTGCCAAAGCTTTCAAAATTAGTGAACTTAAAGTTCATGAAATTATTTCGCCTTTAATCAATAGAGCAAAAATTGCTCTTGATTCACACAAAGAAATACTTAAGGGGAAAAGATTATTTCTTCTTCCTGAATCGCAACTAGAGATATCTTTGGCAAGATTCTTGCATAATGAATGCGAAATGGATCTTATAGAGGTAGGCACTCCTTACTTAAATAAGGATTTAATGAAAGAGGAGATTAATTTATTACCTGATAATACAAAAATTGTTGAAGGGCAACATATAGAAAAACAATTAGATCGAGTGAGAGAATCTAATCCAGACTTAGTAGTTTGTGGCATGGGCTTAGCTAACCCACTTGAGGCGGAAGGGATTAGTACTAAGTGGTCAATAGAAATGGTATTTAGTCCAATTCATGGAATTGATCAAGCGGCAGATTTGGCTGGTCTCTTCTCCAAACCTTTAAAAAGAAATCAAATACTAACTTCAAAAACTTTAGTAACGCATTAAAAAACTATGGAATTAACTCTTTGGACGTATGAAGGACCACCACATGTTGGTGCCATGAGAATCGCCTCGTCAATGAAAGACATTCATTATGTGCTTCATGCCCCCCAAGGAGATACATATGCAGATCTTCTCTTTACCATGATCGAGAGGAGGGGGCAAAGGCCTCCAGTAACTTATACAACTTTTCAGGCTAGAGACCTTGGAGGCGATACAGCAGAATTAGTGAAGAAAAATATTAAGGAAGCGGTTGAACGTTTCAAACCTAAAACTCTTTTAGTCGGAGAAAGTTGTACAGCAGAACTTATCCAAGACCAACCTGGAGCACTTGCGAAAGGGATGGGGTTTGATATGCCGATTGTTAATCTTGAATTACCTGCTTATAGCAAGAAAGAAAATTGGGGTGCCTCAGAAACCTTTTATCAACTAACAAGAACCCTTTTAAAAGAAAAAGTAAGTTCTTCAGACAAAATAAATCCCTTTAGGTGGAGGGAATTAGGTAGAAGACCAAAAGTTAATATACTTGGCCCTTCATTACTAGGATTTAGATGCAGAGATGATGTAATCGAAATCCAACGCATACTTTCGGAACAAGGTATTGATACAAACGTAGTTGCTCCATTAGGTGCTAGTCCTGATGATATTGAAAGGCTAATTGATGCTGAAATAAATATCTGTCTTTATCAAGAAATTGCTGAAGCTTCATGTGAGTGGCTTAAACGGAACTTTGGAATGGAATATACGAATACTATTCCTATTGGAATAAAAAATACAATTGAATTTATAAATGAAGTTCATGAGAAGTTAGATCTTCCTTTAACGAATAAAGAAGAATTAGAAAATAAATCAAAACTTCCTTGGTACTCAAAATCAGTTGACTCTAATTATCTAACTGGTAAAAGAGTTTTTATTTTTGGTGATGGAACACATGCAATTGCAGCAGCCAAAATTGCTAAGGAGGAATTGGGTTTTGAAGTAGTTGGTCTTGGGACATACAGTAGGGAAATGGCAAGACAAGTAAGAGCTACAGCAAAAGAACTAAATGTAGAAGCTTTAATTACTAATAATTATTTAGAAGTAGAAGATGCAATGAAAAAAGCTGCACCTGAACTAGTTTTAGGGACTCAAATGGAAAGGCATAGTGCCAAGAGACTTGGCATTCCATGTTCAGTAATAAGTACACCAATGCATGTTCAAGATGTTCCTGCAAGATATAGCCCTCAAATGGGATGGGAAGGAGCAAATGTGATTTTTGATGATTGGGTACATCCCCTAATGATGGGCTTAGAAGAGCATCTTATTGATATGTTCAAACATGACTTTGAGTTTGTCGACGGTCATCAAAGCCATTTAGGACATTCAGCTTCAAACACAAAGGATATTTTAAATTCTTACGAAAAAAAAGAGAATAATCCTAAAGAGGGCATTATTTGGACTGAATCTGGTAGAGCTGAATTAACAAAAGTTCCATTTTTTGTAAGAGGTAAAGTTAAAACAAATACCGAAAAATATGCAATCTTGAGAGGAATTCCAGAAATAAGCGATGAAACTCTTTACGATGCCAAAGCATATTTTAGTTAATTTTTCTACTAATAAATTTTATTTTAGTCATGAGTATTTTCACTCATAACTGAATAGATTAAATTCTAAAAATGTAGTTATAAGAACATATTTCCCGCTTTTAATACAATTGAATACATATTTGTTTAGAAACATATTTCATGTGTATTTACGCTGCAAGAATATAAATAATAATGTGTTTTAAAGCTTTAAATGACAAGTACTATAAACAAACCTCTTGATGGGGAAGGGAGTGTTCAAGTAAAGCAGGATCCTAAAATAAATATCGAAGAAGGGGCTTTAGTTATTGCCGTATACGGAAAGGGCGGCATCGGGAAATCAACTACATCATCAAACCTATCTGCAGCATTCTCCAAATTAGGGAAAAAGGTTCTACAAATTGGATGTGATCCAAAGCACGATAGTACTTTCACTTTGACTCACAAGATGGTACCTACAGTTATCGACATTCTCGAAGAGGTAGATTTTCATAGCGAAGAATTGAGGCCAAACGATTTCATGTTTGAAGGCTTTAATGGCGTAATGTGTGTTGAAAGTGGAGGTCCTCCTGCTGGGACAGGTTGCGGGGGATATGTAACCGGTCAGACAGTTAAACTATTAAAAGAACATCATTTATTAGAAGATACTGACGTTGTTATTTTTGATGTCCTAGGAGACGTCGTTTGCGGAGGATTTGCAGCTCCATTGCAACATGCAAATTATTGTCTAATTGTTACTGCTAATGATTTCGATTCAATATTTGCTATGAATAGAATTGTTTCTGCGATTAAAGCAAAAGCAAAAAATTATAAAGTCAGATTAGGTGGGGTAGTCGCAAATAGATCAAAAGACACAGATCAAATTGATAAATTCAATGAAAGAACAGGTTTAAAAACCATGGCCCACTTTAAAGATGTCGACGCCATAAGAAGATCAAGACTGAAAAAATGCACAATTTTCGAAATGGAACCAACTGAAGATGTTATTGAAGTTCAAAATGAATATTTATCTCTTGCCAAAAATATGCTGGAAAACGTAGAACCTTTAGAGGGAAATCCACTTAAAGATAGAGAAATTTTTGATTTATTAGGATTTGATTAGTCTTAATTAATCCAATCCTACCAATTGACTTGTTAGATCATAAGTTTCTTGGGAAGTCTTCGTATCAATTATTCTTTTTGACAACTTTTGAGAAAAAGCTTTTCTGCCAGTTCTTTGACGATTTCCCCAGCTCCAATGGACTGATGGTTTAGCAAATTCTTTATAAGTTGCTATTTGAGCGACTCTCTCTCCTGCTAATCTTTGTGAGACATATCCCCTTGTTATGAATTTTTGAAATATAGGAAAAAGAAATCTAAATAACCAAGGTGTATCTCTAAAAAGTTTTGTATCAGCGACACATCCAGGATATAAAGAATTTACAATAATTTTATCTGGAGGATATCTTTTTGATAATTCCTGAACGGTTACCATATTGCAAAGTTTACTATCCTTATAAGCCTTACCAGGTTTGAATTTCTTTCCATTAGCCATACTTATTGGAGATAAAAAACCATTTTTGAATCCAGATAAATCTCCCAAATCAGCTGGGGCAGGGATGGGGATTCTTCCTCCAAGTTCAGAATAATTAGCAGTAACAGTCCCTAATACTGTAATTCTTGGCTTGAATAAAGTAGTTTTTCCATTTAAAATAATTTCTCTTTCTGAAGATAAAATATTTTCCATAAGAAGGTTGATCATAAGAAAATGGCCAAAATGATTTACTGCCATAGAGTTTTCAAACCCCTGAGCAGACCTTTCAGGTCTCTTTAGTCGCGGTTTATAAACTGCTGCATTACAAATAAGAGAATTTATTGGCTTATTAAATCTTTCTAATATTTCATCACAACCTTTTCTCACATCATCCAAGTTAGAAAGATCTATTTCTATAAAGTGAACATTTTTAACTTCCTCTTTTGTCAAGAATTCCTCAGCTATTTTTATAGCTCTTTTATTTAATCGATTAACTGCTATAACCTCCCATCCAAATCTTAATAGAGGTTTTAGAGTATTTAATCCAACTCCTGAAGTTGTTCCTGTTATTAGGACTAAACCCTTAATGTTCTTACTCACTAGCAAAAAAGTTAATTGAAAAATGAAAAGTAGAATGATTCAATATCATCCTTATCAACGCCATATTACTCTGATAATGTCCCTAGAAATTATTTGATCCTGATCCTTCATAAATCTTTGCTCACCTTCAGAAGAAAATAAATCATCAAACTTATCTGTTAAAAAATTAAATCTATATTTTTCGTATAAATATGATTCTTCAATTTCCCTTAATCTTGTCAACCTTACTTTAGAACTATAGCCAAGCTTAATCAGGCTTATTATTGATAACAGGGAAAAGCTAATTTTTATAATTAAAAAAATCAATGATACAAAATTATCCTCTTTCTTTTGTTTTTTTATAAATACAGACCCTAAATATTTTTTGTAGAAAATACTATTTTTATAAAAAGATTTTGACAAATTAAGTACTTGATATTTTTACTGAATAAATCAATTCAGTCTTACTTTATTATTACCTTATAAATTTTAAATTTTCTAATAGACTTTAGTTTCTACCTAAACTAATACCTAGTCTTAATGCTAAAACTCCTGCATGCATAACAACTATGAGGCTTAATGCAATAAGATTTATTGTTTGAGTTGGCTCCATGGTAAAAAAATTATTTTCTATATTCTCCACCGAAAAGAGAAGATTTGAAACACTATTACAAAATGATGTTACGTAATTAACAAATTGAAAGAAAAAATTTATTGAAATTATCATAAATAAACCTACAAAGTTAATTTTGGGAATAGAAAATCAGGCTTTAATTTTTTCGACAAATAAATTGCCTGGATTTGATCAAATGGCTTTAGATTTAAATTCTTTAGATCAGACAATTTCGAATCCTGAAATAATACTCACATTGAGGTTCTACTATTGGACTGGGGATTGGCTTTCAATTGGCTATCACCAAAAGGAAATTCCTACTCATTGGAAAAATCTATTATCAAATGGGGAAATTAATATTGTTAGACGTCCCTCTGGAGGGGGCGCTGTTCTGCATTCAGGAGGAATAACATATGCATTAACATTTAAAAAAACTTACTATAAAGTCTTAAGTTATGAAATGGTTAATAATTGGTTAATGAAAAGTTTTAGGAAATTAGGTCTAAACTTAGAATATGGTAATTTACGAAAATCAAGGATTAAAACAAATTGTTTTGGGACTTCATTAATTTCTGATTTAGTTGATCAGGATGGTTTTAAGAGAATAGGAAGTGCCCAATTTCGTAAAAAAGGAGCATTCCTTCAACATGGAGAGATTCAAACAAATCCTTCAAGAGATTTGTGGTTCAAAATATTCAAAGAAGAAGCTCCACCAAAAGTAAATTTAAAACTAACAAATGATGAAATAGTTCAACATTTGAGGAATTCGTTTCTGGAAAATAAATCAAATATAAATTTCAAAAATATTGAGATAGGTAATAAAAATACTAGAAACTTTATATAGCAAGTTATTAAAGATCTCCTTTCTGCTTCATCGAATTAATTATTCTTGGCAATTCAATTCCTAAGGGGTAATGATTTTTAAAGTTTAATTTGTTAACAATCTCTGAAGGCAAATTAAAACCTAATTTATTCAATATAAAGTTTCCAATTTTTGACCTATCAATTATCCCCAAAGGGATATCTGCAGCATTGATAACCAACAAAAAACCTTCACTTGTTTTTTCAAGCCTTTCAATAGCTTTCCATAGTTTTTCGTTATAAGATACACTTTCAAAACTATCGATTGGTTTCTTAAAATCTCCTACAAAGTTCCGTTCCCATTTCTTTAAGGAAACAGTTTTTAAAATATTCTCATCAACAAAACCGGTCCATCTACCATTATTCGTAACAAAAAAATATTTATCCTTTGCATCCTTTTTATTTTTTATTAGTGTATTAAATTCAGAGAAATTTGAATCGTATTCAATTTTCCTCAAAGGCTTAAATTTGATCTCAGAAACTTTAGTAAATTTAAGTATGTTTTCAATTTTAAAAAATTGACTTTCAGATTTTGAAGAATTAACTCCAAACAAGCCCAAAAAAGAAAGAATAAAGCCAAAGTAAAAGTTAAATCTAAATAAACAAACTATCCCAAAAAATAGAACAAAAAAAGATAAGAATAAATTTACTTTATTGAGGAAATTTCTTCCTTTGTTTTTACT